>DATCLD010000039.1:0-9794 GCA_036564115.1 Limnochordales bacterium
CCAGCCCGCTTTCTCCCCTGACGGCCGCTGGCTCGCCTACGTGTCCGACGCCACCGGCTGGTGGCAGATCTACCTCTACAACCTGGAAACCGGCGCGCACCGCCAGGTGACCGACGTTCCCGCCGAGCACGGCCGCCCCGCCTGGGTGCAGGGCTTGCGCACGTACGGGTGGTCGCCGGATGCGCGGGCACTGTACTATGTGCGCAATGAGGCGGGCTTCCACAGCCTCTGGCGCTTTGACCTGGAGAGCGGGGCGCACACCAAGATCAAGGGAAACGAGGACGGCTACGCTGTTTTCGAGCAGATTTCCGTCGGGCCGGTGAGGCCGGCGGCGAATCGGAACGGTGGATCCGGTGTATCTGCTGTATCTGCGGTGCAGCTGGCCTGCATCGCGTCGGGGCCGCGCATCCCGCCGCGGGTCGTGCGGTTGCAGCTGCCGGGAGCGGCTGCCGGCCTGCACACGGCCAGCCTGGATGCGAGGGTACAGGTGCTGCGGCGCAGCATGGCGGAGACGCTGCCGCCGGAGATGCTGTCGGAGGCCCGGCCCATCCAGTGGACGGCTCCCGACGGCACCACGGTGCACGGGCTGTACTATCCCCCGGCCAATCCGCGTTTCAACAGCAGCGGGCGGCCGCCGGCGGTCATCAACATCCACGGCGGGCCGACGTCACAAGCCTTGCCCGGTTTCGACGCGCGGGCGCAGTTTTTTACCAGCCGCGGCTACGCCTACGTCGCCGTCAACTACCGGGGCAGCACCGGCTACGGGCGGGCGTACCGGGACGCCTTGCGGCGGCGCTGGGGCGTGCTGGACGTGGAGGATGCGGTCGGGGCCGGCCGCTACGTGGCTGAGGCCGGCTTGGCCGACGGGGAGCGCCTCGTCATCATGGGCGCCAGCGCGGGCGGGTACACGGTGCTGCAGGCGCTGATCCACTACCCCGGCTTCTTCCGGGCGGGCTTGTGCATGTTCGGGGTGGCCAACCTGTTTACGCTGGCCGCCGAGACCCACAAGTTCGAAGCCCACTACCAGGATTCTCTGGTCGGTCCGTTGCCTGAGGCCGCGGCCGTGTACCGCGAGCGCTCGCCCGTGTTTCATGCGGACCGCATCCGGGATCCCATCGCTGTCTTCCAGGGCACCGACGACAAGGTCGTGCCCAAGAGCCAGTCGGACGAGATCGTCGCCGCGCTGCGGTCCCGGGGCGTGCCGCATGAGTACCACGTCTACGAGGGCGAAGGGCACGGCTGGCGAAAGCCGGAGACGATCGCCGCGTTCTGGAAGGCCGTGGACGCGTTCCTGCGGCGGTTCGTCATCTTCGCGTGAGTTTTCGCGTGAATCAAGGTCCCCCGCCGCTAGGAATTGGCAACCCCGGGTCTCCCGCCACGGCCCACACGAGGCGCAAGTCCCCCTTGTCGCGGCCCTCGCCGCGTGGTACGCTTAAACCGCCGGGTCTCCCCGACCCTGCCTGGGCCTTGGACGCCCTTAAGGCCTCTCCCTCGCCCTGCATCATTCGTGAAAGTGAGCGAAAACTCCATAATGGACGAGATATGCCGCACGTACGGGTTGCGGCCCATCGAGCTCGTCGACAAGCCGGTGTTTGACGCCGCCTTCGCCTCCCTGGCGCAGCCGGTCTCGGACTACACCTTCGCCCAGACCTTCATCTGGCGGAGCGGCGACAAGAGCGCGTGGGCCCTGATCGAGGGTCACGTGTGCGTGTTTGCCAACGGCGAAGACCTGACGCTCCTTTTCCCCCCCATCGGCGAAGGGGATCTCGCCCGCTGCCTCAAGCGTTGCTTTGAAATTATGGACGACTACAACGCCCGCCGGGGCGACCGCTCCCGCAGCCGGATCGAGTATACCAGCGACGAGCTGTTGGCGCGGATGCAAGGCCTTGGGCTTGAAGCGGCGCCGATGAGCGGCGACTACGTCTACGAGACCGCCCGGCTCATCGACTTGGCCGGGCAGGACCTGAAAAGCAAGCGCCACCTGCGCAACCGGTTTCTGCGGGAGCATACGGCCTGGACGGAGCCGCTGCGGCCGGAACACGTTCCGCAGTGCCTCGCCCTGCTGCGCGCCTGGCACGCCGAGGCGGAAGCGCACGACACCTCGGGCGACCCCCTCATCGCTGCCCGGCGCCGGCTTGATCTGAAGGCGTCCGAGCAGGCGCTGCGGCACTTCGCCGCTCTGGACTTGACCGGCATGGTGCTGTGGGCCGATGGGCGGCTGGTCGGTTTCACCTTGGGCCAGCCCCTCTCGGCGCGCCAGGCGAGCATTGTTATCGAGAAAGCCGAACGGAGCTGCGTCGGCGCGGCCCAGTACATCTTCAGCGAGTTTTGCCGCCAGTACTGGCACGCGTACCCGGAGTGCAACGCGGGCGACGACTGGGACATCCCCAGCCTCGCGTGGACCAAGGAGAGCTACCGGCCGCTGTACCGGCTGCGCAAGTGGGTGCTGCGGGCGGCGGCAAGGCCCCTCGTTGTCCACATCCCGTCGAGCCTGCCGGCACCGCTGCTGGAACCCGCGCCGACAGCGGCTCCCGAGCCGCCTGGCGCGGCAGTCGATGCACCGGCGGCCGGGCTGACCATCGAGCGGGGCAGCCTGGCGGATGTGTTCGCGATCGCGGCGCTGGAGCAGCGGGTGTTCCCGCCGGAGCTGGCCATCAAACCGAAGCAGGTGCGCTACCTGCTCCGCTCGCCCCGTTCGGTGGCCGTCGTCGCTCGCATGGGCGGCGGCACCGGCACGTTGGCCGGCTGGACGGTGGCCCTGGTGCGCAAGCACCGGGGCCGGGTATCGGCAAGACTGTACAGCGTCGCCGTGGACCCGGAGTACCGGCGGCAGGGCCTGGGCGAAAAGCTGGTGCGGGCGGTGCTGGACACCCTGGAACAGTTGGGAATCGAGCGCTGCGTGCTTGAGGTCGCGGAGGACAATGCCGCTGCCAGGCGGCTGTATGAGCGGCTTGGGTTCCAGTACGTACGGCTGCTGCCCGATTACTACGGCCCCGGGCGTCACGGCTGGCGGATGGCCCGGGGTGCGGCGGCCACGCTGTCCAAGAAGATCGCCGGGGGCGGTCAACCGCCCCGCTGACCGGCGGCCCGCGCCTGGCCGTGCTCGCGGTCGTCGCCACCGCTGCGGTTGCCAGGCATGGAACCTTGCCTGGCACGGCGGGATGCCTCGTAGGCCCGCAGGAGGTACTCTTTCAGCTTATCGAAGGGAACGGGCTTAATCAAATAGGCAAAGAAGCCGGTTTCCGGCGACATGAAGCGCGCCGGGACAGCGCCCATGCCGCTCAAGGCCAAGGCCGGCACGTGGTCCATGCAGGGCAGCTGCCGGGCCCGCTGGATGAACTCGTAGCCGTCCATCCCGGGCAGGCTGAGGTCGCACACGAACACATCGGGCGGTTCGTTGTCGCGCAAGTAGTCTAGGGCTTCCTCGGCTGACGCCTTGGCCGCGACGTGGCAGCCTTCAAGTTCCAGCACCTCAGCCATGACAGCCAGCAGTTCCCGGTGGTCCTCCACAAGCAGCACGCGCACGCCCTTTAGCGCTTCTCGCGGGTGTTCCCGGCGCTCGGCGACCTGCTCAAGCGCCCGTTCGATGGTTGGCGCCAGGGGTCCCAGGGCCTGCTTGGTCACGAAGCCGTGAGCGCCCCGCGGCGTCATTCCCTGTGCGTTTTGTTCGGCGTCATGCTGGCAATGGAGGATGAACGGGAGGTGGGGGTCGGCTTCCCTTACCAGCTTGAAGGCGGCGTACGGGCTCAGTCCGGGTACGCCGTCGCAGCAGAGTACCACGTCCCAAAGCCCTTCCTGCAAAGCGGACTGCAGGCCCGCCTCGTCCTCCACTTGCAGGTGTGTGGGGGCGAAGCCGCTGCGCTCCAGCTCGCCCAGGATGAGACTCACGTCTTCGTCATTTTCTTCGACCAGCAAGATCCGCAGCGCCCTGGGCATGTACACACCCCCTGGGGCTTGGGGTAGTGGCGACAAGAGCCCCGTTCGGTTTCGCCGGCAGCAAAACGCGCCATTCATGCCCGCGGGTTCAGTCGCCTGGAAGGCCGGCCTCCCCCGAATCGTCTGCTAAAGGAGGCCCCGAGCAAGAACCGAGACGATCCCCGCTGGTGCTGGCGCGCCCCCCCCCTAAGCCCCCGGGTCCAGGCCAGCTCGACTGTGCAGTTTGACTGCGCGTCTTCTCCCATTCATTATAATCTTCCGTTTTATGATCCCGCAAGCACCATTTGGCATCGCTGCGCGCTATTTTCTGTGATTTCTCTCACATTTATTGCAGGTGGAGATGTGGGAGCGGCGCTCCGCGTGTGCTGCACTTGATTCCGCGTGCGCTGCACTTGATTTATCGAAACCGGGCAGGCCCCGCGCGGCGAGGAAGTCGGCCGGGTATGGCCAATACCTAAAGCATGACCTTGCTGCGCCACGGACGGCCAAAGCCGCCTTGTTTCCAAATCCCTGTATTGAAACCGCAAACGTTGTGGCGGGGTGCCTCGCTCGGAGTCTGGCTGTCGATCGGGCTATTCCTGCTGTCCCTCTTAGGCGGGTGGCTGGGGCATTTCACGGCGGCCGCGCACGCGCCTATGCCAGCCCTGGCGGAACAGGTCCCCGCCGCCCCAGCGGGCAGCCCGGCGGCGTCTTCCTCCCAAAACTCATCCGGGCCCATTACGGCGACCGGTTTAGCCGCGCCGGCCGTTTCCGCCGCGGAGCTCCCTTGGGACCCCATCGGACCGGGCACATACCACGCAGCCTTCACGCTGCGCCAGGCGGATGCCGTGCAGCCGGTGCATGTGGTCCGGGTCGAGCAGGGCCATCCCTACGTGCGGTTTGAGGGCGCGCTGGCCCAGGGGACGGCTGGAGGCGTCGGCACCGTCTTGAGCCAGGCGCTGGCCCGCCACGCCCCGGGCAGGGCCGTGGTGGCCGCCATTAACGCTGACTTTTTCTACTCGGCCCCCATCGCTGGTTTGCCAGTCGGCCTGCACATGCAGAGCGGCGAGATCGTCACGAGTCCCAGCGGCACCCCGGCGTTTGGCGTCGGGCGAGACGGGCGACCCGTCATCGGCGTGCCCGAGATGCAGGCCCGGGTGTGGGTGGATGAGGCGAGTGCGGGCAATGCGCTTTCGGCCGAGCCTGGGTTTGCGGTTCCCTCCGAATGGCGGATCGACCTCATCAACCGCCCGCTGGCCGGACTCTCCCTCGCCCTCTACACGCCGCGGCTTGGGCCCACGACGCCGCCCATCGAAGGCACCGCCGTCATCGTGCAGGGCATAACCCCTCCCTTGCGCCCGGGTACGGTTTACACGGGCACGGTGGCCGCGCGCGAGTGGGGCAGCCGCGCCGCCCCCTTGACGCTCGCGGTCCCCACCGACGGCGTAGTCCTGGCGGCCCGGGGGCCGGCGGAGGAGTTTCTCGACCTCCTGCCTTTAGGTGCGACGATTCATCTCGAGGTCAACCTCAGCCCGCCCTTCGATCAGGTGACCGACGCGGTTTCCGGCCGGCCGGTGCTCGTGGCGGCCGGCGCGCCGGCGCCCCTTGACACCCGGGACAGCCTGGTCACGCAGCGCCATCCCCGCACGGCTATCGGTTTCAATGGCCGGGAGGTTTTCCTAGTAACGGTGGACGGCCGGCGCGAGGGCCACGCGGACGGCATGACCTTGTTTGAACTACAGGACCTGATGCTCGCCCTCGGGGCGACGGAGGCCCTCAACCTCGACGGCGGCGGGTCGACGACGATGGTCATCCGCCCGCCCGGCACCGCGGAGCCGCAGGTGGTCAACGTCCCCTCGGACGGGCATGAGCGGGCAGTGGGCAACGGGCTCTTGGTCGTCAGCACCGCGCCGCCTGGGCAGCTGGCCCGGCTCATCCTGCGGCCGGCCGCGCCGGTGGCCTACACCGGGAGCCTGATGCCCATCACGATCCTCGGCCAGGACGAGCACCACAACCCGCGCACCGTCTTGGCCAGCCAGGTCGCCTGGACCGTGACGGGCGACGCGGGACGGGTCGGGGCCAGCGGCGCCTTTTCGGCCCGCCAGCCGGGGACGGCGGTCATCGAAGCGGCCGTCGGGCCTATCCGGGCGTCCACGACCGTGACCGTGGTGGACACGGTGGCAGCCGTCGCCGTCACACCCGAGACGTTCAACCTTGCCAGCGGCGAGTCCATCACTCTCCAGGCACAAGCCTTCGACGCCGACGGCCGTCCCGTCTGGGTCAACCCGTGGCAGTTTGCCTGGAGCGCCGCGGGCGGCGCGGTGCGGGTCGATGCCGGCGGCGTGGTCACGGCCGTGCAGCAGGGCGAGGCCGTCGTGACCGCCCGGCTGGGCGGGGCCTCGGCCACGGCCCGTATCACGGTGGACCAGCCGCCCCAGGTCCTGTGGGGCTTTGACGAAGCGGGCGGGTGGTATGCCAACGCGGTGCGGGCGCGGGCGTCCCTCGCGTTGTCGGGGCCGGGAGAACCGGTGCGGGAAGGACAGCGTTCCGCCAAGCTCACCTACGACCTGCGGGCCGGCGGGGGCGGCACGGCCGCAGCATACGTCCAGGCACCGGCCCCCATCCCCATCCCAGGGCGGCCGCGGGCCATCGGCCTGTGGGTCTACGGCGACGCGACCGGCCATTGGCTGCGGGCCAACTACCTCGACGGCGACGGCAACCGCCGGGTGACCGACTTCACGCCGGTCGGCGGGCTCAATTGGACGGGGTGGCGCTGGGTGGAGGCGCCCATCGACCCGGAGGCGCCGTTGCCCATCAGTTTTGAGCGGGTGTACGTGGTGGAGTTTGATGCCCGGCGCCAGAGCGCCGGGGTGCTCTACTTCGACCAGCTTACGGCCTTGTACGGCTCTGCCCCGGGGCGGTAGCCGCGCGACGGGGATCCAGGCGGTCGCGCCAGTAGTCGCCGATAAGGTTAAAGCCCATCGCCGTCATGAAAATGGCCGCCCCGGGGAACGTCGGGTACCACCATTGATCCAGCAGGTACACGCGGCCGCTGTTGACCATTGCGCCCCACTCGGCGGCCGGCGCCCGCACGCCCAAGCCCAAGAAGCTCATGGTCGCCGTGAGCAGCATCGCGCTGCCCGCATCCAGCGTCGCCTGGACGACCACGGGCGGGAGGCTGTTGGGGATCAGGTGGCGCCACAGGATGTGCCAGGTCGGGGCGCCTGCCGCCACCGCGGCGGTCACATACTCCCGTTCCCTCAGTGACAGTACCTGCGCCCGCACGAGCCGCACGTAGACCGGTACGCGCACGAAGGCCACCGCCAGCACCGAGCTCATCAGGCCGGGGCCCAACGCCGCCGCCAGCGCCATGGCCAGTACCAGCGCCGGAAACGCCAGGATGATGTCCATCACCCGCATCAGCACCAGGTCAAGCTTGCCCCCGACCCAACCGCTGATGCCGCCCAGCACGATGCCGGCGCTGGCCGCGAGCAGCACGACGCTCAACCCCGCGCCGATGGAGCGCCGGCCGCCGTCCAAGACCCGGGAAAACAAGTCCCGGCCGACTTCGTCCGTGCCAAACCAGTGCTCCGACGACGGCGGCTGCAGCCGCCGGGCCAGGTTGACCTGGTTGGGGTCATGGGTCGCCAGCCACGGCGCGAAGAGCGACGCGAGCACAGGAACGATGACCAGCACGAAGCCGATCCACGCCATAACGGGACGGCGCCGGCGCGCCAAGCGGCCGCGCCCCGCTCCCGCACGGGCCGCCACGTTGTCGGGATCCCGCTGTGTCAGCACATCGACTGACAACCTTGCTAACCTCCTACGTCCTGGCCTCCTATGTGCTTGCGCGCCGCCTGTTTGCGGACGGCCTGCTTCCGCCTTCTGCCCCGGTGCCCTACCTGATCGCCTCTACCCCATCGCCTCTACCCCATCGCCCGGATGCGGGGGTCGAGCCGGAGGGTGATCAGATCCACCAGCAGGTTGATGACGCTGTAGCCCACCGCGACGACGACGGTGAAGCCCATGATGGCCGGGAAATCCAGCGATGTGATGGAATCCACCACGTAGCTGCCCATGCCCGGCCAAGCGAAAACCGTTTCGGTGACGACCGCGCCGGCGAGCAAGTCCCCCAGGGCGAGGCCGACCACCGTCAACGTCGGCACCAGGGCGTTACGCAGGGCATAGCGGTAAAGCACCCGACGGGGCGGCACGCCGTACGCCTGGGCGGTGCGGATGTAGTCCTGGTGGAGCACCTCAAGCAGGCTCCCCCTTACCTGCCGGGCTACGATCCCGACGTGGACAAAGGCGAGGCAGCTCGCCGGCAGGAGCAAGTGCACCGCCGCGTCCCGCCACGTCGCCCAGTCCCGGGCCAGGGCAGCGTCGATCAGGTACAAACCCGTCACGGTCGGCGGTGCGACGCCAAAGGGCGACAATCGCCCTGAGCCCGGCAGCCACCCGAGCCTCCCGTAAAACAGCGCGAGGGCGACGATCCCCAGCCAAAACAAAGGCATGGAAACCCCGGCCACCGAAACGCTGCGGCTTACATGATCGACCCACGAATTGTTGCGCGCGGCCGACGCCACACCCAAAGGCACGCCGATGAGCACAGCCAGCAACATGGCCGTGCCCACCAACTCCAGCGTCGCCGGGAAAAACCGGGCCAAGTCTTCACCCACAGGCCGGCCCGTGCGGATGGAGCGGCCCAGATCGCCCTTCAGCAGGCCCGACATATAACGGACATACTGCACGGGCAGCGGCTGATCCAGCCCGTAGTTGCGGCGGATCTGGGCCACCACCTCGTCGCTGGCCCGCTGGCCGGCCAAAAGGCGCGCCGGGTCGCCCGGGATGGCGTGGGCGATGAGAAAGGTCAGCAGGGTGACACCCAGCAGCACCAGCACCATGAGGGCCAGGCGCCGGGCGATCACCTGGCCCAAGCCCATGACCTCACCTCAAAACCACCGTGCCTTGGTGTTTACGAAAAAGCGCCCCGAGGCGGCTATGGGCCAGAACGCTCTTGCCCGCCGTTGCCCCGGGGCGCTTATCCAACTTCAGCGCTTGGACATGGTGTCCACGTTGTAGATGTCAAGCAGCATCGGGTTGAAGACGTAGCCTTGGACGTTGTCCCGCATGGCTACCTGGTACCGCTGCTGGTACAGGTAGACGTACGCGGCCTCCTCCACCACGATGCGCTGCGCTTCCCGGTACAGGCGGGTGCGCTCAGCGATGTCCGTCACAACGGCCGCCTGCCGGATGAGCCGGTCGACCTCGGGGTTGCTGTAGAAGGAGCGGTTGCCCGGCAAGCCGCCGTTGGCGGAGTCGAACCAGTAGTTCATGAACATGTACGGGTCGGCGAAGTCGGGCGTCCAGTTGCCGACGGCGATGTCAAACTCGCCGTCGCCCAGCATAGCCCGCATGGTCGCGTAGGCGTACGGCTGCAGCTCCAGCTGGATGCCGACCTCGGCGAGCTGCGCCTGCAGGGCCAGGCCAATCTGCTCCCATTCAGGATACACCGGCGAGTACAGATACCCCAGCCGCAAGCCGCTCACGCCCGCCTCCCGCAAGAGCGCCCGGGCCTTGTCCAGATCCCGGCGGTATTGGAACACCTCGGGATCGTGCGACCACATGCCCTGGGGCACAGGCCCGCGCATCTGCACCGCGTTGCCCAGCATCACGCCCTGGATAATGGCGTCGTAGTCCACAGCATACGAAATGGCTTGCCGCACCCGCGGATCGTTGAGGGGCGCCCGCCGGTTGTTGAGGTAGAGGTACGTCACCCGCAGGCTCGGATGGTCCTCCACCCGGATGCCCGGCATGTTGCGCAGCCGCTGGAGCTGGTCCAGAGGCAGCGCCTCCGCGATGTCAATGTCGCCCCGCTC
>DATCLD010000040.1:0-8823 GCA_036564115.1 Limnochordales bacterium
CGGGTGGGCGACGTGCGGGTGCTGGCGGGCAAGGCCGGGGAGCGGGAGACCCCAGAGGTGTCGTAGGCGGGGTGAGGCGTCGCAGGCGCGGTCAGGATCGGCGGGCGCGCAGACGCTGGTACGCAACCGACAATGGCGCGATGCCCCGCTCTTTGAGGCGCGGCGGGAGCCCAGGCTCCTCGGCGATGGCCCGCATCGCCTGGGCAAACATCTCCGCCCGCTCCGCGTCGGTCATCGGACGCGGCAGCCCTTTCAAGAGCGGCAGGCGCTTCCCGGTTTCGCAACCCCCAGGGCCCGGGGTCGGCGCGGAGCGAATCATGGCGTTTCCCCCAGCTCGTTTGGAATGGGCAGCGTTTCAAGATCAGTCTAGGCAGCAGCCGGGGGGATTATGCCGGACGAACGCCGGTTGGACCGATTTGGTTTCGAAAAAGGCGGCAAGGATTTGCACTCGTAAGTCATCTTGCACGTGATTAAAGGAATGAGGCGAGCGACGCGGAAGTTCTGGGGCAACGGGTCCGTGGGGTGGGGTGGACAAGTCCATGCATTGGCGTCGCGAGGCGGTATGGGGTTGCCTCTTGGGAGCCGCCTTGGGGGCCGGCGTCCACGTGGGGCGCTTGCTGATCGAGTTAGGAACCCAGCGTGACTTGACGCATCGGATGCCTTACGTCTACATGGCGCTCCTGGCCATCGGCGGCGGCGTTAGCGGGAGCTTGTGGGCGAACTTGCGCGAGCAGGCGATCACTGATTCCTTGACGGGGCTCTACAATCGCCGCCACTTCGAGAACGAGCTCCAGCGGGAGATAGCGCGCGCCCGGCGGACCGGAAGCGTCTTCTCTGTGCTGATCTTGGACGTGGACGATTTCAAGCACATCAACGACCGGTTTGGCCACAAAGAAGGGGACCGGGTGCTGCGGCGGGTGGCGGATACGCTGCGGCGCGCCTGCCGCCGGACCGATGTGGTGGCGCGCTGGGGCGGGGAGGAGTTTGCCGTCCTGCTGCCCGATACAGCGGCCGACGGCGCGCAACAGGCCGGCCAACGCCTGGTCGAGGCGGTTTTGGAGGCCACCGGCGTCACCATGTCCGTTGGCTGGGCTACCTCGGCCGAAGACGCCGCGACAGAGCTTTTGGACAAGGCCGACCAGCGGATGTACGAGGAGAAGCGGGCCAAAGCCCACGGCCAAAAGCCCCAGACCGGCTGACGGCTCGATTGGCGGGAGTAGATGGGAATCGAACCCACCGGGGACGACGCTGGCCGCCCCCCGACGGTTTTGAAGACCGCGGCCGGCACCAGCCGGTCAACTACTCCCAAGACCGAAACCCATTATAGCACAGGGCGAAAACGACACACACGGGGGTTGATGAGGGTGGCCACGGCGCTGCCGTTGCGCAAGGATGTACCTGTTGAACACACTTGGGACGTGCACAGCATCTTCCCGTCCGACGAGGACTGGGAAGCCGCGGTGCAGTCGTTCACCGCACGCTTGCCCGAGCTCGCGGCCTTCCGCGGGCGCCTAGGCGAAGGCCCGGCGGTGCTCGCGGACTGCCTGGAAACCGCCTACGGGCTCCTGGGCGACGCGGGGAAGATCTACATGTACGGCATGCTGCGGTTCACCGTGGATACGTCGGACCAGGCCGCCGCCGCCCTCAACGACCGGGGTCGGGGCGTTTTCGCCCAGTGCATGGCTGCCATGTCCTTCATCGAACCGGAGCTGCTGGCCGTCGGCCCCGACCGGCTCATGCAGTGGGCCGACCAGGAGCCGCGCCTTGCCATCTACAAGCACTACTTTGACACCTTGGCCCGCCAAAAAGAGCACGTCCGCTCCGCCGAGGTGGAAGAGCTGCTCAGCCTCGTACAGGATCCGTTCCGCACCGCGGCCGGGATACACGGCATCATCTCCGACGCCGACATCCGGTTTCGCCCGGCCCGGGACAGCCAGGGCAATGAGCATGAAGTCGCCCAGGGCACCATCAACTTCTTGCTGCACAGCCCCGACCGCGAGCTACGCCGTACGGCCTGGGAGAGCTACGCGGACGGGTACCTCGCTCTCAAGAACGGCCTGGCCAACTGCCTGGCGGCGGGTGTAAAGCAAAACGTCTTCATGGCCCGGGCGCGGCGCTACAAGTCAGCCCTGGAAGCCGCCCTCGACGCCAACCACATCCCGGTGGAAGTGTTCCACAACCTGATCGAAACCTACCGCAAGCACCTGCCCATCTGGCACCGCTACTGGCGCATCCGGCAGCGTGCCCTGGGGCTGGAAAAGCTCCAGCCCTACGACACCCGCTCGCGCCTTTCCCGCAACGCGCCGGAGGTTTCTTACGAGCAGGCGGTGGAGTGGATCGCGGCGGGCATGCGGCCGCTGGGTGAGGAGTACGTCTCCATCCTGCGGCGGGGGTGCCTGGAGGAGCGCTGGGTCGATCGCTACCCCAACAAGGGCAAGCGGGCGGGGGCCTTCTCGGCCGGTGTCAAGGGGACGCGTCCTTTCATCTTGATGAACTATACCAACGACCTGAGCAGCATGAGCACCCTGGCCCATGAGCTCGGCCACTCCATGCACTCCTACTACACCCACCGCCACCAGCCCCAGGTCTACGCACACTACTCCATCTTCGTGGCCGAGGTGGCGTCCAACTTCAACCAGGCCATGGTGCGGCATTACCTGTTTGAAACCCAGCCGGACCCCGAGTTCCAGATCGCCCTCATCGAAGAGGCCATGGACAACTTCCACCGCTACTTCTTCCTCATGCCGACGCTGGCCCGCTTTGAGCTGGCCATCCACGAGCAGGTGGAGCGGGGGCAGGCGTTGACCGCCGACGGCATGAACAAGCTCTTGGCCGATTTGTTCCGTGAGGGCTACGGCGACGAGGTGGAGGTGGACACCGACCGGGTCGGTATCACGTGGGCCCAGTTCCCGACGCACCTGTACTCCAACTTCTACGTCTACCAGTACGCCACAGGGATCTCGGGCGCCCACGCGCTGGCCAAGCGGGTGCTCTCGGGCGAACCCGGGGCGGCCGAGGCGTACCTGAGCTTTCTCAAGGCCGGCAGCTCCATGTACCCGCTGGACGCCCTGCGGATGGCGGGCGTGGATCTGTCGACCCCGCAGCCCGTGGAGGAAACCTTCGGCGTCCTGGCCGAGCTGGTCGACCGGCTCGAGCGGCTGATCGCGGCCAGGGAGGCCTAGGCAGGTACTTGCGCAACGTGGGAGGCGCCGCTGGCGCCCCCATTGTGTTTTCAAGCGGGACGGTGAAGTCAACCCATGACCGAGCGGCGCATCCTAGTCGTCGATGACGAACAGGGCATCCTGGAGCTGGTCGGGTACCACCTGCGCCGCGCCGGCTTTCAAGTGCTCCTGGCCGAAACCGGAGGCGAGGCGCTGCGCCTGGCGATGGAAGAGCGGCCGGACCTGATCGTTCTGGATCTGATGCTTCCGGACCTGGACGGGTTTGAAGTATGCCGCCGTATCCGCCGCCACAGCCAGGTGCCCGTGCTCATGCTGACCGCCCGTACCGACGACGAGGACCGGGCCATGGGGCTGGAGATCGGCTCCGACGACTACGTCACCAAGCCCTTCAACCCCAGGGAGCTGGTGGCCCGGGTGCAGGCGTTGCTGAAGCGCAGCGGCGACGTGAACGCTCCCGTGCTGGGCTCCCTCCGGTTCGGCGACCTGGAAGTTGACCTGAGCCGACAGCAGGTGCGGCTGGCCGGGGAAGAGGTGCGCTTTACTCCCACCGAGTTCGCCTTGCTGCGCGTGTTTGTGGAGCGCCCGGGGAAAGTCTGGTCCCGGCGGGAGCTTCTGGCCCGCGTCTGGGGCGACGATTTCGTGGGGGACCCGCGGGTGGTGGACCTCTACGTGGGCTACCTGCGGGAGAAGCTGCGCGACGACCCGGCCGCCCCGCGGTGGCTGGAGACCGTGGATGAAGGCACGGATACCGGAGGCGAAGGCGGCTACCGCTGGCGTGGTGATCGCGATGTTTGAAGGGCTGCCGGCCAGTGCCGTCTTGCTGGCCTTGACCGGGCTCTTGGCGCTGGCCGTGGCGCTGCTTGTGTGGGAGCGCGCCCGCCTGCAGCGGGAGCTCGGTGCCGCCGCCGTCCGCCTCGAAGAGGAGCAGGCCCGGTCGGCCCGGCAGGAGCGGGCTCACCGGGTGGCCGAGCGGTCCTTGCGGGCGGTGGTCGAGGCCAGCGACAAGGTGCTGCTGGTGCTCGACCCCGACAAGCGCCTGCGCTGGACCAGCGAACGGGCTGCCCGGCTCCTGCAGGTCGACTCCAAATCGGCCGCGGGCAGGCCGCTCGAGGAAGTGCTGCCTGAAGAGGCGCTATCAGGGGCGGTAGAACGCTGTCTCGCGGCGGGCCAGCCCCAGCGGGTGCGGGTGCACCTGCCCCAGCGCGGCCTTGAAATGGAGGCCCGGGTCGTGCCCATCGCCGAGAACGGCGAGGGGGCCATCGTCATCACCTTTTCCGAGGGTGAGCTCGAGCAGCGGCTGCAGCAGATGCGCCGCGAGTTTGTGGCCAACGTGTCCCATGAGCTGCGCAGCCCCTTGACGTCCATCTTGGGCTACGCCCAGACGCTGTTGGAGGACCCACCTGAAACTCCCGAACAGCGGGAACGGTTTCTCACTCTGATCGTGCGGGACGCGGAGCGCATGCGCCGCCTGGTGGACGATCTGCTCAACCTGTCCCGGATCGAATCCGGGCAGGCGGCACCCCGTTTTGAGTGGACCAACCTGCACAACCTGGTGGGCCGGGTGCTCACCCAGCTGCGGGATCAGGCCGCGCAGGCGCAGGTGCATCTGATCAACGAAGTGCCCTTGGACTTGCGGGCCCAGTGCGACCCGGGCCAGATCGAGCAGGTCGTCTACAACCTGGCCATCAACGGCATCCAGTACACGCCCGCCGGCGGGCGGGTGGTCGTGTCCGGGCAGGCCGCCAGCGGCACCGTCATCCTCAGGGTGCAAGACACCGGGATCGGGATTCCCGCCGCCGACCTGCCGCGGGTGTTCGAACGCTTCTACCGGGTAGACAAGGCCCGCTCCCGAGCGACCGGCGGTACGGGCCTGGGTCTGTCCATCGTCAAGCACATCGTCGACGCCCACGGCGGGCGGGTTTCCGTGGAAAGCCAGGTGGGGAGGGGTACGACCTTTACCGTCGAACTGCCCGCGAACCCGGCGAAGGGCGGCTGATGCGCCCGCCGGGTTCGCGGATTCCAGCTGCCCGGATGCCTAGGCTAGACCCAAGGCACCTCTTCCCACAAGGGCAAGGTGCGCCCGATACCGAGCTGTCGCGCCCGCTCGTACACCCGCTGCGCGTTGATCATATCCATAATGGCCATGCCCATGGGCAGAGAGATGATAACGTCGTCGGGGTTGAGGCGGGCCGGCTGCTTGCCGGTGATGACCTCGCTGATGTGCACCAGCTTCTCCGACGGCAGGATGCCCTCCTGATAGCACCGGGCCGCGTCGGCGCGCAGGTTGTTGCCGGGTTTCTCGCGGCTGTGGGAAAGACAAGCCGCGGCGCCTTGGAACGTCTCCATCTTCGTGTCGTTGGCCGACGTATTGATAACGACGGCCCCCGGCCGCAGCCATTCGTACTCGATGTAGGCGTCCTCGGGCGCGGTGACGGTGGCGGTGGAGATGATGTCGCCGGCCTCGATGCATTCGCGGGCCGTGGACGAAACGTGGAACTCCAGCTCCGGGAACTCGGCCCCCTTGTCGGCGGCAAAGCGCTCGGAGCGCTCGGGCACCAGGTCGTACACGTACACGCGGCGGATCGTCGGCACCGCCAGGAGGATCGCGTTCAGCTGGTTGCGCCCGATGGGGCCGGTGCCGATGACGCTCACCGACTCCGCGCCCGGCTTGGCCAGGTATTTGGCAAACAGGCCGCCCACCGCCGCAGTGCGCACCGCGTTGATAATGGTGCCGTCCATGATGGCCCTGGGCACGACGCTGACGGGGTCCGTCAAGATGATCTGCCCAATGGCCCGGGGCAGGTTGCGTTCCTTTGGGTTGTCCGGATTGGCCGGGATCCACTTAATGCCGACCGCGTTGACGGGGCCGCCGACATAAGCGATCTTGGCCCCCGTCCGGTGGGCGTGCTCGCCGTTCCAGTGGATTTTGCCGGTAGGGAGCTCCCGGCACTCCCCGGCTTCAAAGAGCCGGAACGCCTCTTCGCACGCCGCCATGGTGGCTGCCAAGTCCGCACCGCCCGCGGCGCGCACGTCCTCCGCACTCAAATACAGGAACTCCAGCTTTTGTCCCACATTAGTCCCGCCTTTCGCTCAAGAGCCGCATTCGGCTACTGCCCGTGGGTGCGCGGGTCGGCGATGTCCCGCAGGCCGTCGCCGAGCATGTTGAAGGCTAGAATCGTGATAAAGATGGCCGCCGCGGGCGCGATGGCCAGCCACGGTGCCCGGCCCAGGAAATCAATGCCGTCGCGTACCATGTTGCCCCAGCTGGGTGTGGGCGGCGGCACCCCAAGGCCCAGGAAGCTCAAGTTGGCTTCCGTGCGGATGGCCGAGGCCACCCAGAGGCTGGAGACGGTGAGGACGTCGGGTAAGATGTTGGGCAGCACGTGCTGGAACATGATCCGCCAATCCGAGGCCCCCAACGCCCGCGCCGCCTGCACAAACTCCGCGTCCCTCAGGGCGATGGTCGGCCCGCGCGCCACGCGGGCAAACTGGGGCGCGTTGACAAGGGCGATGGCCAGGATGAGCTTCCATAGGCCCGATCCCAGCAGGGCCACGATGATGAGCCCCAAGACCAGGGTGGGAAAGGCAAGGGCCACGTCCACGAGCCGCATTAGGATCTGGTCGGTGCGCCCTCCCTTGTAGCCGGCCACGATCCCGACGGGAACGCCGATGACCATGCCCAACAACACGGAAGCGACGCCGACCTGCAGCGAAATGCGGGCGCCCCAGATCACCCGGGACAACGTGTCGCGGCCGAAGCGGTCGGTGCCCAGCAGGTAGCTCTCGGTGCCCGGCGGTTTCAACCGGTTGACCGCACTCTGCCGCACCGGGTCGTGGGGCGCAAGCCAAGGAGCGGCGATGGCCACCACGACCACGATCAAGATGATGATGGCGCCGGCCACCGCAGCCCGGTTGCGCAGGAACACCCTTAGCCTGCGCCGGGCCAGGGACGTGCCGGTCGCGGCTCCGCCGGACTGCTGCATGCGCGGCTCAGTCATAGCGGATCCTCGGATCCACCAATCCGTACAACAGGTCGGTGATCAAGTTGATCACGACGATCATAAAGGCAAACACCACCAGCAAGGATTGCAGCGCAGTGTAGTCCCGTCGAGTCATGGCGCCGACGATGAGGCCGCTTAGGCCTGGCCGGTTGAACACGATTTCCGTCATCACAGAGCTGCCGAGCAGCGTCCCCGCGTACAGCCCGACCATGGTGATGACCGGTATGAGTGCGTTTTTAAGGGCATGCTTCACGACCACGCGGGGCTCGGCAAGGCCCTTGGCGCGCGCCGTGCGGATGTAGTCGTTGTGGAACACATTGAGAAACGAGCTGCGGGTGACGCGGGCCACGTAGGCCGTCATGATCAGGCCCAAGGTCATCGCGGGCAAAAAAAGCTGCCGCAGATGTTCGGCCAGATTGGCGCCGGTGCCGCTGCTGATGACGGGAAACCACCCGAGCTGCACAGCAAACACCATCATCAAGACGACGGCCAGCACGAAGGCCGGCACGGAAAGGCCTGCCAACGACACCGCCCTGATTAAGTAGTCCAGCCACGAGTTTTGTCTGATGCCTGAAAGCAGGCCCAGGGGTACGCCCAGCAAAACCCCGATGAGGACGCCGGCCCCCGTGAGTTCAAGGGTGTGCGGCAACGCCCGCAGCAGCTGGTCCATTACCGGGAGCCCCGTCACCATGGACCTGCCCAGGTTGCCCCGCACGATGTCCGCAAGAAAGCGGAAATACTGGACGTGCAACGGGTCTTTAAGGCCCATCTGCTCCCGGAAGCGCTCCAGCGCCTCCTGCGAGGCCGAGTCGCCGAGGATCGCGATGGCCGGATCGCCAGGCACGACTCGCACCAGGAAGAACGCAAGGGTCAGCATTAGAAACAGGGTCGGTATCGTCGCGAGCAGGCGACGCAAAACATAGCGGTACATCCGCATTCCCCTCGCGGCTTGAGCCGCCAGGGACCGCGGCGGGCGGAAGAGCCGAGGCCTTCCGCCCACCTTAGGTCCTGGCGTCCCGCGCTTACTTCAACAAGCGCGTCTTTTCGTTGAACTGCGGCGTCAGGTTGATGGTGGATTCGAACTCGTAGCCGAGATCCACGTAGTTGTGGCGCACGAAGACCAGCTTCAACACGTACAGCGGGAGCGTTGGCGCGTCACGGGTGATCAGCTTCTGCGCCAGCTGCCACATCTCCACCTGCCGCTGCTGGTTGAGCTCGACGCGCGCCATGTCGATCAGGTGGTCGACTCCCTGGATGACGGACCCGTAGTGCGAGAAGTTGGTCACGGCCGTGGGCTTCCCGACCGTTGACGCCGAGTGGTAGAACTGGGTCAGGTACTGGTCGGGCGTCGGGAACCGGGCCGCGCCGTACAGCACCATGTTGCTCATGTTCTGCCGGATCCGGTCATGGAACGTCTGGTGGTCCACCACCTGCAGGTCCATGGTCACGCCGTGGCGGGCCAGCTGTTCCTGGATGATTTGCATCGGGATCAGCAGCGACTGCACTTCGGAGATGATGACCGGGCCGATGTTCAGGCCGTTGGGATAACCCGCCTCCGCCAAGAGCTGCTTGGCCTTCTCGGGGTTGTAGTCGTAACGCTCGACGTCATCGGTGTGGGCCATGTACCCAGGCGGCACGGG
>DATCLD010000041.1:0-11053 GCA_036564115.1 Limnochordales bacterium
AGCGGCCTCGATGACGCCCAAGTCCACTTCGAGGAGGGCCGTCTCGACCAGCCGCGCGATGTACGGCGTGGCGGCCACCGACAGCGGCACGATGGCCGCCGTGGTGCCGATGGAGGTGCCCACCACCCACCGGGTGAAGGGGATGATGGCCACCATCAGGATGATGAACGGGATCGAGCGCCCGATGTTGATGATGACCCCAAGGACGCGGTGCACGAAACGGTTGGGCCAAATGTGGCCCGGGCTGGTGACGACCACCAAGATCCCCAGGGGAACCCCAAACAGGTGGCCGAAAAAGACCGACCCAGCCACCATATAGAGGGTTTCCCAAAGGGCGGGCCACAGCATGTTGAGCACCTGCTGGTTAAGCACCGATGGCCGCCTCCTTCACCAGCCGGCGCGCCGCCTCGGTCTTGGGCGCATCAAACACCTCGGCCACGGAGCCCAGCTCGGCCACGCGCCCCTGGTCCAGCACCGCCACCCTGCCGCACACCGCCCGCACCACGTGCATCTGGTGCGTCACCATGACGATGGTAAGCCCCAGCCGCCGGTTGATGTCTTTGAGCAGGTTGAGGAAGGACGCCGTCGTCTCCGGATCCAGCGCCGACGTGGGCTCGTCACACAAGAGGATCCGGGGCTCAGACGCCAGCGCCCGGGCGATGCCGACCCGCTGCTTCTCGCCGCCGCTCAGCTCCGACGGATAGCGATGCGCCTTGTTCCGCAATCCGACAAATTCGAGCAATTCCAGCGCCCGCCGCTCCCGCTCCCGCCGGGGATGCCCGGCGATCTCCATGGGGAACGTCACGTTTCCCAAGGCGGTGCGGTTGGTCAGCAGGTTGAAGTGCTGAAACACCATGCCGATTTGCCGCCGCATGGAGCGCAGCGCCGCGCCCTTGTAGTCGGTGACGTCAACGCCGTCGATGTACACCCGGCCCGCCTGCGGGCGCTCCAGCAGGTTGATGCAGCGGATGAGGGTGCTCTTGCCTGCACCGCTCAAACCGATGATGCCGAAAATCTCTCCTGGCATCACGTCAATGGAGACGCCGCGCAGCGCCTGCACCTGATTGGCGCCCCGGCCGTACGTCTTCTGCACGTTTTCCAGGCGCAGCATGGGGACGACGGCGGACACGCTCGCTTTGCCGTGTAGAAAACCGTTGTAGGTATGCAACAAAAAACCCCTTCCCGCACGAGAAGAGGTACATCTACGGAAGATGTGCCTCCTCTCATCTCCCCAAATGCCGGGCCTTGCACCGGCATTCGGCAGGAATTGGCACCTTGCGCCCGCCTTAACGTGGGCGCCGGTTGCCGGGCTTCATCGGGCCAGTCCCTCCGCCGCTCTCGATAAGAGTTGCACCTTTGAGCATCGACACGGGGTCGATGCGCTGGTTTTAAGTTGTAACGCTAGCGCAATTATAGAAGCGGCGCCGGAAGATGTCAATAGTGACTCCCTTCACTTAATCTGCGGCGCGCGGACCCCCACCGCCTGGCTCGCCGCCTCCACGGCGCGGTAGACGATGGCCCTGGCTTGCGCTTCGCCTGTACGTGCTTGCGCATCGCCGGCGCGTGCTGGCGCTTCGCCTCCAGGCGCTTGCGCTGCGCCTGCACCGGTGTCGCCACCTATGGGCTCTGGGCGCACCTGCTCCATGGCCTCCAGCACATCCAGGTGCCCCTGCACCTCCGACAGGGCCAGCACCAGCTGCTCGCCGCCGGCAGCATGCGGGAACATGGCTTGAGCCAGCTCAAACACGGTGGCGGGCCCCAGCACGAGCCTCTCCAGCAGTTGCTGCCGCCTCTGCCCGTGCAGCGCGAGCCGCTCGTGCACTAGCGCCTGGAGGTCCGTGAAAGGCCGCCCGTGGCCGGGGAGCGCCAGGCGGACCGGCAGGGCGGCCACCCGCCGCAGGGCGTCCAAGTACTGCACCAGGGTCCGGGGCCGGCCTGCGCCCGGCACAGGCGGCGGCTCGATGATCGCGTTGGAGGACACCTGCGGCAGGACGTGATCCGCAGTGAACATGATGCCGCTCGGTTCGTGGTACAGGCAGATCTGGGAACCCGAATGCCCCGGCGTATGCAGCACCCGCCACGTGCCGTCGCCCATCGTGATCAGGTCGCCGTCCTGCAGCCACCGCGCTGGCCTCGCCTTGGGCTCCAGTTCCCCCAACCGGCGCAGGCCCTCTAAGGCGAGCGGTATCGCCGGTGCGGGCAGCCCGGTTTCCGTAAGCCATTGCCGGTAGAAATCAAGCCGCCCTCCCGGGCTGCCGCCGAAATACGGGGCGGCGCCCAAGTGCGCGACGACCTGCGCCCGGGGATTGCGCTGCAGGAACCGGTCGAGCCCCCCGTGATGGTCGACGTGGGGATGCGTGATCACCACCTGCTCGACGTCCTCAGGCGCCACGCCCAGCACTCGCAGGCCGTCTACGAGCGCCGCTTCCCCCTCGTCGGTGTTGGGTCCCGTGTCGACCAGAGTGAGGCGACGGCCAAAGACCACGTAGACGTTGACCGGTCCGACCGGGTAAGGGGTCGGGAGCTCCAGGCGCGCGATGTGGTCTGGGAGGCGGGGCTCAGGCGGCCCGCCCTCCCCCTGCGTCCCGGACGAAGCTAAGGCTGGCTGTGTCAAGCCCGCGCCCCTCCCAGGTAGCTACGGGCGATGACAATCCGCTGGATCTGGTTGGTGCCTTCGTAGATCTGGAAAATCTTTGCATCCCGCATCATGCGCTCCACCGGGTAGTCGCGCATGACGCCGTAGCCGCCCAGAAGCTGCACCGCGTCCGTCGTCACCCGCATGGCCACGTCGGTCGCGAACAGCTTCGCCATGGCCGAGTACCGGTTGGCCGTCACCAGGCGTGCGCCTCCCTTGCCTTCCTCTTCGATCCGGATGGCCGCCTGGTACGTCAGGCCCCGGGCCGCTTCGATGGCCGTGGCCATGTCGGCCAGCATGAACTGCACGCCCTGGAACGAGGCTACAGGCTGGCCAAACTGCTGCCGCTCCTGGACATAGTTGAGGGCATACTCAAACGCACCCTCGGCCACCCCGAGCGCCTGCGCGGCGATGTTGGCCCGGGAGCGGTCCAGGGTTTTCATGGCGATCTGGAAACCTTCGCCTTCCTCGCCGAGGCGGTTGCTTGCCGGGATGCGGCAGTCCTCAAAGAAGAGCTGTGCGGTGTCGGAGGCATGCAAACCCAGCTTGCCCTTCATGGGCAGCGCGGTGAAGCCCGGCGTTCCCTTCTCCACAAAGAAGGCCGAGATGCCCCGGGGCCCCTTGCTGTTGGGATCCGTGCGGGCAAACACCGTCACGCCGTGGGCGATGGAGCCGTTGCTGATGAAGATCTTCGTGCCGTTGAGCACGTACTCGTCGCCCTCGCGCCGCGCCCGCATGACCATCCCGCCGGGATCGGAGCCCGCCCCCGGCTCGGTCAAGGCAAAGGCCGCGATCCATTCGCCCGTGGCGAACTTGGGCAGCCACTGCCGCTTTTGCTCTTCGCTGGCACCCACGAGGATCGGGGTGAGCCCCAGGTCATGCACGGCCAAAAGCAGCGCCGCGCTGGCGTCAACCTTGGACAACTCCTCGACGACCAGTACCCGCGTCAGGGCGTCCGCGCCCAGGCCCCCGTATTCCTCCGGCACGGGCAAGCCGAACAGGCCCGCCTCGGCGAAGAGCTCCACCAGCTCCTCCGGGAACTTCTCCTCCTGGTCCCAGCGGGCGGCGTTGGGAGCGATCTTGCTTTTGGCCAGCTCCCGCACCATGGCTACGATCTGGCGCTGTTCCTCGTTGAGCAGGAAATCCACCCCGGCTCCCTCCTCGACTCTTCGCGTCAGCCGCCTGGCATATTACGCCCCAAGCGCCGCATCGCCCGCGGCCCCGTCTTGTGCGGCCGCGGCCTCCGCCAGCGCTTCCGCCACCAGCTCCGCGAGATCCCGGGTGGCCACCGGCCGCTCCGCCCCTTGCTCCGTGGCCACCGTATTGAGCCCGTCCTCCATCATCAGCATGCAGTAGGGGCACGCCGTGCACACCGCCTGTGCGCCTGTGGCCGCCACTTCCCGCGCCCGCTCCACATTGATGCGCTTGCCCGGTTCATCGTCCATCCAGTAGCGGCCGCCGCCGGCGCCGCAGCAGAAGCCCTTCTCCCGCGAGCGGGCCATCTCCACGCGCTCAAGCCCCAGCGCGTCCACCACGGCGCGGGGGGCGTCGTACTCGTCATTGTAGCGGCCCAGGTAGCACGGATCATGGTAGGTGACCTTCTCCAGCGCCTGCAGCCGCTCGGGTGCAAGGGGCAGCCGGCCCTGCTGGATCAGATCCCGGATGAGCTGGCTGTGGTGGATCACCTCGTAGTTGCCGCCAAAGTCCGGGTACTCGTTCTTGATCGTGTTGAAGCAGTGGGGGCACGTGGTCACGATCTTCTTGACGCCGTAGTTGTTGAAGGTCTCGATGTTCTGGCGGGCCATCATTTCATACAAGTACTCGTTGCCGATGCGCCGCGCCGGGTCGCCCGTGCACGTTTCCTCTTCGCCCAGCACGGCGAAGTCGAGACCCGCAGTGTGCATGATCTTGGCCATGGACCGAGCGATCTTTTGCGCCCGCTCGTTGAACGCCACCGCGCAGCCGACCCAGAACAAATACTCCGCCTGCCCGACCTCGGCCATTTCCCGGACGTAGGGCAAGTCCGCGTACCAGTCCCGCCGCGACGCCTGCGCCCCCCGGAACGGGTGCCCCCGGTCCTCGATGCCCTGGATCGCGGCTTGGGCGGTTTCCGGGAACGCCGACTCCTCCATGACCTGGAAGCGGCGCAGGTCAACGATCTTGGCCACATGCTCGATCTCGACGGGACATGCGGTCACGCACGCGTGGCACGTGGTGCAAGACCACAAGGTTTCCGGATCGATGGATGTGCCTATGATCGGCCGCGGCTCAAGCTCCCGCTTGGCCCACGGCGTGCCCCCGATCTCTTCGGTCATCTGCCGCCGCATGTCGAGGATCAACATCTTTGGGTTCAACGGCTTGCCCACGGCATACGCCGGGCACACGGCCTGGCAGCGGCCGCACTCGGTGCAGGCGTCCAGGTCCAGCAGGTCTTTCCAGTCGAAATCCCGCAAGGTTTTGACGCCCAGCACCTCGGTGTTTTCCATGTCCAAGGGCTCGAGGCGCCCCTTCGGCTTGAGGTTGCGGGTGAAGATGCTGGCCGGCGAGGTGAAGAGGTGCATCATCTTGCTGAACGGGATGTAGCCGATGAACACGTACGACACCAGCATGTGGAACCACCAGAGGAACCGGTGGACCACCAGCTGCGTCCCGTACTCACGGATCCCCAGCGCTGCCAGGGCACGGCCGGTCGCCAACCCGACGGGGCTCCACGACCCCCACGGGTCGTTGGTCGCCACGATGCGCAGGCCTTCGACCAGGAAACCGGTCACCAGGATTGTCAGCAGGGACGCGAGCAGAAACCCGTCCTGCCATAGCCCGTGGGTGAGCCGGGGCATCTTGACCACGTAGCGGCGATACAGGGCGATGATCAGACCGATGATGGCGCCCAAGCCGAAGATGTCCAAGATCAGCGACTGGAAAATGAGGTAGAACCAGCCGTGCATGATGGGGATCTTCAAGTCGGCCTCGATGAAGACGACCGTCGTGCCTATGAAAAGGATGACGAAGCCCCAGGATATCAGGATGTGAAACAAGCCGGCCTGCCGGTCGCCACGGCGCAACTGCTCCTGGCCGACGGCGTCGGCGAAGAAGCCCCGCAGCCGTTCCCGCCAGTTATCGGTGCGCTCGATAGGCTTGCCGGTGCGCCAGCGCCGCACATGGTTCCAGATGCCAAAAGCAAAGGCGGCCGCCATCGGGGCCAACAGCAGATAGACCATCCAGATGTGGCGGATGTTCCAGAATACCTCGCGGGTGGCTGTCTCGTGCATGGCTCTCTCCTCTCCCCGGGGGGCATGCGCACCCGGCATGCTCGTGCCGCCCGGGCCCACCGGTCAGGCCCGGGCGGCACGCTGGCCAATGGCGCACCAGCGCCCGCAGAGGCGAGCGCTTAGGCGCCCTTGATCTTCCGCAGCTCGGCGAGGAACGACGGCAGGACTTCCTTGTAGTCCCCGACGACACCGATGTGCGCCACCCGGAAGATGGGCGCCTCGGGGTCCTTGTTGATGGCCACGATGGTCTTGGAGGCCGACATCCCCGCCACGTGCTGGCTGGCGCCCGAGATGCCCACGGCGATGTAGAGGTCGGGCGCCACCGACTTACCCGTCTGGCCTACCTGATGCTGCGGGGAGATCCAACCCGCGTCCACCGCGGCCAAAGACGCCCCGACCGCGCCGCCAAGAAGCCGCGCGATCTCTTCGAGCATCTTGAAGGGCTCCGGGCCGCCGAGGCCGCGCCCGCCTGAGACGACCACGGGGGCGTCCTCCAGGCGCACCTGGCCCTGGGTCTCTTCCTTCTTACGCTCGACTACCTTGACGCGGCCCGGGGCGAGGTCGACGCTCAAGGCCTCCACCCGGCCCGCGCGTCCCGGCTGCGGAGCCAGCGCCTCCATCGCCCGCGTCCGCACCAAGGCGACCTGCACCGCCGTGCGGGCCACAAGCTTCGCCATGGCCTTGCCGCCATACACCGGCTTGGTCATGACGAACCGGCTGCCGTCCCAATCCACGGACACGCAGTCGGTAACCACGCCGGCCTTGAGACGGTGGGCCAGCCGCGGGGCGACTTCCCAACCGAGCCTGTCGCCGGGCACGAGCACCAGGGCCTCGCCCGTCCGATCGCACACCGCCTCGGCCGCGGCCGCGTAGGCCTCGGCATCGTGTTCGGCCAGCGCCGGGTGGTCCACCGTCAACACCTGGTCCGCCCCGTACTCCACCATCCCCTGCGCGGCCTGCGCCGCCGCGCCCAGGGCGCCGGCGACGACTTGGCCCCCGCTTTTCTCAGCCAGCCGGCGGGCGCCGCCGAGAAGCTCCCGCACGGCCGCCGAAGGCGCGTCCCCATCGCGTCCCCAGCCGATGACCACGATGTCCATCTCAGATCACCTTCCGCTCCAGCAGCTTCCGGGCCAGGTTCGCACCCTTCTCGGCCCCGTCCTCGCCTTGGATGAACTCGCATTCGGACTTGACTTCCGGGATAAAGAGGTCCAGCACCTCAAGCCGGTTGGCTGCTTCACCCACGTCGGCCGCGCCCAGGCCCAGGTCCGCCGGCCCGTACACCGTGATGGGCTTGCGGTTGGCCATCATGATGTCCTTGACCTTGGGCAGCCGCGGCACGTTGTCGGTAGCATTGGTGATGCTGGCCACGCACGGCCGCGGCGCCTCGACGACCGCGAGGCCGCCGTCGGCCTCACGCTCCAGGCGCAGCTTGTCCCCCACCACGTCCAGCCGGGGCACGAAGGGCACGAAGGGCATGCCCAGCTCCTCGGCCAGCAAGGCGCCCACCTGGCCGAAGTCCCACTCGCCCGACTGGCGGCCGCACAGCACCAGGTCGACGCCGCCCAGCTTCCGGATGGCGGCCGCGAGAACCCGAGCCGTCACCGACGGCTCCTTGGCCGCTACCTGCGCCTCATCGATCAGCACGGCCGCGTCGGCACCCATCGCCAGGGCTCGCCGCAAGGCCTCCTTAGCCTTTTCGGAACCCAGGGTCAGCACCGTCACCTGCCCCCCGTGGCGCTCCTTGAGCTGGATGGCCACCTCCAGGGCGTTCAGGTCAAACGGGCCGATCACGAGGGACGCCGTGCCCGGGTCCGCGACCTTGCGCACCGGGTCGATCTTGAACGCTCGCGGCGAGATCTCGGGGTCCAAGATCTGCTTGATGCAGACTGCGATATGCATCCATCCGTCCTCCTTCGTTGAGCAACCCCTTCAACAATACTTCGAGAAATAGTTCGGTTATCTCCTGCGGCGACATGCGGCCGCTGGGCGTGTACCACTGGGAAAGCCAGTTGCAGGCTCCAAGAATGAGCAGGGCTGCGACGGCCGGGTCCAGCGCCTTGAACTCGCCGGTTTCCACTCCCTGACGCACGATGGCTTCGAATCGGACCCGGTAGGCCCGGTTGGCGGCCCGCACGGCCTGGCGCAGGTGCTCCGGCAAGGACTCCACTTCCCGCAGGTAGAGCGCGAACATGTCCGCGTGGTCGATGATGGCCTGCAGGTGCGTGGCGATGGCCTTTGCCAGCTTTTCCCGGGCGCTGCCGGCGCTTGAGGCGATGTGTTCCAGGCGGCGGGCGTGATTCGCGATCGTGTACTGGTAGGCGGGGACCAACAGGTCTTGTTTTGACTTGACGTAGTGGTAAAGGCTGGCTTTCCGCAGGCCCATCGCGTCGGCGATGTCCCGCATGGACGTCGCGCGATAGCCCTTCTCGCGGAACAGGCGCAACGCGGTTTCCAAGAGCTCCTCGTACCGGCCTGGCCGGCGCATCGTCAGGCCACCCCCGGCGACGCTCCGCGTGTCAGCGCATCGTCCGGTTCATCTACCGACCGATTGGTAGGTGCGCGTTCAGTGTATGAGAAGTCGAAAGGATTGTCAACCGGCGGCACGAACTATAGCTTATAACAGTTGGCCGTGAATCTCACGCAGTTTGCAAGATTTGTCCATGGCCGCCGGGAGGGGTGGTGCAGACGTGCAGCCTGCGCCGCGCTGGGAAACGACAGGGCCCCGCCTCTTTTTTGAAGAAGCCGAACGCCGGCGGGACCGAGTGGCCATGCGCCACAAGGTTTACGGCTTGTGGCAGCCCATCACGTGGGGCGAATACGCACGCCGCGTGCGCCTGATCGCCAACGGGTTGTTGGCCCTCGGGCTCCAATACGGCGATCGCGTCGGGCTCATCGGCGAAAACCGGCCCGAATGGCTCTTCGCCGATCTGGGCATCCAGGCCGCAGGAGGCGTGACGGCGGCCATCTACGCCACCAACAGCCCGGAGCAGTGCGCCTACATCCTCTCCCACTCCGAATCCCGCTTCTGGTTTGTGGAGAACGAGGAACAGCTGGACAAGTACCTGGAAATCCGGGACCAGTTGCCCCACCTTGAGAAGGTCATCCTCATCGACACCGAGGGCCTGCGGGATTTCAAGGACGAACGGGTGATGACCCTGGAGGAGCTGGAGCACCTGGGCGAGGCCTACGCGGCTGAAGATCCCACCGCCCTCGACGCGCGCCTCCAGATGGGCAAGCCCGACGACGTGGCGCTCCTGATTTACACTTCCGGCACGACCGGGCCGCCCAAAGGAGCGATGCTCACCCATCGAAACCTCTTGTGGACGGCGGATTCTTTGGGCAAGGCCAACCCCATCGCCGGCAACGAGGAAACGCTGTCCTTCCTACCCCTTTCCCACATCGCGCAACGCATGGTGTCGGTGTACCTTCCAATCTATTGGGGCTTCACCGTCAACTTCTGCGAAAACACCGACACGGTGCTGGAGAACCTGCGGGAAATCTCGCCGACGCTCATCTTCGCCGTACCCCGCATTTGGGAAAAGCTCCATTCCGGCGTCGAGCTGCGCATCCAGGACGCCGACTGGTTCAAGCGGGCGGCGTACCGCCTGGCCATCAGCATCGGCCAGCGCCACGCCCGGGCCCACCTCTTCGCAGGGCGAGTCCCGCTGGGCTTGAAGATCCTTTATTGGCTGGCCCGGGTGACGGTGCTCCATCCCCTCACCCGCCGCCTGGGCCTGGACCGGGCGCGGTTTGTCCTATCGGGCGCGGCGCCCATCAGCCCCGACGTGCTCCTCTACTTCCACAGCCTCGGCGTGCCCATCCGGGAAGTGTACGGGCAAACGGAAGGGTCGGGACCGACCACCATCCACCACTACGACCGCATTAAGCTGGGCACCGTCGGCCGGCCGCTGCCCGGCGTCGAGGTGCGCATCGCCGAGGATGGGGAAATCCTGGTCAAGGGCCCCAACGTGTTCCCCGGCTACTTCAAGGACGAGGAAGCCACCCGCAACACCCTGGTGGACGGCTGGCTGCATTCCGGGGACGTCGGCGAGATCGACGAGGAAGGGTTCCTGCGCATCACCGACCGCAAGAAGGACCTCTTCATCACCGCGGGTGGCAAAAACATCGCTCCGCAGTACATTGAGAACAAGCTCAAGTTCAGCCCCTACATCAACGACGCCGTCGTCATCGGCGACGGCCGCCGCTACATCACGGCGCTGATCGTGATCGACGAGGAAAACGTGAGCAAGTGGGCCCAGGACAACAAGATCCCTTACACGACCTACACGGACCTGTCGCAGAACCCGGCCGTTTACGAGCTGATCCAGAAGGAGGTCGACGCGGTCAACCGCACTTTGTCCAGCCCTGAACAGGTCAAGAAGTTCGCGATCTTGCCCAAACGGCTCTACCAGGAAGACGGCGAGGTCACTCCGACGCTGAAAGTCAAGCGCAAGGTCGTCATGGAAAAGTTCGCCGACGTCGTGGCCCGGCTATACGACGAGTCGCCGGAGCCGCAGGTCCCGGGCGCGGCGGCCGAAACGGCCGCCGGCTCCCTGGCCGCACGTTGACGCAGGCGTTTGCAGCCTGGCATCGCCGAGCCGGGCACTGCTTGAGCCTTGTGAGGTGATAGCGTAGTGTCATTGGCGCAGCGCCCCTGGATCCGCTACTACCCCCCGGGAGTGCCGGCAACCCTGAGGTACCCGGAAGAGTCCCTGGTGCAGCCCCTCATCCGCTCCGCCAAGGCCCATCCCAACCGGCCGGCGATGCTGTTTTTCGGCAAGCCGACCACGTACCGGGACCTGCTCGACCAAGTGCAGCGGGTCGCGGGGGCCCTGGCGGGCATGGGCGTGCGCAAGGGCGACCGGGTGGCCATCATGCTGCCCAACTGCCCCCAGTGCGTGATCGCCTACTACGCGGTGCTGTGGCTGGGCGCGGTGGTGGTGATGGTCAACCCGCTGTACACCCCGCGGGAACTCAAGACGCAGCTCGAGGACAGCGGCGCCCGGCACATCATCGCGTTGGACATCATGTACCCCAAGGTGGCCGAGGTGTGGCGCCAGACGTCCTTGGAGCGGGTCGTCGTGACGGGATTGGCGGAATACTTGCCGTTCCCCCTTAACCTCCTGTTCCCGCTCCAGCTGCGCCGCCA
>DATCLD010000042.1:0-1512 GCA_036564115.1 Limnochordales bacterium
ATGGGCGGGTTGACGTGGCCCGCCCAGAAGTTGACCCAGCTGGGCAGCCCCAAAAGGCCTAAAGGCCACAGCAGGTCGACGCCGGAAAACCATACGACCAGGTCCGTCAGGGAGTGCACTGCCAGCCCGGCGGCAATCCCGACGCCCAGACTCCACAAGGCTTTGTCCCGGCCGCCGCCTGACCGCAGGCGGAAGTATCCGAGCACGGCCGCCGCCACCAGCAGGCTATGGGTGAAGGTACGGTGCATGGCCAACCCAAGCTGGGCGTTGATGAGGTAGAGGGGGCCGAGCAGGAAAAAGTCGGTGTCCGGCAGGATCGAGCCTACCACCAGGCCCCAGCGCAAGTTGCGCGCCGGGTCGGCAAGGGCGGGCTGCCCAGTCCTGCTGCCTCCCGCGCCTTTCGGCGAGCTCCCGGCGCCAAGGGAGCCTTCCTGGGTTTCTCCCGGTACCACCAGGCGCGCCAAGCCGACGCCAATCAATCCGTGGAAACCGAGCTGCGCCATGCTGTCGCCTCCCCGCAGGTTGATCCGTCGTGCGGCCGCTTGGCGCGGCCGCACGATCCATAGACGGCGCCATGACACAGTGAGCATATCCGGCTCCGGCGCGCGCAGGCGGCTGCGGCGGGGGATGGGAGCGGGGAGCTACTCCGCCGCAAGCAGGGCCTTTGCCGCCGCGAGCACCTGCTCGACGCCGAAGCCCAGATGTTCGGCCACCACGTCGCCCGGGGCGCTTTCGCCAAACCGTTCCAGCGAATACACCCGGTCCCCCGGGCGCGTCAGCCGGTACCAGCCCCCACCGACGCCCGCCTCCAGGGTCAGGCGCCGCACCCCGGCGCCGCCCAGTACCTCATCCCGGTAATCGTCCGGTTGTTCGAGGAAAAGCTCGCGGCACGGCACAGAGACCACCCGCACGCCAACGCCTTCACCCTCAAGCCGTTCGGCGACGCGGCAGGCCAGGGCCACCTCGCTCCCGGTCGCGATGATCACGAGCCGCAAGGGCAGTTGCGGTTTTTCATGGCGGAAGATGTAGCCGCCGCGGGCGAACGCCTCTGGTGTCGTCGGGGCCTCTAACACCGGCAGCTTCTGGCGGGTGAGGGCCAGGGCGGTCGGCCCGTCGGTGCGGGCGAGCGCGTGCCACCACGCCAACCCGACCTCTTGCGGCGTGGCTGGGCGGAACACCCTCAGATTGGGGATGAGGCGCAGCGCTTCCAGCTGCTCGATGGGCTGGTGCGTCGGTCCGTCCTCGCCCAGGTAGATGGAGTCGTGGGTGAACAGGTAGACGACCGGCTGGCCCATCAGTGCCGCCATGCGAATGGCAGGCCGCATGTAGTCCGAGAAGACGAGGAATGTGGCGCAGTACGGGCGCACGCCGCCATGCAGGGCCATGCCGTTGCAGATGGCACCCATGGCGTGCTCACGGACGCCGAAGTGGATGTTGCGCCCGCGGAAGTCGCCGGGAGCCACGTCAGGGGAGTCCTTGATGTCGGAGTTGTTGGACGGCGTCAGGTCGGCT
>DATCLD010000043.1:0-1881 GCA_036564115.1 Limnochordales bacterium
TTCCTGACCGCGTAGCCGAAACGGCCTCCCGCAAGGTCGCCAGCGCCTGTTGCGCATAACGCCTTGCGGCGCGAGGGGGTGACACAATAGACGCTGGCGGCTAGAACCATCGTTCGCGGGGAGGCGATGCACGTGAAGTCGGAGCGCATGAAGATGCTGGCGGGCGAGCTCTACGACGCGTCTGACCCGGAACTTGTCGAGGGGCGGCGCCGGGCCCGGGAACTCTTGCGGCGCCTAAACTTCGAGCCCGATCCTGATTACGGCAACCCAAACTCCCGCAGGGCACTGTATGAGGAACTTTTCGGCGCGGTTGGCGCTGAGGTGGCCATCGAGCCGCCGTTTTACTGCGACTACGGCAAAAACATCTACCTGGGTGACCGGGTGTTCTTCAACTTCAACTGCGTGATCCTCGATCCCGCCGAGGTGCACATCGGCAGCAACGTCTTGTTTGGCCCCGGTGTCCACATCTATACGGCCACACACCCGCTGGACCCCGGTGAGCGCCGCAAGGGGCTCGAGTCGGCCCTGCCGGTGTACATCGGCAACGACGTGTGGGTGGGCGGCGGCGCGATCATTTGCCCGGGAGTGCGTATCGGTGACGGGGTCGTCATCGGTGCCGGCGCGGTGGTCACCAAGGACGTGCCGCCTCGCGTACTGGCCGCGGGAAATCCCTGCCGCGTGATCAGGGAACTCTAGCCGGCGCGTTTCAGGCCGGCGCGCCGGGCCTTGCGCTGGGCCCGCGGCTGGCGTTGATTGACCAACCGGTCACTTTCTTGGCACACTATTGATGCTAACCGCTTTGTTACTTTTCCTTCCGGGCGCCCCGTCGGGGTCCGAAAGGTGGTGGCCCGGGCTGTGACGCATAGCACCCGCCAATCGCCGCCTGCAGCAGCAGCGCCGCTTTTCCGCCTCGCCTGGCGCAACCTTTGGCGCCAGCGGCAGCGCACTATCCTCCTGCTGGTCGTCGTCGCCTACGTGACCTTTCTCACCATCGTGTATTGGAGCTTCATCGACGGGTACGGCGAGTCGGTGATCGAGGCGTATGCCCGCTACATCGTCGCGCCTGTGCGGATCGCCTCCGCTGCTTGGTACGAAGACCCCGATCCAGAAAACCACCTGCGGGATTTGGAATTCGTCGCCTCGCTGGCAGCGGTCCCCGGGGTACGGTCGGCCTCGGCGCGGATTCACTTTCCTGCGCTCCTGCAGTCGGCATACGTTTCGCAGGGTGCGGAAGTCGTCGGGGTTGACCCCAAAGGGGAATTGGCGCTGAGCCGCATCCCTGCCAAAGTGGTTGAAGGCCAGTGGCTGGCGGCCCCGGGGCAAGTGGTGCTAGGCGAGGAGGTTGCCCGCCGCATCGACGCCCGGGTCGGCGAGCACGTGGTGGTGAGCGCTGGCTCGCTGGCGGGGCCGCAGGCCATGGGGCTCCGGGTCGTCGGCATTGCCCGCACCGGGGTGGCAGCCGTGGATCAGACGGCCGTTATCGTCCACCTTGAGGACGCGCGCAAGCTCACCGGGGTTGCGACCGCGACCACGGTCGACCTCGATGTGGCCCGGGGGACGGAAGCTGCCGTGGCCAAACGTGTGCAGGCCCGATTGCCTGCCGGCGTTACCGCCTTGGGCGTCTGGGACCTGCTCGGCCCCATCAAAGCGGATATCGAGGCCAACCGGGTTTTCGCCCACATCCTGGCTGTTGTCATCTACGTCTTCGCGGCGCTGGCGGTGGCCAGCACCATCTTTGTAAGCGTCATGGAGCGCACCCGGGAACTGGGCGTCATCTCAGCCTTGGGCCTGGCACCTCGCCAGCTGGGGAGCCTCGTGACGCTGGAGGCGGTCTTTGCCTGCGGGCTTGGTTGGCTGGTAGGCCTTGTCATCGGTTACGTC
>DATCLD010000044.1:0-10431 GCA_036564115.1 Limnochordales bacterium
ACAGCGCAAGACGCGGAGTTTTTTCTTTCTGGGAGGGGTTTGCTTGGGCCTGTGGCAGGATATCAAGCGCGACATCGAGGCGGCGCTGACCCGGGACCCGGCGGCCCGCAACTGGCTGGAAGTCGTCCTGGTGTATCCCGGCTTTCACGCCCTTTTGATGCACCGCGTGGCGCACTGGCTGTGGCGGCACCGCCTGTTGTTGATCGCGCGCATCGTCGCCCACATCAACCGGTTTCTGACCGGGATTGAGATCCACCCTGGCGCCAAGATCGGGCCAGGCTGCTTCATCGACCACGGCATGGGGGTCGTCATTGGCGAAACCGCCGAGATCGGGGAGAACGTCACCCTCTACCAAGGTGTTGTGCTGGGCGGCACGGGCAAGGAGCGGGGTAAGCGGCACCCGACCATCGGTAACAACGTGGTCATCGCCACCGGCGCCAAGGTGCTCGGATCCTTTAAGGTGGGCGACAACGCCCGCATCGGGGCTGGATCGGTGGTGCTGTCGGAGGTGCCGCCTAATGCCACGGTCGTCGGCGTGCCCGGCCGCGTCGTGAAAGAGAACGGGCGGCGGGTCGATACCATCGACCTGGACCACGCGAACTTGCCGGACCCGCTGGAGAAGGTGTTCCGGGGGATGCAGCAGCAAATCGACCGGCTTGAAGCGCGCGTCCGGGAACTCGAGGCGCAGTTGGCGCAAATGGCGAAGCTGGCGCCAAGCCCGGGGGTCGTGGTCCCGCAGCCGGCCGCGGCCACAGCTGAGGAAATGCCCGAGCAATGACGGGAGGGAAAGGGATGCCCGACACGTCATCGTTTGCGACAACGGCGGCGCAGGCCCGGCAGGTTGTTGCGGAGGGGACGTTGCCCGCCGGGTGGTTGACACCGGAGAAGTCGCCGGCGCAGATCCGGGTCTACAACACGTTGACCCGGCGCAAGGAGGTTTTTGAACCGGCGGAGCCTGGGCATGTACGCATCTACGCGTGCGGCGTGACCCCGTACGCCGAGGCCCACATCGGCCACGCCCGGCCGGCGCTCCTGTGGTCGGTCATCCGCAAGTACCTCCAGTGGCGGGGCTTCCGGGTCACCCTGGTGCAAAACTTCACCGACGTGGATGACAAGATTATTCAGCGGGCCCGGGAGCGGGGCGAAGAGCCGCTGGCGCTGGCCGCCCGCTACGCGGAGCAGTATCTCGACGCCATGCGGCGGCTCGGCATCGAGGAGGCGGATCACTACCCCCGGGTCAGCCAGCACATCCGCGAGATCGTGGAGATGATCCGCGTTCTCGAGCAAAAGGGCTTTGCGTACGCGGTGGACGGGGACGTCTTCTTCGACGTGAGCCGGTTCCCCGATTACGGGAAGCTCAGCGGCCAGCGGCTCGAGGAGCTGATAGCCGGGACCCGCTTTGAGGCCGACGAGCGCAAGCGCAATCCCATGGACTTTGCCCTCTGGAAGGCTGCGAAGCCCGGCGAGCCGTCGTGGGACAGCCCCTGGGGGCCGGGACGCCCCGGCTGGCACATCGAGTGCTCGGCCATGTCCCTGGCGTACTTGGGCAACGGCTTTGACTTCCACGGCGGCGGTATGGACCTGGTCTTCCCGCACCACGAAAACGAGATCGCCCAGTCGGAAGCGTACACGGGTCAACCGCCCTTCGTGCGCTTCTGGGTGCATAATGGCCTGGTTAAGATGGGCGCCGAGAAGATGTCCAAGTCACTGGGCAACGTGGTGGGCGTTGACGAGCTCCTGGAGCGGCACCCAGCGGCTCTCATCCGTTTTCTGTTGTTGAACACCCACTACCGGAGCCCGGTGGAGTTTTCCGACCAGGCCCTGGCGGAGGCCCGCCGGGGCTGGCAGCGCCTCAACGGGGCCTTCGTGGAGCTCAAGGCGTTCCTGCGGGAGCGCGGCGATGGCGCGCCGGACGCAGCGGAGCCCGACCGGGCCGGGCTGGACGAGGCCGGCCTGCGGTTCCTCGCGAGCGTCAACGAGACGCCGGCCCGATTTGACGCCAGCATGGCCGACGACTTCAACACGCCCGCGGCCATCGCTGTCCTCTTTGATCTCGCCCGGGAAACCAACGGCTTCCGCCAGCACCTGCTGCGGCGAGCGCGGGGGGCGGCGCGCGCGGAGCTGGCCGTACTGCAGCGGGCGCTGGCGGTCTTTCAGCGCTTGGGCGGGTGGCTGCTGGGAATCCTGGATGATCGGGCGGAAGCGGGGGTCGGCGAGAGCGCCCAACTGCTGGCCGGCGTCATGGAGCTGCTGCTGGAAGTGCGCCAGGACGCCCGCGCCCGCAAGGATTGGGCGACCGCCGACCGGATCCGGGATCGCCTGCGGGAGCTGGGCGTCATCGTGGAGGACACGCCTGCGGGCAGCCGGTGGAAGCTGGCCGAGGACGCGCCGGCGCCGGGCGCCGCTGGCCGCGGGTCGGGGACCGATGCGTGAGGAGCGTCAGGAGCGGCGGGTCGGCCGGTGGCTGGCGGCCCTGCACGACCGGCTGCCCGACCGGGGCCAACGCGGAGCGGCGGCCCAAGCTGGGGCCGCGGCGCGCGGCGAGGCGCCGGCGAAAGACCGGGTGGGGGACATGCGCCGGCCGCTGCCGCCGCCTTTGCACCTGGCGTACTTGGGGGACGCCGTTTGGGAGCTGCACGTGCGGACCCAGCTCGTGGCGTCGGGTGTAGACAGGCTGTCGGACATCCACCGGCGGGCGGTCGACCAGGTGCGGGCCGCGGCTCAGGCGGGACGGCTGCGGCAGATTGAGGCCGAGCTTACCGAAGAAGAGAGGGCGATGGTCCGCAGGGGCCGCAACGCCAGCCCCCAGGGACCGCGCACTGCCGACGCCAGCGACTACCGGTGGAGCACCGGTTTCGAGTGCCTGTTGGGATACCTTTACTGGACCGGGCAATTGGAGCGGCTGCAAGCGCTGCTCGAGCGTGTCAGCGGGCAGGAGTGAGCCGATGGGCGAAGGGTTGATTGCCGGTCGCAATCCGGTGCGGGAGGCCTTGCTGGCCGGCCGGCCCGTGGAGCGGCTGCTGGTCGCCGAAGGCGCAGGCGGGGCGTCGTTGGCCGAAATTGTGCGGCTCGCGGCCGAGCGGGGCATTGCCGTGCAGTACGCGGATCGCCGTAGGCTGGATCGACTCGCTGCAGGACAATTGCACCAAGGCGTCGTCGCTATTGCGGCGCCGAAGGCCTACGTATCCATAGAGGAAATCCTGGCGCAGGCGGAGGCCCAGGGCGAACCGCCGTTGATCCTTCTATTGGATGAAGTGCAGGACCCCCATAACCTGGGGTCGCTGCTGCGTTCGGCCGATGGGGCGGGGGCGCACGGGATCGTGATCCCAAAGCGCCGCTCCGCCGGTTTGACCATGACCGTGGCCCGCACGTCGGCGGGCGCCGTCGAATACGTACCTGTGGCCCAGGTGTCCAACCTGGTCCAGGCCATCCGCAGCCTCAAAGAGCGGGGGCTTTGGGTCGTGGGGGCGGACATGGCCGGGGAGCTGGAACTGTGGGACGCGGATTTGACCGGCCCGCTGGCCGTCGTCATCGGCGGCGAGGACAAAGGGCTCGGGCGCTTGGTGCGGGAATCCTGCGATTTCCTAGTGCGTATCCCGATGCGAGGCCGGGTGAACTCCCTCAACGCCGGCGTAGCCGGCGCGGTGATTTTGTTCGAAATTGCAAGACAAAGACGGGGCGCTGGGCGCGGGCCGAGGAGCGGTTGATCCGGCCATCGCGGTCGTTTATAATAGCGCTAGATTGCAAGCCCACAAAAAACCCTGCCGGCCTGCGGACGTCGAGCGCGAACCGTTTTGCCGCCGCGGGTGGACCACCTCCTTTCGAAACCGCGTCGCCTGGACGAGCACCGGTGAGCGGTTGCCATCTCTTGTATCCGGCGGAGGCGATGCACGTGAGCGCACCAGCGGAGCGAGCTTCGTACCACAATTACGAAGCTCTTGCGGATGAAGTTGTGGTGGAGTTCGCCCGCGGAGGAGACAACCTTGCGCTCGAGTTCCTCATCCACAAGTACCGGAACTTCGTGCGGGCTAAAGCCCGGAGCTACTTCTTGATCGGCGCCGATCGGGAGGACATTATCCAGGAAGGGATGATCGGCCTCTACAAGGCGATCCGTGACTTCCGGGCGGACAAGCTGGCGTCCTTCCGGGCGTTTGCCGAACTCTGCATCACTCGCCAGATCATCACGGCCATCAAGACGGCCACGCGGCAGAAGCACATTCCGTTAAACTCATACGTTTCCCTGAACAAGCCTATCTACGATGAGGAATCGGACCGGACGCTGATGGACGTGATCCACGGCAACAAGGTCAGCGATCCGGAAGAGCTCGTCATCAGCCGGGAAGAGTTCCTGGACATCGAGAAGCGCATGAGCGAGTTCCTCAGCGAGCTCGAGTGGAAGGTGCTCATGTATTACCTGGAAGGGAAGTCCTACCAGGAAATCGCCGATGAACTCAACCGGCACGTCAAGTCGATCGACAATGCCTTGCAGCGCGTGAAGCGGAAGCTGGAGCGGTACTTGGAGAAGCGGGAGCACGAAAACCGCTGGTAAGGGGCGTCTGGACAGAACCGCCGCGGGAAGGGTACAATCAAAGCGGCGGGTTTTTTGTGCTGGCGTCGGGCTGGGGTAGCTCAATCGGCAGAGCAGGGGTTTTGTAAACCTCAGGTTGTGGGTTCGAGTCCCATCCCCAGCTCCAGGTCACGCTTGACGGGCAGCGCGTGCGATGATACAATCAGTTTTGCGCTGCCCGGAAGGGCACGGGACAAGTGAATACGTGGAGGGGTTCCCGAGTGGCCAAAGGGAGCAGACTGTAAATCTGCCGGCGCAGCCTTCGCAGGTTCAAATCCTGCCCCCTCCACCAAACGCCGCGGGGTGGAGCAATGGTAGCTCGTCGGGCTCATAACCCGAAGGCTGTCGGTTCGAATCCGGCCCCCGCAACCAGACAGAGGCCGCAGCCGCAAGCAGCGGCTGCGGCCTATAGGCCCGCATAGCTCAGTAGGCAGAGCGCTTCCATGGTAAGGAAGAGGTCACCGGTTCGATTCCGGTTGCGGGCTCCAGTGACAAGGCCCTTGGGAAGGCAACTCCCAAGGGCTTCGCTTTTTGTCCTCGGGCAGCGCCAGATCACGCTCGCCGCACGTACCCCACACTCTCGGCCACGCCGGTCTCAGTCCTCAGGCGCCTCTTCGGACATCTCCAGCTCATTGGCGGCTTGCAACTCGGCAAAGGCGGCGACGACCTCTTCGGCCAACGCCACGACGGCTTGCTGTACGGCGGCATCCACTGGCGACGAACCATGCACGGAACTGCCGAAGGGGCCGGGCAGCCGCACGAACACGTTGCCGGAGCTGGCTGTGCCGGACGCCGACACGGACGCCAGGGCGATGGCCGTTTCCGTTTCGACGATCCGGACGCGTAGGCCGATCTCGGCGCCGGTACCTGGCCATGTGACGCCGCCGATGCCGAGTTGCGCGGTCTCCCGGACGTCAAACTTGGTGACCGTTCCCATCAGCAGATACGGCGCCCCCACCAGCCGTCCGGATCGCATCCAGGAGGGCGGCGCCATCCCGTTGCCACCAGCGCCGGTTGTACTCCCCTTCAATGCGGCCTTCCTCGAAGGGCATGATGGCTACGAGGGGCTGTTCGTTTGCGTAGGCGAAGGGAGCCAGAAGCGCCAGGAACAGCAGTGCCAACGCCAGCCGTCGCATGCTCCTCACCTCGTTTCCATTCCGCCCGCTGGTGCGCGGCAAGACCTGCCCCGTGACGGGAAGGTGAAGCCATTGTGCGTGGAAAATTCGAGGCTTCCTGCCCGGTTCCTGGAGGCGCGACAGGCGTGGGGTGCCCCGGACACGGTTCATTCGCCCAGGGAGATATGCAAGCCCCACACTTCGCTGCCCCGGTAGGTCAAGGCGACCCGCAGCCGGAACGGGCGCAGGCCGAAGAGGTACGTGTTTGATACGACCCCGGCTTCCAGCACCGGCAACAGCCGGGAGCCGTCCATGGTGAACGCCGCGCCAACACCGGCGTACAAGTGGGTCGCACCCCGCAGGAACCTGAGCAGGTTGCGCTTTTCGGCCGGCGAGTACCAGCGATAGAGGGTTTCCGCCTGCACGTGCCCCGCAGGGGCCCCATAAAGCCCGCGGGGGTCCTGCTGCACGTGCACAACCAACTGTCGCCCCTGGACCAGAGCTTCGGTGGTCACGGGAAACATCAAGGCCGCCCGCCAGCCGGGTTGCGTCGGATTGGCGCGGCTTTCCCACTCAAGGGTGTAGTGCGAGTCGCCGACGAGGCCTTCCAAGCGCAGGCCGGGGCTCCAGGACCCATCGCCATGGCCGTGGCGCACGAAGACCGCCCCGCAGGCGCCGCGGCAGGTGCCAAAGCCAAGCCCGAGCGTGTGCACCCAGCCGGCGGCCGTCCCATGCAGCGAATAGAGGGCTAGAGCTGGCTGCCGGCCCAGCCGCCCGATGTTGACGTCGAAACCTAACTGCAAGCGGGAGGGCTGGTTGCTCCGGAGGTCCAAGGAGGGCAGCGCCGCCAGCTGGCGCAAGTGCACGTCGGCGGTGACAATGCTCAAGGCTTCTGCGACCCGGGCCGCAAACACGTCCGCCGGCCAGCCCGCCGGCGGCGGCTTGGACCCGAAGGGGAAGTCCGGGTCTAGCTCAAGTAGGCGCGCACGAATTTGGGGAATAGCCGCCAAGGCGGCTTCGTAGCCGGCCGCAATGAAGTCCTCGGCCCGGTCGTATTCGAGGCCGGCGTCCGCGGGAACGTCCGGGAAGACCACCACGTCGGCCAGGGCCAGCTGCGCGTCGGCGTTGGCTTCGAGCATATGAGTCAAAACCGCGTCGAGCACTTCCAGCGCGTTTTCGGGATCGACCGGCCTCGTGCGCCGGCCCCGCACATCCACCGCTATGACCACGTCCGCCCCCAGCCGGCGGGCGGCTTGCACCGGCACCATGCTGGCGACGCCCCCGTCGACGTAATACTCCCCGTCCAGTTCGACGGGCGGGAACGCGCCGGGGATGGACATGCTGGCCAACATCCCCCGGGAGATCTTCCCCTTGGTCCAGACGACCTCCCGGCCTGATTCAAGGTGTGTGACCACCGCGTAAAAAGGTATCGGCAGCTGCTCGAACGTGGCAGTGTCGGTCAACAAGTCGATGAACCGCTCAAACCGCTCGGCTCCCACAAGTCCCCCGCGCGGCGGCAGGAGGGGTTCGAACAAGAGACCTAGGTCGACGGTGGTGACCAAGTAGGTGAGGTTGTCCACCGACAGCCCCGCGGCGTACATGCCGGCCACCAGGCTGCCCATGCTGGTGCCGACCAGCATGTCCACGGGGATGCCGTTTTCGGCCAGCGCCCGCAACAAGCCGATGTGGCTGAGGCCCCGCGCCGACCCTCCGCCAAGCACCACGGCCACGGTGGGCCGCTCACGGGTGTCGGCCAAGGCGTTGCCGGCGAGCGAAAGGAGCAGGAGAATGAGGCTGATCGTTGCCGCCAGGTGCCGTTTCGACCGTACACAGGTTGCCATCCAAAAAGCCTCCGCGGCCGGCCCGCAGGCGGCATGGCTGCCGGCCGGATGGTGGGGGGAGGGCGCCGGATGCTTAGGGGCTGCTGACGCATTCCTTCAATTTATATTAGGCTGCGAAGCCGGAGAGGCCTGATATTAGGCTGGGAAACCGGAGAGGCCGCGGCGCCGCTGACGGTCGATGGCGACCTCCGCCGCGGGCATCCCCTGGACCCCGGCCCCGCCCCCATGTTGACCATGACTTCCGGCAACGAGGGCCCGTTTCCTGCCGGGAGCGGCTCCCTGGGCGACGGTTCCGGGGCGCCTGGGAGGAAAACCCTGCAGCGGAGCGAATACTATTGTCCGGATTTTGACCGATGACCCTTACGGGCCCGCTCGGGCGCATGCTGCAAAGGAGTGGAACCTCATGGCGAAGCAGAAGTTTGAGCGGACGAAGCCGCACGTGAACGTGGGCACCATCGGCCACGTGGACCACGGGAAGACGACGACGACGGCGGCTATCACGGCGTACCTGGCGTGGAAGGGCCTGGCGCAGAAGAAGAAGTTCGAGGAGATCGACAACGCGCCCGAGGAGCGGGAGCGCGGGATTACGATCAACACTTCGCACGTGGAGTATGAGACCGATAAGCGGCACTATGCGCACGTGGACTGCCCGGGTCACGCGGACTACGTGAAGAACATGATCACGGGTGCGGCGCAGATGGACGGTGCGATCCTGGTGGTGAGCGCGGCGGACGGACCGATGCCGCAGACCCGGGAGCACATTCTGCTGGCCCGGCAGGTGGGCGTGCCGGCGATTGTGGTGTGGCTGAACAAGGCGGACATGGTGGACGACCCCGAGTTGCTTGAGCTCGTGGAGATGGAAGTGCGGGACCTGCTGACGCAGTATGAGTTCCCTGGGGACGAGATTCCGGTGATTGCGGGGTCTGGGCTGAAGGCTCTGGAGGAGCTGGAGAAGGGCCAGCCGGGCGAGTGGTGCGAGCGGCTGCAGAAGCTGCTGGATGCGGTGGATGAGTACATCCCGACGCCGCAGCGTGAAGTGGACAAGGCGTTCCTGATGCCCGTGGAGGACGTGTTCAGCATCACGGGCCGCGGGACGGTGGCGACGGGCCGCGTGGAGCGTGGCCGGATCAAGGTGGGCGACGAGGTGGAGATCGTCGGGATTCGGCCGACGCGCAAGACGGTGGCGACGGGCCTGGAGATGTTCCGGAAGATCCTGGACGAGGCGCAGGCGGGCGACAACATCGGGGTGCTGCTGCGCGGCGTGGACCGGGACGAGGTGGAGCGCGGCCAGGTGCTGGCGAAGCCGGGGAGCATCACGCCGCACACGAAGTTCCAGGCGGAAGTGTACGTGCTGAGCAAGGAGGAAGGCGGGCGGCACACGCCGTTCTTCAACGGGTACCGGCCGCAGTTCTACTTCCGGACGACGGACGTGACGGGGACGGTGCAGTTGCCGCAGGGGATGGAAATGGTCATGCCCGGCGACAACGTGCAGATGACGGTGGAGCTGATTACGCCGATTGCGCTTGAGGAAGGGCTGCGGTTCGCCATTCGCGAGGGCGGCCGCACCGTCGGCGCCGGCGTCGTCACCAAGATCCTGGCGTAAGGACTACAGGCCGGGCCTGCGGGAAGTGAGGCCCGGCCATTAACGGGCCGATGAGGCGGGAGGTTGCCCGGGCGCCTGCTCCGGCCGCCCGGGGGAATTTCCGCGGCAGGCCCCGCCGCCTTGAGCGGCAAGAGGAGGCAAGCTGGTCGTCATGAAGCAGAAGATCCGGATTCGGCTGAAGGCCTTTGACCACAAGCTGCTGGACAGCTCGGCGGAGCGTATCGTCGAAACCGCCAAGCGCACCGGGGCGCTGGTCTCCGGGCCGGTGCCGCTGCCCACGGAGCGGCACGTGTTCACGGTGCTGCGCTCGCCTCACATCCACAAGGATTCGCGCGAGCAGTTCGAGATGCGCACCCACAAGCGGCTCATCGACATTTTGGAGCCGACGCCCAAGACGGTGGACGCGCTGATGCGCCTGGACCTGCCCGCCGGGGTGGACATCGAGATCAAGCTGTAACAGTTTCGGCTGGAGCGGCTGGTCGGCAGCCACCCCCGCAGTGGGGGCAAGTCTGGGCAAGGGAGGTGCAACGGGATGCCCAAGGGCATTCTCGGCAAGAAGATTGGCATGACGCAGATCTTTGACGAATCCGGGCATGCGGTGCCGGTGACGGTCATCGAGGCCGGCCCGTGTGTCGTTGTGCAAAAGCGCACCGCCGAGCGGGAAGGCTACACGGCCCTGCAGCTGGGTTTTGGCGACGTGCCCGAGAAGCGGGTCAACAAGCCCATGAAGGGCCATTTCAAGGCGGCGGGCGTGAAGCCTGTCCGCTACTTGCGCGAAGTGCGGGTGCGCGACGGTGAGGCGTTTGCCAGCCTGGAGGTCGGCAGCGAGATCAAGGCCGACGTGTTCAGTGCCGGCGAGTACGTGGACGTCATCGGCGTGACCAAGGGCAAGGGCTTTGCGGGCACGGTCAAGCGGCACAACTTCAATCGCGGTCCCATGTCGCACGGCTCCATGTACCACCGGCGCGTGGGCTCCCTGGGTCCTCAGGGTCCGCAGCGGGTCATCCCTGGCCGCCGCATGCCCGGGCGGATGGGCGCTGAGCGCCGCACCATCCAGGGGCTCAAGGTGGTGCGGGTGGACGTGGACCGCAACCTGATCCTGGTGCGCGGCTCCGTGCCGGGGCCCCGGGGCAGCCTGGTGCTGATCCGGGAAACGGTGAAGCGCAAGTCGTGACCGATGGGGTTTGGAGGCGACGTAACGATGCCAAAGGTTTCGGTTTATAACCAGCAGGGCCAGCCCGTCGGCGAGATCGAGCTGTCGGAGACCGTCTTTGGTGCCGAGGTCAACGAGGCTTTGCTGCACCA
>DATCLD010000045.1:0-1815 GCA_036564115.1 Limnochordales bacterium
TTGAATCGGTTTCTAAGAGGGATTAGCCTTTACCTGCTGATCGCGGTCATTGCGGTCTCCATCGTCAGCAGCCTGTATCCGACGCACCAGCGCCGGCAGGAGGTCACCTACTCGCAGTTCATGCAGTGGGTCAACGAGAACCGCATCGCCCAGGTGACCATTATCGGCGAGCAGCTCGTGGAGGGGCAGCTGCGGGACGGCTCCCTGTTCCAGACGTACATCCCCGCGGGCACCACCAACTTGGGCAATATGCTCATTGAGCGGGGCGTGCAGGTGAGCGCCCGGGAAGAGCCGCAGCCGCCGTTTTGGATGTCCCTCTTGCCGCACCTGTTGACCATCGGCATCTTCATCGTGCTGTGGCTGTTTATTCTCAACCAGATGCAGGGCGGCAGCAACCGGGCCATGTCTTTTGGCAAGAGCCGGGCCAAGCTGCACACCGAGGAGCGCACCAAGGTGCGCTTTGACGACGTGGCGGGGCTCGATGAGGCCAAGGAGGAACTCATTGAAATCGTCGAGTTCCTCAAGCACCCCAAGCGCTTTGCCGAGCTGGGCGCGAAGATCCCCAAGGGCGTGCTTCTTGTGGGCCCTCCCGGCACCGGTAAGACGCTCTTGGCGCGCGCCGTGGCCGGTGAGGCCGGCGTGCCGTTCTTCAGCATCAGCGGTTCCGACTTCGTGGAGATGTTCGTCGGCGTCGGCGCCGCCCGCGTCCGCGACCTGTTTGACACGGCCAAGAAGAACGCGCCGTGCATCGTGTTCATTGACGAGCTGGACGCCGTCGGCCGCCAGCGCGGCGCCGGCCTCGGCGGCGGGCACGATGAGCGGGAGCAGACGCTCAACCAGATGCTGGTGGAGATGGACGGTTTCGAGCCCAACACCGGCATCATCGTAATGGCGGCCACCAACCGGCCGGACGTCCTGGACCCGGCCTTGCTGCGGCCTGGGCGGTTTGACCGCAAGATCGTCGTGGACCGCCCCGACGTCAAGGGGCGCGAGGCGATCCTCAAGGTGCATGCCCGCAACAAGCCCTTGGCCAAGGACGTGGACCTCAAGGTCATCGCGCGGCGCACGCCCGGTTTCTCCGGGGCGGACCTGGAGAGCGTCATGAACGAAGGCGCCATCCTGGCGGCCCGCCGCGGCAAGAAAGAGATCACCATGGCCGAGCTTGAGGAGGCCATCGATCGGGTCATCCTCGGGCCGGCGCGCAAGGGCCGGGTGCTCACGCCGCGGGTCAAGGAAGTGTACGCCTACCACGAGGCGGGACACGCCATCGTGGCGCATTACCTGCCCCACGCGAACCCGGTGCACAAGGTGACCATCATCGGGCGCGGCATGGCCGGCGGGTACACCCAGTTCCTCCCGCGGGAGGAGCGCACCTACCTCATGACGCGCTCCGAGCTTATGGATGAACTGGCGGCGGCGCTGGGCGGCCGTGCGGCAGAGGAGCTCAAGTTCGGCGAGATCAGCACCGGCGCCAAGGGCGACCTGGAGGAGGTCACGCGCCTTGCCCGCAAGATGGTCATGGAGTGGGGCATGAGCGACCGCCTTGGGCCGCAGGCGTTTGGCCGGCCGGCGGAGGAAAACATCTTCCTCGGCCGGGACATCGCCCGCGACCGCAACTACAGCGAAGAAGTGGCGGCGGCCATCGACCAGGAAGTGCGGGGCATCATCGATCAGGCCCACCAGACGGCCTTGCAGGTGCTCAAGGAGCACTGGAACGAAGTCGTTGCCGTGGCCGAAGCCCTGATCGAGAAGGAGACCCTGACCCGCAAGGAGTTCCTGGAGGTCATCGGGCAGGAGGAGACGGAGCCCGAGTTC
>DATCLD010000046.1:0-5426 GCA_036564115.1 Limnochordales bacterium
TGTACTTGGGCGGCCGCTTCGCCTTGGCAATCATCGACTTCTTCGCCATGGTTTCACCTCTCTCATGCCGCCCGGAAGGGCATCCCCAGTTCCGACAGCAGGGCGTAAGCTTCTTCGTCAGTCTTGGCCGTGGTCACGATGATAACGTCGAGGCCCCGGATCTTGTCGACCTTATCGTACTTGATCTCCGGGAAGATCAGCTGCTCCCGCAGTCCCAGGCTGTAGTTGCCGCGCCCATCGAATCCCTTGGGCGACACGCCCCGGAAGTCCCGGATGCGGGGCAGGCCGACGTTGATCAGTTTGTCAAGAAAGTCGTACATCCGCTGCCCGCGCAAGGTCACCTTGCACCCGACGGGCATCCCGGCTCGGATCTTGAACGCGGCGATGGATTTCTTGGCCCGGGTGACGGCCGGCTTCTGCCCGCTGATGGCCATCAGATCCGCCATTGCGCCGTCCAGCGCCTTCGGATCCTGGGCCGCCTCGCCGACGCCCATGTTGAGCACGATCTTTTCAAGCTTAGGCACTTCCATCACGCTCCGATAGCCAAACCGCTCCCGGAGCGCCGGAACAACTTCCTTCAGGTACTTCTCCTTAAGCCGCGACACTCCCGCCCCTCCTTTCCCTTGCGCTAGTCAATGGCCTTGCCGCAGCGGACGCACACGCGCACAGCGCCCTTCTCGGTGCGGTTCCGCCGCATGCGCGCCGGCCGCTTGCAGTGGGGGCAGACCAGCATCACGTTGCTGGCCGCGATGGGCCCCGGCCGCTCGACCACACCGCCCTGCGGGTTGGTGCGCGTCGGGCGCAGGTGCCGTTTCTGGATGTTGACGCCTTCCACGACAACCCGGTTTTCGCGGGGCCGCGCTTCGAGCACCTTGCCGGTCTTACCCTTGTCGTCGCCGCTGATGACCATGACCAGGTCATCCTTCTTCACATGCATTTTGACCGGTTTCGCCAGCACCTTGCGAGCCATCTCGTGTCCTCCCCTACAGCACTTCCGGAGCCAGGGACACGATCCGCATGAAATCCCGCTCCCTCAGTTCCCGGGCCACCGGCCCGAAGATGCGCGTCCCGCGCGGGTTGCCCTGCTCGTTGATGATGACGGCAGCGTTTTCGTCAAACCGGATCGTGGAGCCGTCGGGCCGCCGCGTCGGCTTGGTGGTACGGACCACCACCGCCTTCACGACATCGCCCTTCTTGACCACGCCGCCGGGCGTGGCCTCTTTGACCGACGCCACGATCACATCGCCGACCCGCGCGTAGCGGCGGCGGCTGCCGCCCAGCACGCGAATGCACAGCAGCTCCTTGGCGCCGGTGTTGTCCGCCACCTTGAGCCTCGACTCCTGCTGAATCACCGCAGTCGGCCTCCCTTACTGAGCCCGGCGGATGATCTCGACGACGCGCCAGCGCTTCTCCTTGCTCAGGGGACGCGTCTCCATGATGCGGACCACGTCCCCGGCGCGGCACGAGTTATCCTCGTCGTGGGCCTTGTACTTCTTGGTGCGGCGCAAAGTCCGCTTGTACAACGGGTGGGTCACCACGCGCTCGACGGCGACCACCACGGTTTTATCCATCTTGTCGGAGACGACCGTTCCGACCCGGGTCTTGCGCATGCCCCGCTTGGTTTCCGTCACCGACAATCCCTCCTCGTCACGCCGCGGATGCCTAGCGGCGGATGTTCAGTTCCCGCTCCCGCCGGATGGTGTGGATACGGGCGATGTCCTTGCGCACGGCCCGCACCCGCATCGGGTTATCCAGCTGCCCCGTGGCCAGCTGGAAGCGGAGGTTAAACAGCTCCTCCTTCAGCTCGGCCAGCTTGCGGTCCAGTTCCTCGTTGCTCAACTCCCGCACTTCCTCCGCCTTCATGTCGCTTCACCACCCGCGACGCGCGCGCGCTCTACGATTTTGCATCCCACCGGCAGCTTGTGGGAAGCCAGACGAAGGGCCTCCTTGGCCACTTCCGGCGCCACACCGCCGACCTCAAACATCACGCGGCCCGGCTTGACCACCGCGACCCAGAACTCCGGCGACCCCTTGCCGCCGCCCATGCGCACCTCAGCCGGCTTCTTGGTCACCGGCTTGTGCGGGAAGATCGTGATCCACACCTTGCCGCCGCGCTTCATATGGCGGGTCATGGCAATACGCGCCGCCTCGATCTGGTTGCTGGTGATCCAGCCGGCCTCAGTCGCTTGCAGCCCAAACTCGCCGTACTGGACGGTGTTGCCGCGGTGGGCGACGCCCCGGCGCCGGCCGCGGAACTGTTTACGGTACTTGACTTTGCGTGGCACCAGCACCGCTTACTCGCCTCCCTGTGGCACAGCCGCCAGGGCCTTGCGCTCCGGCAGCACTTCGCCCTTGTAGATCCACACCTTGACACCGATGCGCCCGTAGGTGGTGCCGGCCTCCGCGAACCCGTAGTCCACGTCGGCCCGTAGCGTCTGCAAGGGGATCGAGCCCTCCGGGGACCATTCGGTGCGGGCGATCTCCGCACCCGCGATCCGGCCGGAGATCATCACCTTGATGCCCTGAGCGCCCAGGCGCATGGCCCGCTGCATGGCCTGCTTCATGGCCCGGCGGAACGACACCCGGCGCTCCAGCTGGAACGCGATGTTCTCCGCCACCAGCTGCGCGTCCAGCTCCGGCACCTTGATCTCCACGATGTTAATCTGAATCTGCTTGCCCGTCTCCTGCTCCAGGTCCTTGCGGAGCCGATCCACCTCCGCCCCGCCCTTGCCGATGATCATCCCCGGCCGCGCCGCGTGGATGGTCACCTTGACCCGGTTGGCCGCCCGCTCAATCTCAACGCGGGAAACGCCTGCGGTAAAGAAGCGTTCCTTAATGTGCTTCCGGATGCGCAGGTCCTCATGCAGCAGATCCGCGTAGTCCTTCTTGTTGGCGTACCAGCGGCTCTGCCAGTCTTTGATGATTCCCAGCCGCAACCCGTAGGGGTGTACTTTCTGCCCCAAAGTCGACTCCTCCTTACTGGCGCTCCCGCAGGATGACCGTGATGTGGCTCATCCGCTTCTGATAGCGGTCCGCGCGGCCCCGGGCTCTGGGCATGATGCGCTTCATCGACGGGCCCTCGTCCACATACGCGGAGGCGACCACCAGCTGATCCACGTTCATGTCGTGGTTGTTCTCGGCATTGGCGGCCGCTGACTTGACCACCTTCGCTACCACCCGTGCGGCCCGCTTGGGCGTAAAGCGCAGCATCGCCAGCACCTCATTGACGGGCCGGCCCTTGATGAGCTGCGTCACCTGCCGCGCCTTACGGGGCGAGATACGCACATACCGGGCAACCGCCCTCGCCTCCATCGTCCTTCCCTCCTGCCGGCCTTACCGGACTCGCGTCGTGCGCTCGGTGCTGCCGGCGTGGCCGCGAAACGTCCGGGTCGGCACGAACTCTCCGAGCTTGTGCCCCACCATTTCCTCGGTGATGTAGATGGGCACATGGCGCCGCCCATCGTGCACCGCGATGGTGTGCCCGACGAACTCGGGGAAAATGGTCGAGTCGCGGGACCACGTCTTGATGACCCGCTTCTCCCCGGATTCGTTCATCTCCCGAATCTTCTTCAACAGACTCGGATGGGCGTACGGCCCTTTCTTGCTTGACCTGCCCATGGCCAACCTCCTCCCACGCCGGCCTACTTGCGCCGCCGCACGATTAAGGCGTCAGACTGCTTGTGCTTCTTGCGGGTGCGGGCCCCCAGGGTGGGCTTGCCCCACGGCGTCACCGGTCCCGGCTTGCCGACGGGGGCCTTGCCTTCGCCGCCACCATGAGGGTGGTCCACCGGGTTCATCGAAGCGCCGCGGTTGTGCGGCCGCCGGCCCAGCCAGCGGCTGCGCCCGGCCTTGCCCAGCACGATGTTCTCATGCTCCGGGTTGCCCACCTGGCCGATCGTCGCCCGGCACTCCACCAGCACCTTGCGGAATTCGCCCGAAGGCAGCCGCAAGGTCGCGTAACGCCCCTCACGGGCCATGAGCTGCGCCGCCGTACCAGCGCTGCGCACCAACTGGGCCCCCTTGCCGGGTTTCAGCTCAATCGCGTGCACCAGCGTCCCGACCGGAATGTGGCTCAGCGGCAGGGCGTTGCCAGGCCGGATGTCCGCGTTGGGCCCGGACTCCACCTTGTCGCCCACTTTCAGGCCGAGCGGCGCCAGGATGTAGCGCTTCTCACCGTCGGCATAGTGCAGCAGCGCAATGCGGGCCGAGCGGTTGGGATCGTACTCGATGGCAGCGACCGTTGCCGGCACGCCGTCCTTGTCCCGCTTGAAGTCGATGATGCGGTACAACCGCTTATGGCCGCCGCCCCGAAAACGCGCCGTGATGCGACCTTGTGCGTTGCGCCCGCCGGTCTTGCGCAAGGGCTCGACCAGCGATCGCTCGGGCTCCGTCTTGGTGATCTCCGAGAAGTCCGCCACCGTCATACCGCGACGGCCCGGCGAGGTCGGCTTGTACTTTCTAATCGCCATAACCGCGTTACCTCCTCACCATCAGAGCCCCTCAAAAATGGGGATCCGCTGGCCCTCCTGCAAAGTCACAATGGCCTTCTTCCGTTCGGGCGTACGGCCGATCCACCGGCCCTGGCGGCGCAGCTTGCCCTGCATGCGGATGGTGTTGACCTTGACCACCTTGACATTGAAGATGGTCTCCACCGCCCGCTTGATCTGCGTCTTGTTGGCCGACCGGTCCACCTCAAAAACGTACTTGCCCTGCTGCATGAGCTCCGTGGCTTTCTCCGTGACCAGCGGCCGCTTAATCACATCGCGCGGATCCATTACCCCAAAGCCTCCTCCAGTTTGGCCACGGCAGCCCGAGTGATGACGAGCCGGTCGTGGGCCAACACCTGGTACACGTTGATGTCCTCGGCCTGGGCCGTGTCCGCACCGGGCAGATTGCGGGCGGACAGTTCCACATTCGGGTTCCGCTCCGCCAGCACGATCAAGGGCTTCCGGTCAGAGGACAGCCGCTTGAGCACGGCGGCCATCTCCTTGGTCTTGGGCTCGGGCAGCTGCAGATCGTCCAGCACGATCAGCGCGCCCTCCCGTACCTTGGCCGAGAGCGCGGAACGCAGCGCCGCCCGCCGTGCTTTCTTGGGCATCGCCTGACGGTAATCCCGGGGCTTCGGGCCAAACACGACGCCGCCCCCGACCCAGATGGGCGAGCGGATGCTGCCGTGCCGCGCCCGGCCGAGCCCCTTTTGCCGCCACGGCTTACGGCCGCCGCCGCTGACCTCGCCGCGGGTCTTGGTCGACGCGGTGCCTTGGCGCTGGTTGGCCAGGTACATAACAACGGCCTGGTGCAGCAAAGCCTCGTTGACCTCGGCACCAAAGACGGTCTCCGACAGCTCGATCTCGCCGACGGGCTGGCCCTGCTGGTTATAAACCGAAACCTTTGGCATCGTTACGTCGCCTCCAAACCCCATCGGT
>DATCLD010000047.1:0-4241 GCA_036564115.1 Limnochordales bacterium
GGAGGACGAGATCTGTCAGCGCGAGGTCTTTGGCCCGGTGGTGACCGTGACGCCCTTCGACGACGAGGCGGAGGTCATCGAGTGGGCCAACGGCACCCAGTACGGCTTGAGCGCGGTGGTGCAGACCAGCAACGTCCGCCGCGCGCACCGGGTGGCGGCGCAGCTGCAAGTCGGGACGGTCTGGGTCAACGACTTCTTTGTCCGGGACCTCAGGGTGCCGTTTGGCGGCATGAAACACAGCGGCATCGGGCGCGAGGGTGGCCACTACAGCCTCGAGGTGTTTACCGAGGCGGCCAACATCTGCATCGCCGTCTGACGCGCCCGGGCCGGGGGCGCTGGCGGACCCTTGGACGGTACTCCCGGCAGCGCGGTTTACCCTGAATCCCGGCGTGGAGGGATCAGGACGTGGAGGTTGCCATCGACGTTTTGGCCGGTCGGCTCGCCGAGGCCTGGGAAACCCGCCGGCCCATCGAGCCGCTGCATGAAAACCCGGGCTTGGCGGACGTGGAGGCCGCGTACCGGATCCAGCAGGCGTGGGTCGCGCGGCGGCTTGAGCAAGGCGACGCCGTCGTCGGCCGCAAAATCGGCCTCACCAGCCGCGCCATGCAGGAGCAGTTTGGCGTCAACGAGCCCGATTACGGGACGCTCCTGGAAAGCCTGCACCTGCCGGCACCCGGCGGCGTAGCGTCAGTGCCCATAAGCCGGTTCATCCAGCCGCGGGCGGAGGGCGAGATCGCCTTCTTGCTCAAGGAGCCCTTGAGCGGGCCGGGGGTCAGCGTGGCTGACGTCTTCCGGGCCACGGCTGCCGTGGCGGCGGCCATCGAGATCGTCGACAGCCGCATCCGCGACTGGCGCATTCGGCTCGTGGACACGGTGGCCGACAACGCTTCGTGCGGCGCGTTTGTCGTCGGGCCCTGGTCCAGCCGCTGGCGGGAGCTGGACCTGGCGCTCGCGGGCATGACGCTCTACGTCAACGGGCGCCTCGCGTCCAGCGGCACCGGCGCGGCAGCCCTCGGCCATCCGGCCACGTGCGTCGCGTGGCTGGCCAACAAGCTGGCGAGCTTGGGCGAGCGCCTGGAGGCCGGTGACGTGGTGCTCTCGGGGTCCTTGGGCCCCGCGGTGCCGGTGACTGCCGGCCAGCTGGTGCGCGTCGAGGTGGGGGGCCTGGCGCCCGTGGCGGTGCGGTTCACCGCTTAGGCGCCCGGACAGGCCGCGAGGTCTGGAGCCAAAGGAGTTTGGCGGGGCGGTCGGCGCTCGAGAAGAACGTGGGAGGCGACAGCGATGGCCGTCGGCGTGGCGATTCTCGGCTCGGGCAACATCGGCACGGATTTGATGTACAAGGTGCTGCGCAACCCGCACCTTGAGCTGCGCATGCTGGCGGGGATCGATCCGGCCTCAGAAGGGCTCGCCCGGGCCAGGAGCCTTGGGGTGCCCGCCAGCACCGCCGGGATCGACGCGGTGCTCGCCGACCCGGAGATACAGATCGTATTCGACGCCACGTCCGCTCACGCTCATCTCAAGCACGCGCCGCTGCTCAAGCAGGCGGGCAAGGTGGCCATCGACCTGACGCCGGCGTCAGTGGGGCCGCCGGTAGTGCCGGCCATCCCGAGGGAGCACGACGCGTGGCCCGACAACATCAGCCTGGCGACCTGCGGCGCGCAGGCCACGGTCCCCATCGTGTACGCCATCCGGAGGGTGGCGGAGGTGGAGTACGCGGAGATCGTGGCCACCATCGCCTCCAAGAGCGCGGGGCCGGGCACGCGACAAAACATTGACGAGTTCACGGTGGCGACCGCCCGGGCCCTCGAGCGGGTCGGCGGGGCCGCCCGGGGCAAGGCCATCATCATCCTTAATCCCGCTGAACCCCCGATTCTCATGACCAACACCATCTACGCCCTGGTGCCAGACGTAGATCCGGCAGCCCTCGAGCGTTCGGTCCAGGCCATGGTGGCCGAGATGCAGCGCTACGTGCCGGGCTACCGGCTTAAGGTGCCGCCCTTGGTGGGTGAGGCGCCGCACGGCCGGGGACGACTGGTCACCGTCATGCTGGAGGTCGAGGGCGCGGGCGACTTCCTGCCCCGCTACGCCGGGAATCTCGACATCATGACGGCCGCGGCCGTGCGGGTGGCTGAGCAGGTGGCCGCGGCCCGGCAGGCGCCGGCGGCCTGAGGGCAAGGCAGGGGGCCAGGCCCGGCACCCGGCGCCGGCGGCACAAAGGCGAGGAGGACGGTGCCGATGCAAGCGGGCATGCAGGCGGGCGCGCAAGGGGGCATGCAAGTGAGCACGCAAGCGAGCACGCAAGCGGAATCCCGGACGGCGTCGCAGCCGGTGGCACGGGCCAGCGCGCAGGCGAGAGCGCAGGCGGCCGGCGGGGACGGCGTCCGCAAGCCCCGTGTGACGCTGGTGGACGTGAGCTTGCGGGACGGGAGCCACGCGGTGCGCCACCAGTTCACTTCGGATCAGGTGGCGCGGGTGGCCGCCGCCCTGGACCGGGCCCGGGTGCCTGTCTTTGAGGTCAGCCACGGCGACGGCCTGGGCGGCTCGTCCCTGCAGTACGGGTTTTCCCGGGAGCCGGATACCCAGTGGCTGCGGGCAGCGGTGGAAAACGCCCCTAACGCCCAGGTTTCGGTGCTGCTCTTGCCGGGCATCGGCACCCGCCGGGAGCTCAAACAGGCGGTGGACCTGGGCGCAAAGGTGGCCCGCATCGCCACGCACTGCACCGAGGCGGACATCGCCCCGCAGCACATCGCCTTGGCCCGGGAGATGGGCATGACGGTGTGCGGCTTCCTGATGATGAGCCACATGATCTCCCCGGCCGAGCTGGCCCGGCAAGCCCGCATCATGGAAGACGCCGGGGCGCACGTGGTCTATGTCGTCGACTCGGCCGGGGCCCTGCTGGTGGAAGAAGCCCGGGCGAGGGTGCAGGCGCTCCGGGACGCCCTTGAGTGTGAAGTCGGTTTCCACGGCCACAACAACCTGGGGCTGGCGGTGGCCAACACGGTGGCGGCGCTGGAGGCGGGTGCCACTTGGCTGGACGGGTCCTTGTGCGGCCTGGGCGCGGGCGCGGGCAACACGCAGCTGGAGGTGCTCGCGGCGGTGCTGGACCGCATGGGGATCGACACAGGCGTCGACGTCTACGGCGTCATGGACGCGGCGGAGGAGGTGGTGAAGCCCATGCTGCCCCGGCCCATCGTCATCGATCGGGACGCCCTGGTCATCGGCTACGCGGGGGTGTACTCGTCGTTCCTCCTGCACGCCCGCCGGGCGGCGGAGCGCTTTGGCGTGGAGGTGCGGGACATCTTGCTCGAGCTGGGCCGGCGGCGGACGGTGGGCGGCCAGGAAGACCAGATCATCCAGGTGGCCTACGAGATCGCGCAGCGCGGCGGTGCCCGCTCGAGCGCCTAAGCCGCGCAGGCCGGCCGTCTTGACAGGCAGTGGGCCAAGTACCGCCAAGCACGGCGGGCCATCGGCCAAAGGCCTGGACCACGGCCGGCCGGGACAACCGGAAGGGCGGGTGAACGGTGGTGCAGCCAGCGGAGAAAAGAGCGGAGACGACGGAGGCCAAAGCAGGCCGGACGGTGCAGGCCGCGCAGCCGGCCAAGGACGGGGCGTTGGCCAAGGACTTCCAGGGCATGACGGGCGAGGAGTACCTGGAGAGCTTGCGGGACGGGCGCAAGGTGTACATCGACGGCGAGCTCATCCACGATGTGACCAAGCACCCGGCCTACCGCAACGCCGCGCGCTCCATCGCCCGGCTCTACGACCTGCTGCACGACGAGCGCATGCAGGAGACGCTCTTGACCCGGGACCGGTACGGCATCGTGACCCACCGGTTTTTCGCCCCCGCCTACAGCGCCGACGAGCTGGCCAAGGCCGGCGAGGCCATCGCCGCCTGGCAGCGCATGAGTTGGGGCTGGATGGGCCGCACGCCCGAGTACAAGGCGTCCTTCATGGCCACGCTCGGGGCCGACCCCGACTACTACGCCCCCTTTGCCAACAGCGCCCGCCGCTGGTATGAGGAAACCGCCCGGCGGGTGCTGTTCATGAACCACGTCATCGTCGACCCGCCGGTGGACCGCAACCGGCCGCCCCAGGAAGTTCGCGACGTGTTCATCCACGTGGTCAAGGAAACCGACGCCGGCATCTACGTGAGCGGGGCCAAGCAGGTGGCGACCGCCAGCGCCCTGACCCACGGGTCTTTTGTGGCCTGCAACAGCGGTTCGGCGGCCCGCCTCCAGGAG
>DATCLD010000048.1:0-18322 GCA_036564115.1 Limnochordales bacterium
GTCGGGCATGGTTTGCCCTCCCTTCACCAGCCGCCCGGAGCGGCAGCTTGGGCTGGGTGCGCAGCTTGGGTAGGGTGCGCTCCACGGGCAGCCGTGGGTCCATCAGCCAAAAGCGCGTCACCCGTCGGTTCGTCACCGCAATAGCTCGACGAGCGCCTGGGCGTTGGCCCGCATCATCGCCACGTAGGTGGGCACGTCCGCGGTCAGGGAGTCGGTGTAGAGCACGCCGATCCGCGCTCCTGCTTCCCGGGCCAAGGCTGCCGCGAGCCGCGGGTCGATTTGGGGCTCCACGAACACCGCCGGTACCTGCCGCTCCCGCAGGATGCGGGTCAGCTGGGCCATGACCTGGGCCGGCGGCTCCCGGTCCGGGCTGGGCACGAGAAACCCGGCCACCTCCAGCCCGTAGCGCCGCGCCATGTACGCGTGGGCGTTGTGGTAAGTGACCAGCACCCGCCGCTCCGGCGGGATCTGCTCCACTTGCGCGAAAATCCAGCGGTCGAGTTCCTCGAGCTCCGCCACGTACGCGTCGGCCCGGGCTTGGTAGTAGGCCGCGCCGGCTGGGTCAACGGCCGCCAGCGCCTCCTGGATGCGGCGCACGTAATGGATGGCGTAGGTGACGTCCAGCCAAAAGTGGGGGTTGCCTTCCTCCCCCACGTGCCCCCGGTGGCCCTCGCCCTCGTCTAGCTCCAGGGGCACCAGGCCTTGGCTCAGCTCTACGGTGATGAGACCCGGGCGACCGGCGGCCTCGATGAGCCGCGGCGCCCACAGTTCAAGCCCGAGGCCGTTGTAGACGAAGACGTCCGCGGTGCTGACGGCGCGGATCTCCCGCGGCGTCGGCTCCCACGCGTGGGGATCGGCGCCCGCGGGTACCAGCGAGGTCACCTCCACCCGCTCGCCGCCCACGTTGGCGATGAGGTCGGCGAAGATGCTGGTGGTCGTCGCTACACGGACAGTCTTCGGCGCCGCCCGGCCTTCGGGGTGCGCCGGTTGCGGGATGGAGAGAAACGCTAGGAGGAGCAGTCCGCAGAGGCCGGCGAGGGCAGCGATCAGGGTCGGTCGCAGTCGGTTTGCCATCGTACATCCTTCCTTGACGGGCGTTCCTTTGCGACAGGCCCGTGTCCGGTGCATTAGTGATACTCAGTATCAACAAGTATCTCCAGTGTATCCCACTCGGGAGGCCTTGTAAAGGGAAGATTAGGCGGGCAGAGGCGGCGCAGACAGCAGCGCACCGGCGCACCGGGGGTAAGGGTCAATGCGCCGCGCTGCACTCGGCGCACAAGCCGACGATGTCCAGGTGATGACCGTCCACGCGGTAGCCCGTGGCCTGGGCGATGCGGGCGAGAGACCCCTCCATGGGGCACTCGTCGAGGTAGGCCACCCGGCCGCACTGGCGGCAGATGAGCCGGTCCATGTGCTCCGGGCTGTGGCCGCTGGTGGGCGGGGTGACCACGTAGCGCTGGCAGCCGTCGGACAAATGCAGGCGCGTCAGGACGCCGAGCTCCTGCAGGAGTCTGAGGGTGCGAAACACGGTGGCGCGGCCCAGCCCCGTCGGGCGCAGCTCCGCGTACAAATCCTCCCCCGTAAAGGCTTGCTGTTCCCAGGCGACGACGGCCTGGATCAGCTGGACGCGCGGCTCCGTCACGCGGTGGCCTGCCTGCTCCAAGAGGCCGAGAATATAGTCCGCCAGTGCCTCCCGGTCGGCCTCGGAGCGGCCGGCGCGGGCCCTGGTTTCGACGCGGTTGCGGCTGTCAGCACGTGTTCCCATGGCTTTATGATGGCATGCACCTGGACTGTTGGCAAGCGGCGCGGCCGGCCGCGAGGTCGGCGCGGCCTGGCGCCCGGCCCGAGGGGTGGTTGGCGAGCTCGAATTCGGGTTATAATTCTAATCGTGAGGTGGGGGTGGTAGAAACGGAGGGGTGGTACGTGCGCAGAAGCATGTGTGGAGCCGGACGTTGGCTGGTTGTCCTGGCGGTGGCTCTGACGCTGTTGATTGAACCGGGAACGGCGGGGCTCGCCCTGGCCCATAGTGTCCTGGCCGGATCGGATCCGGCCGACAACGCGGTGCTCGCGGAGATGCCCGGCGCCGTGCGCCTGCGGTTCTCAGAGCCCGTGGATGTCAACGCCAGCATTTTCAAAGTGTACCCGCTGGCGGCCGAAGGTGACCTGCAAACCCTGCGGACTGCAGCCAGCGAGCTCGTGAACCGGGTGCTGCGGGAGCGAGGCGATGAGGACCGGCGAGCCGACGCCGGTGTGGCGGCGGAACGCAGCGTCAGCCAGGAAGTCCAGATCTTGCTCAAGGAAGACTTGCCGGCCGGTTCGTACGTGGTCATGTGGCGGGTGCTCTCCGTCGACACCCATGTCGTGGAGGGGCACTTCATCTTCCACGTGCAGCCCGACGGCGATGGCGGTTGATCGGCGCCCGACGTCGGGTCAGACCGGCAGGGAGAGCGGGCTTTGACGTTCCCGTTGCTTAAGGCGAGCCATTACATCGGGCTGGCCCTCCTCTTGGGGGGACCAGCCTTTTGGTACTGGATCACAGCCGAGCGCGGCCGGCCGGGCTCGCCGGGGCGGGCGGGGTTGCCCCTGTGGCTCGCGGGCTTCGCGCTCTTCGTGACCACAGGGCTGCTGGACGCCGTGCGGGCGGCGGCGGAGCTGTATGGGAGCGCGAGCCTGGAGGACGTGCTCTTCTTCTTGGCCAACGCCCGTTACGGCCGCATCATCGTGCTCAAGTCCGCCCTGGCAGTCGTGTTTTTTCTGCTGGCGCTCCCGCGGCCGGCTTCCCGATGGAGCAGGCTGCTGGTCCTGCTCGTGGGCGCCGGAGTCGTCTGTGCCGTGAGCGCGACGGGCCATGCGGCCGCTAGCGGCTGGTTCGGGTTTCTCGCCGACGCCATCCACGTGGCGGCCATGGCCGCCTGGGGCGGCGCCCTGGTGCATTTTGCCCTGTGGCTGTGGCGGACCGCCCCTTCCACCCAAGGCCCCGCGCAGCCGCACGCCATGGTTGCAGCACAGGCCCAGCGCTTCGCCCGCCTCGGCACGGCCGCTGTGGCGGCCCTGGCCGCGACGGGCGCGCTCATGTCCGTGCGCCTGATCTATGGGTTGCCTGCTTTGACCGCTACGCCCTACGGCAGTGCACTCCTGGTCAAGCTGGGGGTTTTCGCCGCCCTGCTGGCGGTTGCCGCGGCCAATCATTTCGTCTTCGTGCCCGCACTGGAGCGGGAAAGTGCTGGGCAACAGGGGGGCGGGCGGCAAGCTGCGGCGCGCTGGTTCAGGTACGCGGTGGCCGGCGAGACACTGCTTTTGCTTTTGGTCCTGGGCGCCACCGGGGTGCTGACGACCGGCATTCCGCCCCGGGAGCCGCAAGTGTTGGCACAGCCCATCCATGCAACCGGCCGGCTGGGGACGGTGACCTACGAGCTGCACGCATCGTCCCAGGCCACGGGCGGCATCCTGTTCACCTTGCGCCTGCACGACGCCGAGGGGCGTCCCGTCCAGGGACCGGCCTTGCCCATGGAGTTGACGATGCCCGACCACGTCATGCCGCCTTATCATGCGGCCTTGCGGCCCTCGGGTCCCGGTGAGTACCGCACAGAGCTCATCCTGCCCATGTCGGGCCGCTGGCGCATCGCCATCGACGCCAGCGCGGTGGCACCCAATCCCGCGGGCATCGCGTTTGAGCTGCGCGCCGGCACAAGCCCCCGGGAGGCGCAGCAAGTGTGGTATTTCACCTGGTACCGGGCGCTCCGGTGGCCGGCCGGCGTCTTGTGGTTGATCGTGTACATCGCCATGGCCGGCTTTGCCGTCCATGCCATCCGCACCGCAGGCGCCAAGCGATCCTTCCGACCGCTGCGCGTGGGTGCGCAATTGCTGCTCTTCTTCAGCCTGTGGCAGCTCGTGTCGCTTTTTGTGGCCAAGGGGTACCCGACGGCCGACAACCCCAATCCGGTGCCGGCCACCGCCGATGTGGTCGCTGCCGGCCAGGCGCTGTTCCAAACCTACTGCGCCCAGTGCCACGGCACGGGGGCCCGGGGCGACGGCCCGCTGGCCGGGGAAATGTGGCCGCCGCCCTCAGACCTAACCGTCTTTGCCCCGATGCACACCGACGGCGAGCTTTTCTGGTTCATTACCAAAGGCGTGCCGGGAACCGAAATGCCCGCCTTTGAAACGGTGCTGACCGAAGAGGAGCGCTGGACCGTCGTGCGCTACCTGCGCAGCCTGCCGGCGACTGACCCGCGCGCCGCGCGGCTCAACCGGCATCAGTACTGACGGTATTGGCGTCGACCGCCTCGCTGTCGAAACCAGCAGCGTCCAGAGGGTCGCTGGCGGCTCCGTCAACCTTGCGGGTGAAGGTGTGGATGCCGCACTCCGTCTTGTTCTTGCCGGGCCACCGCCCGCTGCGCTCATCGCCGCCGGGCACCGCACGCTCAGTACACGGCCAGCAACCGATGCTGGTGTAGCCGTCATCCAGCAACGGGTGGTAGGGCAGCCCGTGGCACTCGATGTAGCGCCACACGTCCCGGCGGGTCCAGTTGGCCAACGGGTGGACTTTCACCACCTGGTGGTCCGGGGCCACTTGATGGAGCTCGAGGATTTGGATTTGGCGGCGGGTCTCGGACTGGTCGCGCCGCAGGGCGGAGACCCAGGCCTTCACCCCCATTTCCACAAGGGCGCGGGACAAAGGCTCGACCTTGCGCAGCCGGCAGCACAAATCCGGGTCTCGATCGTACAAATGAGCGCCCAGCCGCCGCTCCTGCTCCGCTACGGTCAGGGCCGGTTGGACGTCGATCACCCGCAGGCCGAAGCGGGCCGCAAACTCCCGCTTGAACTGCAGCGTTTCGGCAAAGTGGAAACCCGTATCGAGAAACAGGATCGGCACGTCCGCCCCGTGCCGGTGGAGCATGTGGGCCAAGACCGTGCCGGCGCCGCCGAAGCTGCACGTCATGGCCACCTGTCCCGGAAAGCGCTCCAGGGCCCAGAGGAGCACGCGCTCCGGAGCCCAGGATTCCATTTGCGTGGATAAAACCGCCAATTCGGAACTATTCATTGACATCGCCCCTCCATCGCCGCTATGCTATGCGGGGACCGGCCGGACAGCGCCGCCCCTCCGCTGCCAGCGTCCCCACGGCCTGCCAGCCCTGACGGACATTGCTTGCAGGTCTCCGCCAGGGCGCGTCCAAGGGGCAAAGGGAGGCGCGCTCGCGCGCGGATGGAAAACGGGAAAGGGGTGGGCGGCAGGTGGCGAGCGGGGCCGGAAACCGGCGTGTCCCAGTGCGGTCACTGGCCGCGGCGGCTGCGGTCCTCCTCTTGGCGCTGGCCGCGCTTGGGGTCGCCGCGACACTGCTGATCAACAATGGCCCGCTGCCGGAGCAGTGGCGGGCGGCCGCAGCCGCGGGCTTGTCCCAATGGCTCGGGACGGACGTGACCGTCGAGGCAGCGTACCTTTTGGGCCCCGGCCGCATCGCGTTGGAAGGCGTACGCGCCGAAGGCGAGGTCGCCTTCTACCTCAAGCGAGTAACCGCCGGCTTTTCCCTTTGGGACCTGGGACGGTTGCTGCGGGAGCCGCTGGCGGCCGTCCGCTGGGTGCAGGTGGACGGGTTTGATGTCACCGTGCCGGTCGAGTGGCTCGCGGCGCGTTTGCCCGCACGCAGCGACAACGCGGGGGACACCGAGGCGGGAAAGGACGCGGCTCCTGGAAGCCCGGTGCAAGCCTTAACCGCCGAGGTAGACGTCGCGGTGGAGCTTGCGGACGGCCGGATTAACATCGTCGCCGGCGAAGAGCAGTTCCAAGCCGCCGTGGCAGGGAGAGTGGCCCTGCAGGGGGGGCAGTGGGTGATGCACAGCTTGCGCCTCAGCCTCCCCGGTTTCGAGGTCGACGGGCACGGGCCTGTTTGGCCGCAGCCGGAAGTTTACGCCCGCGTCACCGCCAGCGACTGGGGGGCGGCACTCGCGGCCGCCCCGGAAAGGTGGCGGTCGGCGCTGCCACTGGAGCTGTCGGGGATGACGGAAGGGGAGCTGTGGCTCACCGGCGCGTGGGCGGCTCCCCGGGCGTGGGGCCGCCTGCAGCTTGAGGGGCTCACCGTCGGGGTGCCCGCTGTCGCCGGGCGGCCTTACCGCCTGACGGGCGGGACGCTCGTGTGGTCATGGCGGCCTTCCCGGGGGCTGGAACTGGCGCTTGAGGCCGAGCGGGACGAAACCCGGGTCAAGGCGGAGGGGGCCCTAGCCGCCGACGGGGCGCTTGCGCTCGAGGTAAAGGCGACGGACCTGGCCTTGCCGGAAGATGCGTTGCCGCTTGCGCGTTTGGGGGTCGCAGGCCGTGCCGACTTTTTCGGCCGGCTGGGCGGGACCGTCAGGGAGCCGGTGCTCGCAGGAGAACTGCTGGCCGACGGCGGGCGTCTTTTTGGTCAGCCCGTCTCCTCTCTTAAGGCGCAGTTGCAGCTGACCCGGGAAGCCTTCGACTTCACCCGCGCCCGGGTGGTGCAAGGCTCATCCGAGTATCACCTGGAAGGGCGCGTCGAGTTTGGACGAGAGGCGGGGGATCCGGGCCAGCTGCAGCTGGTGCTGCGCACCGACCGGGGGCGGGTCGAGGCCCTGGCGGCGGCCTTGGGCTGGCGGGTGCCTGTCGAGGCGGTGTTCAGCGGCACCCTGATCATCGGCGGGCCCCTCGGGGCGATCAGGGGCCAAGGCGACATCGCGCTGACGCAGGGCGTTGCATGGGGTCAGCCCTTTGACCGGCTGGCCGGGCAGTTTCACTACGGCCCGGAAGGCTTTCAGATTCCCGCAGCGACGGGCCGTGTCCGAGGCGGCAGCGTGGAGGTCAGTGGCGGCGGAAACGCGAATGGCCCGTGGGAACTGCACGTGTCGGCACAGGACGTGCCGCTGCAAGCCGTTGCGGGGCTCAGGGAGCGGGTGCCCATGGTCAGCGGCCTGGTGAGCGTGGACGGCACCGTGCGCCGGGCTGCGGGCGAGGTGCTGCCGGAGTTTGCGGGCCGGGTCAGCGCCCGCCATGTGCTGGTCGGCTCCTTGGACTTTGCAGAAGCCGCGGGAGAGCTCCAATTCGCCGGCGGAACCTGGCGCACCGGGGGAATCACCCTGCGCCGGTCGAGCGGCGGTACCTACGTGGCCGCAGGGGCCGTGCGGGACGGGGGCGCCGAACCCGGCGCGGAGCCGGTCTTGGACTTGTCCCTCACCGTGGACGGGGAGTCGCTGGCCGACGTGCTGGCCCTAACGGGGCTGCGGCTGCCTGTGCTCGCCCCCAACGGCCGGGTGTCCGCCCAGGTGGCACTGGCCGGGACGCCCGGTGACCCGGTGGCCCGCATCCGGCTGGACGCGCCCGATGTCTACGTCATCGGCTACCGGACCGCCGTCGCGGTGGAGATGCGCATCGAGGACGGGCGCGTGCACATCGACGAGTTGTCCCGGGAAAGCGGGTGAGGGTTTCCAGGAGTCGCGGAGGCGAGAGGCGAAGTGAAGCAACCACATTTCTTACAGACAGGAGCGATGAGCATTGATGAGACCGGCATTTGATCGCCTGATGGAGAGGCTGCGGGCCGGGACAAACCGGACCGTGGTAGCCCTGCTGCTGGCCGCGGTACTCGTGGCGGGCGGCGCGGTGACCTTGCTGGCCCAAAGCCAGGATGATGTCGTCGCCTGGGTCAACGGCGAGCCCATCACCCGCGACGAGCTGTACGAAGAGATGGTGCGGTACGTGGGCACGCAGGTGCTTGACGAGATGATCTTGATTAAGCTGGTCCGCCAGGAGGCGGCGCAGCGCGGCGTCCAGGTCAGCGACGATGACGTGGCGGCCGAGCTCGCGACCATCGAAGAGGACGTGGGCGGTCCCGAGCAACTGCAGTCGGTGCTGCAGATGTACAACATGACCTACGACGACCTCAAGCAGCAGGTCACCCTCAACCTGCTCCTGCGGGCGCTGGTGGGCCCCGAGATCGAGGTGACGGAGGACGAGATCCGGTCATACTTCGACGAAAACCGGGAGCGGCTGGGGCAGCCGGAGCAAGTGCGGGCCCGGCACATCCTCGTGGAAACCGAGGAACAGGCCAAGGAGCTTAAGGAGCGGCTCGCGGCCGGCGAGGACTTCGCTGCGCTGGCCAAGGAGCACTCCATCGACCGTGGCTCCGCGGCGCGCGGCGGCGACCTGGGCTGGTTCGGCCGCGGCGCCATGGTGGCACCCTTTGAGGAGGCGGCCTTCAGCCTGAAGCCGGGCGAGATCAGCGACCCCGTGCGGACGTCCTTCGGTTATCACCTGATCCTCGTGGAGGAGCGCCGGGAGGCCCGGGAGGCGGTGCTGGATGAGGAAACCCGCAGCGCCATCGAGGACCAACTGCGGGCGGAGAAGCTGTCCCAGCGCATCCCGGAGTGGCTCAACGAGCTGCGCAGCAACGCGGACGTGGAGATCCGGCTCGGGCGATAACCGCCTTGGAGGAGCGCCGGGAGGCGGCACGGGCGGCTAGGGGTAGCTGCGTGCCGGAAGGAACGTGAGTGGCGGTCTCCCTTGCCCAGGCAGGGGAGACCGTCTCTGCCTTTGGTCGGGGATGCGCTCCGAGGGGTAAACCGTTCCGTTGGGCCTTATCCTTCGGGTTCGCTGCCCGGGAGCGGGATGATCCCGGCCTTGGCCAAGGCCCTGGCGATGATGGCGAGGATGGGCCCGACCAGGATGCCGTAGACGCCAAAGGCGACGATGCCGACCCACAAGGCCACGAGCATCAGCAGGGGGTGCATGCCCACCGAGTCGCCCAACACCTTGGCCTGGAGCAGGTTGTGGGTGGCGAACTGGGCCACGAAGATACCCACGAGCCACACCGCCTGGGGCAGGTTCCCGAGGAACACGCTGATGGCCGCCCAGGGAAAGAGGATCAGCCCCGGCCCGAGAACCGGGATGACGTCCAGGAGCCCGAGAATCAGGGACAGGACCATCCAGTAGCGGGTGCCGATGATGACGAGGCCCGCCGCCGCGATGGCGGTGCTGATGAACAGCATGATCAGCTGCGCGCGGAGGAACCCGCCCAGGTCCACCAGGACTTTGTCCCGGGCGTCCGCGATGCGGGGCCGCCATTGGGCCGGCGCCATGCGCAAGAGGACGTTGTTGACGTTCTCCCGGTCGGTGGAGAAGAAGTAAGTGGCCAGCATGATAATGATCCAGATGGCCGCCGCGCTGGGCAGGGCCGCGACGGTGCCCAGCAGGCGGTTGGTGAGGTTGGCGACGATCTCCATAAAGCGCTGCGAGAGGCGGTCCAAGGTTTGCCGCAGGTACGCGGTGACTTCGTCCGGGACTGACTCAAACAGCTCCTCCACGCTTTGGAGGAGGTCGTTGGCGACCCGCATGGCGGTGCGCTGGTGGGCCGGCAAAAACGTTGCCAGGTCCAACAGCTCGTTGTACACGTTCATCATGACCCAAACGAGGCTGCCGCCCACCACGACGACCAGCAGCACCAAGGTGACCCCGGCAGCGACCGGCCGCGGCAGGCGCAGCCGCTTGTGCAGGGCCATGACCATCGGTTCAATGAGGTAGGCGAGGACGAAGGCAACCAGAAAGGGGAGCACGGCCTCCAGCACCGGCCGGCGGTAGACGACGGCGAGGGCCAAGATGACGAACAGCCCGACCTTGCGGTAGTTCACGGCGACGGCCAAAGCGCCGGCCCTCCCTGGCGGAGTGTGGGTTTCATTATAGCACAGAAAGGGATGGGGAATGGCGAACAGACTGGTCCTGCTTCTCCGCAACTACTTTATCACTGGCCTGTTTGTGTCCCTGCCGCTGGTGGTAACCATTTGGGTCCTGTGGGTTGTGTTTCGCACGGTGGAAAGCACCTTGGGGGCGGTTTTGGCGTGGATCATCGGCCTCGTCACCGGCGAGCCGCGGCACATCCCCGGCGTTGGGCTCGTGCTGACGGTGGTCGTATTGGTGCTGGTCGGCATGGTGGCTACCAACGTGGTAGGGCGGCGGCTGGTGGCGGCCGGAGAGCGCATCCTACTCAAGTTTCCCTTGGTCCGGCCCCTGTACACCGGCGTCAAGCAGGTCATCGAAGCGTTTGGCGTCAAGCGCACCTCATTCCGGGAGGTGGTGCTGATCGAGCATCCCCGGCCGGGGCTTTGGGCCATCGGCTTTGTGACCAACGAAGGTCGCGGGGAGATCGGCGCGCATTTCCAAGAGCCCGTGAAGACGGTGTTCGTGCCGACCGTGCCCAACCCGACGTCCGGCTTCTTCATCGTCGCCCCCGAGCGGGAGCTGATCCGCCTGAACATGAGCCCTGAGGACGCCTTCAAGATCATCCTCTCCGGCGGCGTGCTGCTCCCCGACGGGGCGGACGATGAGGCGTGACCGCGGGGCGGCCGCTCGTTAGCGGGACAGCAGGGCGACGGTGTCCTGCGCGATGACCAGCTCTTCATCCGTGGGGATGACAAACACCCGCACCGTCGAGCCGGGGGCAGAGATTTCGGTTTCGCCGGCAGCCGACGCGTTTTGCGCCTCGTCGAGGCGCACGCCCAAATAGGTGAGGCCGGCGCAAACCCGTTGCCTGAGGCGCGGCGAGTGCTCCCCGATGCCGGCCGTGAAGGCGATGGCGTCGACCCCGTTCATGGCGGCGGCGTAGGCGCCGATGTACTTGCGCACCCGGTACTCGTACATGTCAAAGGCCAGGCGGGCCCGGGCGTCACCCGCGTCCATGGCCGCCTCGATGTCCCGCATGTCGCCGGACAGGCCCGAAACGCCCTTCAAACCGCTTTGACGGTTGAGGAGGGCGTTCAAGTCGGACAGGCTCAAATCTTCGTTGGCCATCAGGTAAACGAGGACCCCGGGGTCGACGTCACCCGACCGGGTGCCCATCATCAGGCCTTCCAGGGGCGTGAAGCCCATGGAGGTGTCGATGGAGACCCCCGCCTGGATCGCCGCGACGCTCGCGCCGTTGCCCAGGTGGCAGGAGATGATCCGCAACGATTCCACAGGGCGCCCGAGTTTCTCAGCCACCCGGTGGGCCACGTACTTGTGCGAGATGCCGTGAAACCCGTAGCGGCGTATCCGGTGGCGCTCGTACAGCTCGTAGGGAATGCCGTAGAGGTACGCGTGGGGCGGCATGCGGGCGTGCATGGCCGTGTCGAACACCGCCACCTGAGGCGCGTGCGGCAGGAGCGCCTCGGCCGCCTCGATGCCCGCCAGGTTGTGGGGATTGTGCAAAGGCGCGAGGTCGTTGAGCTGACGGAGCGCTTCCTTGACCTCCGGCGTGACCAGCACGGCGTCGCGGAAGAGCTCACCCCCGTGCACGACCCGGTGCCCGACCGCGTCCACCGCGGCCGCCCCGGCGGCCCCGCCGTCGCCCGCCAGCATCGCTAGGCACATCTGGATGGCTTCGTAGTGGTGAAACACCGGACGGGTAACCTGCCGCTGCTCGCCCGCCTGGCGGTGGGTCATGATGGCCGTGTCCGTCCCGATGCGCTCAACTTTGCCTGATGCCAGCACCACAGGGGAGCTGCCGGGCGACATGTCATAGAGCTTGTACTTGACCGACGAACTGCCGCAGTTGAGCACAAAGACTTTCACCCGGCGGGTGTCCCTCCCCGGCTGACAGTCTCCCCTCAGCAAGAGGACCGGATTAGTCCCCCGGCGAACCTCCCCCCTAACACGGAACGCCGCGGCGCACCTGCGCCCTCCCAAGGGGACGATGATCAGCCGTCGGCAACATTCGAGCCGGGATAACGGGCTCCCTGCTCCGCCGCGCGCGGCTCTTGGCCGTCGGCAGGACTTGCTGCCCCGGCTTCGAAGTGCGTTGGGCAGAACTGCGTTGGCCAGAAGTGCGTTGGCCAAAAGTGCGTTGGCCAAAGGAGTGTCGGTGTCTTGGACATAAAGCCCTTTCGCGGCTTGCGCTACGCTGCCGGCGCCGGGGCGCTCACGAGTCTGGTCGCCCCGCCCTACGACGTCATCGACGCTGCCGAGCGGCAGCGCTTGGCCGCCCAAAGCCCCTACAACATCGTCCGCGTCGACCTGCCCGGCGACGGCTACAGCCAGGCGGCCGCCCGCCTCAATGAGTGGATCGCAGCGGGGGTGCTCCAACGGGAAGCCCGGCCCGCTTTTTACGCGTACCGGCAGACCTACCGCGGCACCGGCGGGGAGGTTCTGGTGCGCTGGGGATTGATGGGCATGGTGCGCCTCGCGGCCTACGGCGAAGGGGTCGTGTATCCCCACGAGCGCACGTTGGCCAAGCCTAGGGAAGACCGGCTGCAGCTTTTGCGGGCGACGCGCACCCACTTGAGCCCTGTCTTTGGCCTACACTTCGGCGCCACGAGGCCGTTGGACGATTTGCTGGCCAGCGTTTGCTCGGACCCCCCCGCCATGGCCGTTGACGACCGGGACGGGGTCGAACACCGGGTGTGGGTGCTGACGGAACCCGACGTGCTCGCGGCGGTGCAGGCGGCGCTCGCGCCTGCCCGCGTCGTCATCGCCGATGGCCATCACCGCTACGAGACGGCCCTCGCGTTCCGGAACGAGGAGCGGGCGCGGTTGGGCCTCGTACCCGGCGCGGCGGCGACGGGTGCGGCGAACTCTCGAGACGACGCTGGCTGGAACTACGTGTTGATGGGGCTGGTCGACCTCGGTTCTCGGGGCCTGACCGTTTTGCCGACGCACCGCATCTTGAGGGCGGTGGACGGCCTGGCGGCGGATGAGCTTGTCCGGCGGCTGGCGACAGCGTTTGCCCTCGCTCCGGTGGAGCTGGACGGCCGCGAGCCGGCGGCGGCGCTGTTGGCAGGTTTAACTGCCCTGGGGCCCGATCCGGGGTTCGCGGTGTACACCGGTTCGGGCCGGGGCTGGGTCGCCCGCTTGACCGACCGGGACGGGTGGCAAAAGGCCACGGCCGACAAGCCGGACGCGTGGCGGGCGCTCGATGTGACGGTCCTGCACGGGCTCGCGTTGCCGTTGGGCGCTGGGCTCGATGCCGCCGCCCAGGGGTCCGGCGTATATCTTGCCTACACCCGCGACGCCGGGGAAGCCGTGGCGGCGGTCGACCGGGGCGAGGGCCTGGCCGCCTTCCTGGTGCGGCCGACGCCCCCGGAGGCCGTCCGGGACATCGCCCTGGCCGGCCACGCCATGCCGCAGAAGTCCACCTACTTTTACCCGAAGCTGCTGACGGGACTCGTGATGGCCCAACTGGACACCCCTGTGGGCCTTTGATATAATCGGTGCAATTCCAGCGGGGGAGGACCCGGCGCGTGGACAAGTTTTTGCCCGAAGCGTTGACGTTTGACGACGTGTCCCTGGTGCCGCGCATGTCGGAAGTGATGCCGGCAGAGGTGGACACGTCCACCTGGCTTACCCGGACGATCCGGCTCAACATCCCGTTTTTGTCCGCCGCCATGGACACCGTGACCGAGAGCCGCCTGGCCATAGCGTTGGCCCGGGAGGGCGGCATGGGCGTCATCCACCGCAACCTGGATCCCGAGACCCAGGCCAGCGAGGTGGATAAGGTCAAGCGCTCCGAGAGCGGCATCATCGTGGACCCGATTTACCTGCATCCCCAGCATCGGGTGCGGGATGCCCTGGACTTAATGGCCCGCTACCGCATTTCCGGCGTGCCCATCACCGACGAAACCGGGCGGCTGGTGGGGATCCTCACCAACCGTGACCTCAAGTTCGAGACCGACTACGACCAGCCCATCGCCAACGTCATGACCAAGGAAAACCTGGTTACGGCCCCGGTGGGCACCACCCTGGAGGAAGCCAAGCAGATCCTCCACCGGCACCGGATTGAGAAGCTGCCCCTGGTGGACGAGAACTTCCGCCTCAAGGGCCTCATCACCATCAAGGACATTGAGAAGGCGCGCAAATACCCCAACGCGGCCAAGGACGAGAAAGGCCGCCTGCGCGTTGGTGCCGCCATCGGGGTCGGAAAGGACGCCAAGGCGCGGGCACGGATGCTGGCAGACGCCGGCGTCGATGCGCTGGTGCTCGATACGGCCCACGGCCATTCCCGGGCCGTGCTGGACATGGTGTCGTGGCTCAAGGGCGAGTTTGGCGACCGGGTCGCCATCATCGCGGGCAACGTATCCACCGGCGAGGGCACCCGGGCCTTGATCGAGGCGGGGGCGGACTGCGTCAAGGTCGGCCAGGGCGGCGGCAGCATCTGCACGACCCGGGTCGTGGCCGGCATCGGCGTTCCACAGCTGACGGCGGTGTGGCAGAGCGCCAACGTGGCCAAAGAGTACGGCATTCCGATCGTTTCCGACGGCGGCATCCGCTACTCCGGCGACATCGTCAAGGCCATCGCCGCCGGCGCCAACGCTGTGATGATGGGCAGCCTGTTTGCCGGGACCGACGAGGCTCCGGGCGAGATTGAGTTCCACCAGGGCCGCAGCTACAAGGTGTACCGCGGCATGGGTTCCATCGGCGCCATGCGGGCGGGCAGCGGCGACCGCTATTTCCAAGACACCAGCGGCGAGGGCGCTAAGGACCGGAAGCTGGTGCCGGAGGGCATCGAGGGCCGCGTCCCCTACAAAGGCCCGCTGGCGGAAATCGTCTTCCAGCTGGTCGGGGGCTTGCGGGCCGGCATGGGGTACCTGGGCGCCCGCACCATCCAGGAATTGCAGGAAAACACCCAGTTCGTCCGGCTGACGTTCGCGGCCATGCGGGAAGGCCATCCCCACGACGTCGAGATCACCAAGGAGGCGCCCAACTACTGGCTGTGAGGGACGGCGCTCCGGCCGGGGTCCGGGACAGCCTCCTCAATCCCTTGGCCATCTACCTGCTGGCCATGGTGCTGCTTCCGTGGACGGCCGCCCCCCTGCTGCGCCGCGTCGTGGGGGCGGCCGCCGGCGTTTCCGAGGAAGTCCAGCATGCAGCGGTTTCAGGTCTCGTCCTGGTTTTGCAGGGACTTGCCCTCATCGCCATGACCCTGGCCCATGCTCTGGAACCGCGCGGCCTGGGCCTCCCGCCGCGGGCGCTCGGGCTCTCCAGGCGCGAATGGCAGGACGGCGTGCGCTTAGGTGTCGCAGGCGGATTCGTCCTTGTGATCATCAACATCGCGGGCTCGCGGGCCGCAGCAGCCCTGTTCCGGCTGCTCTTGGGCCAAGAGGGTCTTGCCCGGCAATTGGCGCGAGAAAGGGCCGTCATCACGGAGTTGTTCCAGCTGGACTTGCCGGGTCCCCTATTGGCGTTGCTCTTTTTTGGGTCTGTGGTCATCGCACCGGTCTCGGAGGAGCTCTTTTTCCGTGGCTACCTGCACGCGATCCTAAGGGAGCGGTTTGGTGCCGGCGCCGCCTACTTGAGCGGGGCGCTGTTCGCCGCGGCCCACATGTACCTGGTGCACTTCTTGCCCCTGGCTGTCATGGGTGTCGTGCTGGCCCGCATTTATGAGCGCCGCGGTACCCTTGTCGCTCCCGTCGTCGCCCACGGGCTCGCCAACCTGGTGGTGGCCGCGTCCCTGCTGCTGGCGCGCGGCATCTCCCCGTCCTGACCGCCCCCGGGAACAAGCGGCTAGCCAGGTGAATAGGTTGCCCTCAGAGCGGGACGCGCCAGGCGTGGACGCGGGCCTGTATGTGCCCGGCGCCCGGGCGCTCCAGGACGGGGGGTGGCCAGGACGAGCCTGTTTCTGGCTTTTTTGCTCGGCGTCACCTTGGCGCTCTTGGTGCTGGCGGTGAGCGACATCCAATGGCCGCCGCGCCGGCGGCGCCGGTGCGGCCCGCCCGTTCCGTAAACGCCGCACGAGCCGCGCCCAGCCAGGGTGAACGCACCAGGGCTGGGCGCCATGTTGCCGGCGGGCCGCCGGGCAAGCGGCGGGCAGCGGCCGCAGCGGGGCCGGAGACCGGGGGGCTCAAGCCGCAGCGGGGCAGGAGACCGGGGGGCACAAGCCGAACAGGTGGCCAACCGGGTATTGCGTCGAGGTGTCCGCTGCGGTGGAGCTCGCCATTCAAACGTGGGAAGCGTACACGCCCGCCGCTCGCCGGCGGGTGCTTGCTGATCTGGGGCCCGTGGGCCGCTCCGCGCTGTCTGAACTGCCGTCCGGCGCCTGTCACATCGGCCTTCTCCAGGGGGAGCCCCGTCAGGCCTTCGCCGCACTGGCCGCGGCGATCGAGCAGCGCGGCGGGCTCGTGCGCCGCCGGGGCGACACGTGGCTCATCGCCGGCAGCCTGGGCGCGTGGGCGCATGGGATAGCCGCTTTACGGCGCAGCGGGGAGGCTTGCGGGTGGGAGCTTGCCCGGCGGGTAGAGGCGTCCCTGATCGAGGACAGCGGCCGTCCCGCCAAGGACATGCCGTGCCGGGACCGGGTGTTGCCCGTCGGCCGCCGCACCGTCGTGATGGGCGTGCTCAACGTCACGCCAGACTCCTTCTGGGACGGGGGACGCCACCTGCATCCAGACGCGGCCGTCGCCCGGGCGCGGGAGATGGTCGCGGAGGGCGTCGACGTCATCGACATCGGCGGGGAATCATCGCGGCCTGGCGCCGAACCGGTTTCCGCAGCGGAGGAGCTCCGGCGAGTGCTCCCGGTGGTGGAGAGGCTCGCTGGGGAGGTCACCGTGCCCTTGTCCATCGACACCTATAAGGCCGAAGTGGCCGAGCGGGCCCTGGCCGCCGGCGCCCACATCATCAACGACATCAGCGCGCTCCGCTTTGACCCCGCGATGGCTGAGGTGGCCGCCGCCCATGACGTCCCGGTGGTGCTGATGCACATGCAGGGCACGCCCCGGGATATGCAGCGGAACCCCACCTATGAGGCTGTCGTCCCAGATATCTTGGACTTTCTGGATGCGGCCATCGGGCGCGCTCTGGCCGCCGGCGTGCGGCGGGAACTGATCCTGGTTGATCCGGGCATCGGCTTCGGCAAGACCTTGGACCACAACCTAGAGATCCTGCGGGAGCTGGACGCGTTTCGCTTGACGGGCTGCCCGGTGCTGCTCGGGCCGTCGCGCAAGTCCTTTATCGGCAACATTCTGGGCCTGCCGCCGCTCTTGCGGCTGGAAGGGACGGCGGCCTCGGTTGCCCTTGGAGTCAAGGCCGGGGTTTCGGTGGTGCGAGTCCACGACGTGGAAGCCATGCGCCGCACGGCGCGGGTGGCCGACGCCATCGTGCGCGGCTATCGTCCCGCGCGAGCGTTTTTGAGCCTGGGCGCTAACCTGGGTGACCCGGTTGCGCAATTGCGGGAGGCGGTGCGGCGCCTGCGCCGGCTGCCCGGCACGCGGGTGGTCGCATGCTCGTCGGTGTACCGGACCGAGCCTGTGGGCCCGGTGGCTCAAGACTGGTTTTACAACTTGGTCTTAGAGGTCGAGACCGATCTGGACCCTGTGCGCTTAGTCGCCGAGGGCCTGCGCATCGAAGTCGAGTTAGGCCGCCGGCGGACGGTGCGCTGGGGCCCGCGCGTCATCGACATCGATTTGGTGCTTTACGGCGACGAGCGGATGGACAGGCCCGACTGCCGCGTGCCTCATCCGGAAAGCCACCGGCGGCGGTTTGTGCTGCAGCCGTTGGTGGAGCTGGCGCCCGACGTACGCTGGCGAGGGAGGTCTGCCCAAGAGCATCTGGCCCACTTGCCCCCTGGCCAAGATCTGGAGTACTGGGGGCCGCTGGAGGACACCGCTGGGTAGGCGCACCCTGTGCGCGGGAACGAGAGCCGGCTTTGGTTGCGGGCTAGATCTTGTGGAACTGGTCGACGTCGAGCACCCAAACGGTGGCGCCGCCCGACTCGATTTCCATGGGCATCGCCACCGACGTGGGGATTTCCGCCGGGGCCTGGGGCAGGAGCTTCTTGCGCCGGACGCATACCCGCCGGATGATGCGGAGCACTTCGTCCACTTGCTGGTCGTGGACGCCGATGAGCAGGGTGGTGTTGCCCCGCAGCAGAAAGCCCCCGGTACTGGCTAACTTGGTCGCGCTGAAGTTGTTGTCGATGAGCGCGTCCATAAGAACGGTCGCGTCGTCGTCCTCCACGACGGCGAGGATCAGCTTCATCAGGGACACCCCCTTCAGGCTGTCTGTCTCGGATCTATTGCCCACGGCGGGGAAATTTCCTTTCGAGACGGGTTGCGAGGGGAGATGCGGGCGGAAGCGGGAGGCAACGGTGCCTGGCCGCCGGCAGGTCACAGTAAAGGCGGGCAAGTTTCTCACCGTTGCGGGATCATTGTATCCGCCTGGGAACGAAAGGTATACGCCGGGAAGCCCGCGGGTGCGCCGCCCGGCGCCGGGCGGCGCCTGCCCGGAGCGGCAATGCGTGCAGCGCCCGCCCGCAGCGGCGGCCCGTGCTGGACGCGCGTGGGCCCGGCGGGAGGTGACGTTGGGTGCGCTGGCTGGGAATGACCGCCGCGATCGCCACCTTGATCGCGGTGGTGATGAACA
>DATCLD010000049.1:0-4142 GCA_036564115.1 Limnochordales bacterium
AAAGGACGCGTCACGGTGGTCCGAGAGCGTCTTCACCCTCTCGATGCCTTCCGCGGCGCACCAGCGCCTCTGGGCAAACGGCAGGTCCATGCTGATGACCAGCACCTGCACGTTGCCCAGCTTCGCGGCTTCCTCGTTGAAACGCCGGGTTTCGGCGCTGCAGACGCCCGTATCCAGCGACGGGACCGCCGCGATCAGCCGCACGCCCGACGTGTCACGGAAGTGAAACTCCGAAAGGTCATTGGCGATCACGGTGAAATCGGGTGCTTCCTGGCCCACCTCAACGGGGGTCCCGGCCAGCTCAACGGGCTTGCCCCCAAAGATAACCTGGCTCATGCTCTGTCCCTCCCTTATGGCAGTATTGGGTCCGCAAGGTACAGGGTCCCGGCGGCACGCACCCACAGTGTTTCCACCGGAGTAGGTGGGATTCCTTCCCAAGAGACGTGGGGCCGCGCGGCAGCGGCCCCACTCAAGCGCGGACCTAAGTCTAGGACAGGAACCTCAAGACAAGAGCTCCCGCAGGGCCTGCTCGTCCCAGCCGATTACAACTCGGCGGCCCTTGATGGCGATGGGCCGGCGCCAGAGGCCAGGTTCGCGGGCCAAGAGGGCGACCCATTCGTCTACGGTGAGCCGCTTGTCCGCGAGGCCCAGCTCCTTGAAACGGCGGCTCCGGGTGGAAACGAGATCGTGCACGCCGCCGGGCAGAAGACTTGCCAAACGGCGGATCTCGTCCTCAGTGGGAAGGTCAGCGAAAAAGCGACGCTCCGCGACATGTGCCCCCAGTTCGCCCAGCAACTGCCGGGCTTTGCGACAGGAGGTTCAGCTGGGATAGTGGTAAAGGGTCACTTCCGCCATCGGCGACTCCCTCCTCGGCACCGTGCCCGCCAGCCGTGTTGCGCGGCCTGGCTGCACAGGCTGCAGATTGACCGATCCGCGTTCCCTCGCTAGCTTCATGAATCTACCGTCGGAATCCTGCCCCGTCAGGTCCCTGCCAACGCTCGACCTCGGTTCCCCCCCATCCTCCGTCCCCAGTTCCGGCGCGCCAACAGATCCGGCTGTACTCGCAAACGAGGAACACCGCCACTGATGAAGAAACACTGGCACAACACACGCGCTGTCAAAATACGAGGCCGGCGTGGGCGGCGCCGTGCCTGCAGGGTTGAGAGCCATGCACCGGCTAAAGGCCATCGGGACCACTGACGCGGAGCTGATGCGCCGCATCCAGGAAGGCGATCAGGAGGCCTTGGCCTGCCTGTACGACCGGTACGGCGGCCTCGTCTACACCCTCGCCCTGCGCATGTGCGGGCATCGGGACGTGGCCGAGGAGATCGTGCAAGACGTTTTCCTGGCCGTCTGGCGCCGCGGCACAAGCTGGGACCCCGAGCGGGGAAGCGTCCAAGGGTGGCTTGTGGCCATCACGCGCCACCGGTGCATCGACCGCCTGCGGAGCATGCAGCCGCCGGAGCTTCCCCTTGAGCCCCACTGGGCGAGCAACGGAGCCGGGCCCGCGGAGCTCGCCGAAACGGCGGACGCCGCCCGGAGCGTGCGGGCAGCCGTGAGACAGCTCCCCGACAAGCTGCGGGAAACCCTTGAAGTCGTCTACTACGGCGGCCTGACCCACAGCCAGGCCGCAGTGAAGTTGGGCATCCCCGCAGGCACGGTCAAGAGCCGCCTGCGGCTCGCTGTCGAACGGCTCGCGCAGATCCTTAAGAAAGAGGATACAGGCCTATGACCCACGACGAGGTCAAGGAACAGCTGACGCTCATGGCCCTGGGGGAGCCCGCCGACAACCTGGCCGCTGTGCTGGAACACGTGACCCATTGCCCGGCTTGCCGGGAGTTCGCATGGGACGTGGAGCTGGTGGCGGCCCGGCTGCCGGAGGCACTGCCTACGGTGCCGCCTCCGCAGGCTTTGCGGGCCCGGATCCTCGCCCAACTCAAGACGCCAAGCGCCGGGGCCGCGGCAGAGCCGGCGCCTGACCGGGGCGTGGCAAGCAGCGTCCGGCCACGGAAACCCAACCCCTGGTGGACGACCCTGGGCTCACGCATGGCCAAACGCCCGTTGCTTGCAGGCGCCGCCGTTGCGTTGCTGCTCCTTGTCAATGCCGCGCTGCTATGGGACACCGTAGCGCAGCGGAGAGAGATGGCGACTCTCGCCCTGCGGTACACCGACGAGGTCGGCTGGCTGCGGACGGCGGAGAGCCTGCTTCTAAACGAAACGCCGCCTGCAGCCCGGGCGCGGCTGGTGCCACCCGCTGCCGGCGTTGCCCGGGCGTCGGGAAGCGCCGCCTTGTACCATGCCTACGACACGGTCTACTACTTCCTCATCAAGGCGCAGGGCCTGGCGCCAGGCACGGCCTACGAAGTGTGGCTGCGGGACGGCAGCGAGGCGCAGCTCCTCGGCACCTTTATGACGTCGGACCTAGGGGACGGCACCCTCGTTCACCGCAGCGAGAAGCCGCCGCCGAGGGCCGGCACCGTCGGCGTGCGGCCGGCGGGCGCAAGCGAGCCCGCTCTTACAGGCGCCTTGGAGTGGGTGACCGCCGATGCGGGATCCAGCGCACCGCCGCTGGAAACCAGGTGGTGAAACGCGAAGCCCGGGCCCTGGCGGGCCCGGGCTTTCACGTTGACGGGAGCCGTTGTGCGCTGCACCGTGCGCATGCAGCCTGAGACCTTCGCTCCCAGAAACCACTTGCCCCCGGTTTAGTACCGGACGACGATCGTATGCCGCATGCTTGGGTGCAGCTTGCAAATGTACTCGTAAGTCCCCGGCTCAGTAAAGGTGAAGGTAAACGTGTCGCCGGTATTCAGTACGGGGCTGTCGAGCGGGCCTCCGGTCACGGTATGCGGCACGCTGTCGCGGTTGACCCACACCACGGTTGTCCCGACAGGCACCGTCAGCGTCTGCCCGTCGCCAAAGGCAAACCCTCGGATCTCGATCGTCACCGGCTCGGCCCCGCCTTCGCTCAAGGCCAAGGCCGCACCGAGACGGCCTTGATCGTCCGGCCGCCCCAGCGCCGCGCTCAAGAATGCCAGCGCACGCCGGATGGCTTCGCCGCTGGCCGCGAAGTCCTGCGTCGCCACAGCTTCCTGGGCCGCCTCGTCGGCCCACTGGAGGTAGGCGACGACGTTGTCGGCCCATACGGCCGCGGACCCCGCCGCGCCGCGCCCTGCGTCCCGAGCGTAGTTGATCGCGCCGTAGCCATCGCCCGGGTTGCCCTTGCCGGCGTCAAAGTGGGCACCACCTGCGCCCTCGATGATGTTGATCACATGGTGGGCATGAAGCTGGCGGGTTTGCAGGTTGTTGGCGTCCAAGCTGAAGCTGGCATGCTGCACGGCGATGCGGATCTGCTCCACGAGCTTGCCGGCCGCCCCCTGCTGCGCCGAGACCGGCGCCAGCAGACAACCCCACACGAGCACTGCTGCGAGAAGCCCGACTCCCCCTCGGTACACGCGTACCACGGTCTTGCCTCCTCCCCGGTCAAGGTGTTTGCCCTTCCTATACGAGCCCGAAGGCGCCGCGGATCACCCGCGTGACCCTGCCCAATAGACCAATGTTGCTGTAAAATATTCATAGCTGCTCACACCTTGGTAATTCGCGCCCATTCACTTCATCCGGCCCGAGAGGGAAACGGACATGTGACGTCTAATTTTTGCATAATTGTGCCCACCGTCATGGGGGAGGGGTGGGTCCGCGTGCTTTCGGACCAAACGGGCGGCAATGTGCCCAGAAGCGACGGCGGGTCTTGGCCCGTCTTGTACCAGGCCTTTTCCGCGCTGGTCAACGTCGCCAAGCAATTGCTCAAGCCCCTGGACTTGAACTCTGTCCTGGATGAGATCCTGTCCCAGGTGCAGAGGCTGTTCGGCTACGACATCTGCTGCGTCCTGTTGCCGTCCCAGTGTGGCAACTACGTTTACATCGCCGCGCAGCGGGGCTACGACCCCGAGGTCGTCAGCCGGTACCGGCTTCCTATCGGTGGGGGTCGAGGCATCGTCAGCCACGTCGCCGCTACGGGACAACCCTATTACGCTCCCGACGTCTCGGTGGACCCTTTCTATATCGCGGCATCGCCCAACGTGCGGTCTGAGTTTGCCGTCCCGTTGGTCTTGGACGGCCAGCTGGTCGGTATCCTCGACGTAGAG
>DATCLD010000050.1:0-4713 GCA_036564115.1 Limnochordales bacterium
ATCGGGGCAGACCAGGGTCCGATTACCAGCTCCTACCTGCCCGAAGCGTTGGACATGGGCGCTGAGAAATTCGGCTGGGCCGAGAAGAAGCAGCTCAGCCGCACCCGCCGCGGCAGCAAGGTGACCGGCGTCGGCGTCGGCATGGCGTACCATTCGGCGGGCGCCAACGGTTTTGACGGCCTCGTGGTCATCAAGCCCGATGGCAAGGTGTACATCCACTCCGGTGAGGGCAACCTGGGCACCTTCTCCTATGTGGGGACGGCCCGGGTCGCGGCCGAGGTGCTCGGGGTCCCGTGGGAGCAGTGTGAAGTCGTCTGGGGATCGACGGCCCGCCATCTGCCGTGGACCAGCGTCCAAGCGGGCAGCAACACGTCCTTCACCATGAGCCGCGCCAAGTACGCGGCCGCGATGGACGCCCGCCGCAAGCTGCAGGAAATCGCCGCGATGGACTTGGGCGGCTCGCCTGACGAGTACGAGGTGGCCGACGGGCGCGTGTACCACCCGTCCGATCCGTCGCGGGGGATGACCTTGGCGCGGGCGGCTGAGCGCGCCATCGAGCTGGGCGGGAAGTACGCGGGCTATGAGCTGCCGCCCGACCTCAACGAGATGACCGTTCGTTCGGCGCAGGCGGTGGCAGGGAGCGGCTTGGTGGGCGTCGCGCGCGACAACCTGGAGCGCCGGGGGACAGTGCCCGCGTTCGGCGTCGGTTTCGTGCGGGTCGAGGTCGACATCGAGACCGGCAAGGTTGACATCGTCGAATACCTGGGCGTGGCCGACTGCGGCACCGTCATCCACCCGATGAGCCTGGGCACCCAGGTGTGCGGGGGCGCCGTGCAGGGCTTCGGCCTGGCGCTCTTTGAGAAGCACGTGTTTGATACCCACCTGGGCTGGCCGGCCACCCGGCGGCTGTACACCTCCAAGCCGCCTAGCTACCTGGACGTCCCGCTCGACATGCAATGGGCCGCGGTGGACCAGCCCGACCCGCAAAATCCCGTGGGCGCGAAGGGCGTTGGTGAGCCGTTGATGGGGGCCGCGGCCGCCGCTGTCGCGTGCGCCATCGCCGACGCGCTGGGCGGCCACTATTTCAACCGCATTCCCATCACGCCCGATATGGTGCTCAACGCCGCCGAAAACCGGCCGCAGTCGTACCGGCCGCTTGAGGTCAACGTGTGAGGGAGGGGTCCAAAGTGTCGGTCATCCGCGACGTGATGCCCGAATTCGAGCTCCTCCAGCCGACGACCGTCGACGACGCCGTGCAGCTGCTCGCGCGCCACGGTCGGGACGCGTGGGTGCTGGCAGGGGGGCTGGACAGCCTTGACTGGTTCAAGGACCGGGTGAAGCGTCCCCGAGTCGTGGTGGACGTGAGCGGGATACCGGAGTTGAGGGGTGTGCGGCCGATGCCCGACGGTGGCCTGGAGATCGGGGCCATGACCACCCTGACCGAGGTCGCGACGCACCCGGACATCCGGGAGCGCTATTGGGTCCTGGCGGAGGCCGCACGCCGGGTCGCCTCGCCGCAGATCCGCAATCAGGGCACCATCGGCGGCAACGTGTCCCAGGACACCCGCTGCCACTATTACCGGGGCGGCCTCGACTGCTACCGGGCCGGCGGCAATACGTGCTACGCCGACACGCCGACGGCGCAAAACCGCGAGCACTGCATCTTCGGCGCCGACCGCTGCGTGGCCGTGAACCCTTCAGACACGGCGCCTGCGCTCATCGTGCTCGACGCCCGTATGGTGATTCGCAACAGCCGGGGCGAGCGAGAGGTCAACGCAGAGGACTACTTCATCGGGCCCTCGGTGGACATCACCCGTATGACGGTGCTGCAGCCGGGGGACTTGCTGGTGGCCATCCGGATCCCGCCGACCTGGGCCGGGGCCCGCTTCTACTTTGAAAAGGTTGCCGACCGCGACACATGGGACTTCCCGCTGGTAAACGTCGCGTCGGCCATGTTCCTGCGGGGCGGGGTCATCGACCGGATCCGCATTGCGGTCAACGGCGTGGCAGCGCGGCCGATGCGCCTCACGGGAGTCGAAGAGAGCGTCGTCGGCGAGCCCCCCAACGAGGACACCGGCGAGCTGGCGGGGCAACTGGCGATCTGGGGCGCCCGGCCCCTCAACTACAACCACTTCAAGGTGCCCTTGATGAAGAACTTGGTCAAGCGGGCCATCCGGGGGGTCGAAGCGTAGCGGTGGAGATCCTGCGGTGGGAACGGAATCCCTGGGGCCAGCAAATCCTGAGAGGTCTTGGGTGGGATACGCTCTACGTGGCCGCAGCCGTGGGCGTCATCTTCATGATGGCCCACGCCTTGTACCAGTGGAAGCGGCCTGCCCAGATCAACGGGGAAGAAGATCTGGCCCGGCTGATGCAGACGTACACGGGGGTGCCCGAGCGGGTGGTGCGCCACCCGCTCGCTTCCCGGGTTTTCCACTGGGCGATGGCGGCCGCCATGTTCGCGCTGCTTTTGACGGGGTTCTTGCCCATCCTTGGGGTGCAATTCAGCTGGGTGACGGCCCACTGGATTTCCGGGGTCGTCCTCACGGGGCTCGTGCTGTTCCACATCGTCCACTCCACGTGGATGGGCTTGGACACCATGTGGATCACCCGGCGGGAAATCCAGGACGCCTACTACCGCGTTCGCCGCCTCTTGGGCAAGGAGGCGCCCGAGCCAGGGAAACCAGGGAAGTACCCCCTGGAGAACAAGCTGTTTCACCATGCCACCGCCCTCTTCAGCCTCGGGGTCATCGGCACGGGCCTGCTGATGATGGTGCGGGTGGACACGCCCTTTTGGGTGCGCAACCCGTATCTTCTGCCGGACGCGACCTGGGGCGTCATCTACGTGATTCACGGCGTCTCCGCGGTGGCTTTCGTCACCATGATCATGGCCCACATCTATTTCGCGGCGCGGCCCGAGAAACGCTGGATCACTTGGTCGATGATCCGGGGCTGGATCAGCCGCCGTCATTACTTGCAGCACCACGACCCGGAGCTCTGGCGCGTTGATCCTGAGGGCCGGAGAGGACGCCGCCCGGTTGCCAGGTCTGGACTAGGACCGGTTTCCCGCCCGGGCACGGCGGGGGGACGGAAACGGTAAAGCGGAAGAACGTAATCCATATGGGGGAGGCGAGGTCGGTGCTAGCGGCTAGGCTGACGGAACTGCGGGAGCACGTGCAGGCGGTGGAAGAAGCCTACGAGTTTATGCTGGCCTACGCCGCCCAGGGGCTGCGCAGCCACAGGGAGTCGCCGGTGGGGATGCAGCTGCGGGCGCATCTTGAGCGTTCTATCCTCGCGTGCCGTCGCCTGCCCGATGCGCTCAAGGAAGCCGTGGAAGAGCTGTCCTTGGAGCCGGCGGCGGCGTACGAGGGCTTCGTGAGGGTGCTCAAGGCGGACGCCGAGCGGGCGCGGGCCGTGCTGGAGCTGGTGTTGGCGCAGCCGGATATCGGTTCTCAGCTCATCGACAATCTCAACGCGGTCATCCACGTGCGCAGCCTGTTGACGGATGTGTTCGTTATCGATGAAGTCTTGGACCGGTTAAGTGCTGGGGCCGCCCTCGAAACAGCCTAGGGAGCCGGGGCCCGGCACGGCCGCGGCCCGAAGGTCCGGGCAGCCCTCCGAAGGGCGTGGACGGCGCATTTGACAGGCAAGTCCCGAGGATTTACTCTGGGGCTTAAGGAACCGTCCCGCCAACCGCCGGGCACGCCCGTCGGCAGATGGCGGAGGAGGTGAGCCCCGTGCTGGTGGACCGCTTCGGCCGCCGGGCCCGCAAGCTCCGGATCTCGGTCACCGATCGCTGCAACTTCCGCTGCGTTTACTGCATGCCGGAAGATGTCGCCTTCATGGACCGGGAGGAGCTGTTGACCTTCGAGGAAATCGAACGGGTAGCCCGGGTGGCGGTGCGGCTCGGCATCGAGAAGGTGCGCCTGACGGGCGGCGAGCCCCTCGTCCGGCGGGACGTGGAGCGCCTGGTGGAGCGGCTTGTCGCGATCCCAGGCTTGCTTTCCGTGAGCATGACCACCAACGGCTACCTCCTGCCGGGCAAGGCGGCGGCCCTCAAGCAGGCGGGGCTCGCCGGCCTCAATATCAGCCTCGACACCCTGGATCCCAACCGGTTTCGCTTGCTGACCCGCCGCGACTACCTGCGCGAGGTATTGGCGGGCCTCGATGCCGCGTTGGCCGCGGGTTTTGCCCCCATCAAAGTCAACATGGTCGTCATGCGGGGCTACAACGACGACGAAGTGGAAACCTTCGCCCTGCTCGCCCGCACGCGGCCTCTCGTGGTGCGCTTCATCGAGTTCATGCCCCTCGACAACGGCAACGTGTGGAACGAGCGCCTCGTCGTGCCTGCCCGGGAGATCATCGAGCGGATCGAGGCTGTGGCGCCGCTCGAGCCCTTGAAACATGATCCCAGCGATCCCGCCCGGCGCTGGCGCTTTCAGGACGGGCAAGGCGAGATCGGCGTCATCGCGTCGGTGACGGAGCCTTTCTGCGCCCACTGCGACCGGCTGCGGCTGACGGCCGACGGCAAGATACGCAACTGCCTCTTTGGCCTCGACGAGTACGACGTGCGGGCGGTGCTGCGCTCGGGCGGGTCGGATGAGGACATCGCGGCGGTGTTCTACGAGGCGGTGGCCAACAAGTGGGCGGGCCACCTCATCAACCGCGAGGGATTCGTGAAACCGGAGCGGACCATGCACGCCATCGGCGGTTGAC
>DATCLD010000051.1:0-7958 GCA_036564115.1 Limnochordales bacterium
GGGGTGCTGGCGAGCCGCCTTGCCATCGCCGCGTTCCTGATCCCCTACATCTTTGCCTACAACCCCGCCATGCTGCTCATCGGCGCGACGCCGGGCCTGATCATCCAGATGGCCATTACGGCCGTTCTGGGCATGTTCGGCGTGGCGGTGGCGGCGGGTGGGTTCTACCGGGCGCCGCTGAACATCTTTGAGCGGTTGCTCTTTTTCGTGGGCGGCGTGCTGATGATCGATCCGGGGCTGACGACGGACCTGGTGGGCCTGGTGCTGCTGGCCGCCGGCGTCGCGTCGCAACTGGTCCGGTTGCGCCGGCAGCCCGGGGAGCCTGCGGGGCTCTCCGCCCAAGACTGACCTGCCTGTTGGGTTCAGGCGCCGGGTAGGGGGGGCTAACCCCTCGATAACCGGCACGGTTTCACGGCGGCCTGGGGACAACTCCCCAGGCCGCTTTTTTGTTGCCTGCCTTGTTCCCGGAGCGGTGCACGTTTCTTGCCAGGTGACGGATTTTCTCCCAAGCCTCCTTGACAGCGGCTGTCTGTAGCAGTACCTTATATCATGGATTAGGTAACCCTAATACAGGAAATATCAGTACACTATAGACGGGACAACGGATCATCTGATCACACCAGCGCGGCTATCCACAAAGGAGCCGGGCGGAACCGGGGTGCGGCATGGGCAAGGCATGGTTGTTGGCAGCAACAGTGGTGTTGGCAGTGGCGTCGCTCTTCAGCGGCGTCACGCCGCTCACCCCGGCGGACGTGCTGAAGGGACTCAGCGATGTCCAGGTGCGGGTGCTGGTTCTGAGCCGGATTCCCCGCCTTATGAGCATCTTGCTGGCGGGCATGAGCATGAGCGTCTGCGGGCTTATCATGCAGCGCCTGGCCCAAAACCGCTTCGTGTCTCCGACCACAGCCGGCACGCTGGACGCCACCCGGCTCGGCATCCTCGTCTCCATGCTCTTCTTTGGCGCCGCCCCGCCGCTGGTGCGGATGCTGGTGGCCTTTTCCTTCGCTTGGCTCGCTACGTGGGCGTTCATGCGGATGCTCGAGCGGATTAAGCTCCGGGATCCTGTCTTCATCCCGCTGGCGGGCATGATGTACGGCAGCATCATCGGCTCGGCCGCCACCTACGTGGCTGTCCAGTACGACCTGGTGCAAAACGTATCCTCATGGCTCCTGGGCGATTTCTCCCTCATGATGCGCGGCCGGTATGAGCTCCTGTACGCGGTCGTCCCGGCCCTGGTGCTGGCTTATCTCTACGCCAACCAGTTCACCATCGCCGGGATGGGGGAGGATGTCGCCACCAATCTGGGCTTGAGCTACCGGGCCGTGGTCAATCTGGGGCTTGGGATCGTGGCGGCCACCACGGCCGTCGTGGTGGTGACCGTCGGGACGTTGCCCTTCCTGGGGCTGATCGTGCCCAACTTGGTTTCCATCCTCTGGGGCGACAACCTGCGGCGCCACCTGCCGGTGACGGTGCTCCTGGGCGCCGTCGTCACGCTGGCCTGCGACCTGCTGGGGCGCTGGCTCATCTTCCCGTACGAGATCCCCATCAACGTCACCCTGGGCGTTTTGGGGAGCGTCATGTTCCTGTTCTTGATCGTGAGGAGGACGGCCTATGCAGGCTGAGGCGGCGGTTCCGGCCAGCGTCCGCCGACCGGTGGTCCTGCCCATTGTGGGGCTTGCCATCGCGGCGGCGGTGCTGATTGCGCTCTTCATGGTCATCAACGCCGCCGGCCTGTGGGGCTATGTGCTCCCCCGGCGGGCGGTGCGCGTGGGCGCCATGGCCTTGTCGGGCATCGTCATCGGCGTGTCCACCGTGATCTTCCAGTCGATCACCGCAAACCGCATCCTGACGCCAGGCGTCATGGGGCTGGACCGGCTGTACGTCCTGATCCAGTCCGCGCTCATCTACGTCCTCGGCTCGGCACACCCGTGGGTCAGCAACCTGCGCACCAATTTCCTGCTATGCACCGCGGCGATGGCTTTGTTCGCCGTGGCGCTGCACCGCCTGTTCCTTGACGGCAAGCGCACCAACATCTACGTGATGCTGCTCATCGGGGTCGTGGCCGGTACGCTGTTTGACAGCCTCGCGTCTTTCCTCGTGGTGCTCATCGATCCCAACGAGTTTCTCATCATCCAGAGCCGTATGTTCGCGAGCTTCAACCGCGTCACCGTGGGGCTTTTGTGGCCGGCCGCGCTGATGAGCCTGGCCGTCCTGGCGTGGGCGGCGCCGGCTTTGCGGTATTTGGACGTGCTAGCCTTGGGCCGCGACCACGCGGTGAGCCTCGGGGTCGACTACCCGCGGGCGGTGCGCCGCCTGCTCATCGCGGTGTTCCTGCTGGTGGCCGTCTCCACGGCCTTGGTGGGACCCATCACGTTTCTTGGCCTGATCGTCGCCAATCTGGCTTACGAGCTTTTGGACACGTATCGCCGGGGGCCGTTGATGGCGGCGTCGGCTCTCGGCGGCGTCATCGCCCTGGTGGGCGGGCAGCTCGTCCTTGAGCACCTGCTGGTGTTTTCGGTGCCCCTGCCGGTGCTCATCAACTTTGCCGGGGGCATGTTGTTCATGTACCTCTTGCTGAAGGAGCGATCGGCATGGTAGAGGCGCACGCGATTGTCAAGCGCTACGGCCCGAAGACGGTGCTGGACCAGGTGTCGGTGGCGGTGCAGCCCGGGCAACTGACGTCCTTCATCGGGCCCAACGGTGCCGGCAAGAGCACGCTCTTGTCCATCATGACCCGGCTCGTGCCCGCGGACAGCGGCGAGGTGCGGCTGGACGGGCGGCCCTTGTCCCGCTACGACAGCCGGGAGCTGGCCCGGCGCATTTCCGTCCTGCGCCAGTTCAACCACGTGCCGCTGCGGCTCACCGTGCGGGAACTGGTCAGCTTCGGCCGGTTTCCCTACTCCCAGGGGCGCCTCACCAAGGCCGACGAAGCGGCGGTGGAGCGGGCCCTGGCTGCCATGGAGCTCGAGGACATTCAGCACAAGCTGCTGGACCAGCTGAGCGGCGGCCAGCGGCAGCGGGCGTTTATCGCCATGGTCGTCGCGCAGGAGACCGACTACGTCTTCCTGGACGAGCCGCTCAACAACGTGGACATGAAGCACGCCGTCCAGGTGATGAAGCTTTTGCGCCGCCTGGTCGAGGAGGAAGGGCGGTCCGTGGTGGTCGTCATGCACGACGTCAACCTCGCGGCCTATTACTCCGACCGGGTGGTGGCCTTGAAGGAGGGATGCGTGGCGTTCGACGGTCCGGCCCGGGACGTGATGGAGCCGGCCACGCTCAAGGACGTGTTCGATATCGAAGTCGCCGTCGGCGAGGTTCACTCTTGCCGGGTGTGCGTTTATTTTGCCGAAGCCGCGCAGCTCTTAGCCAACGGGCGCGCGGCGCAGGACGTCGTCGTGCCGGGGCTCCGTTAGGCAACGGCGCTTCCGGCGGAGCAAGCCTGGGCAAGACAGGAAACAGGGACAGGAGGCGAAACACGTGAGCAAGAAGCTGGTGCTGACTGCGCTGGCGCTGGTGCTGGCGCTCGGTATGGCGGGGGCGGCCGTGGCCGCCAGCCACGATTGGTCGCAGCCTATGGTTATCAAGCACGCGCTCGGGGAAATCGTACTGACCAAGCGGCCGGAACGGGTAGTCGTGTTTGACTTCGGGGCTCTCGAGACCCTGGACAAGCTGGGGGTCCCGGTGGTGGGCCTGCCCAAGCAGGCGCTGCCGGCCCACCTCGCGAAGTACCAGGGCGACGCCTACGCCAACGTGGGCAGCCTGACGGAGCCCGCCTTTGAGCGGGTGTTCGCGGCGCGGCCGGACCTGATCATCATCTCGGGCCGGCAGCAGGCCATGTACGATGAGTTCCGGGCCATTGCGCCTACCATCTACCTGGGTGTGGACTTTGCCCGTTACATGGAATCCTTCGAGGAGAACGTGCGCCTGCTTGCGGCCATCTTCGGCAAGGAGGAGCAGGCGGAGGCGGAGCTGGCCGCCATCAAGCAATCGGTGGACGAGCTGAAGGCCCTGGCCGCCGAGAAGGGCGGGCCGGCCCTGGTCGTCCTGGTCAACGAGGGGCGCGCGAGCGCTTACGGCCCCGGTTCCCGGTACGGCATGATCCACGACGACTTCGGCTTTCCGCCGGTGGATGCGGGGATCGTGGCCTCCACCCACGGCCAGAGCATTTCCTTTGAGTACATCCTGGAGAAGAACCCGGAGTACCTGTTCGTCATCGATCGTACGGCGGCCATCGGCGGCCAGTCGTCGGCTAAGGCCACCATTGAAAACGACCTGGTCAAGATGACCCGGGCATACCAGAACGGAAACATCATTTACCTGGACCCCGCGGTCTGGTACCTGTCGGGCGGCGGCCTCATCTCGGTGGCCCAGATGGTGGAGGAAGTGCGGGCGGCGCTGGAGTAAGGACATTTTGCCCTGGCTGCCGGAGACTCGAGCGGGCAGGGGAAACCCTGCCCGCTCCGCGTTTTGAAAGGGGCGGGAGCGTGGGACACGGGACGGCGAGCGCCACCGGGCCGGGCGAAGCGGCGCCCGGCGGGATGGGCTTCCGCCAGCGCCTCCTGGGCGTCGATGTCGCCCGGGCGCTGGCGATCATCGGGATGTTCATGGTGCACCTTGGTCCCGTGGACGCGCCGGGCCTCGCCGGGGCCCTGTATGCCTTGCCTTATGGCCGCGCGTCGGTCCTTTTCGTACTGGTCGCGGGCGTTGGCGTGTCCCTTTTGGCCCGCTCCGGGCGCAGCCGGGACGACGTTGCCCGACGCCTCATCTGGAGGGCGTTGGTGCTTTTCCCGCTGGGCCTTTGGCTGCAGAGCCTGGACCACCGCGTGCTGGTGATCTTGCAGGAGTATGCGGTCTTGTTCCTCTTGGCCGCGGCGGTTTTGGATTTGCCGGATGCGGCGCTCTTGGGCCTCGCCGGGGTGTCGGCCGCCGCGGGGCCCGTCGCGTTCCTGCTCGGTCGCATGCACGCGCCGGATCTTTTCGACCAGGGGCCTATCCGGTGGCGCGATCCGCCGTCTGAGATGCTGATGGACCTGGTTGTCTCCGGACCTTACCCGCTGGCCGTTTGGGCGGCGCCGTTTCTCTTTGGGATGTGGATCGGGCGCCGGGATCTGCGCTCGGCCGCGGTGCGGGTGAGGATCCTCGCGGGTGGCATTCTTGCGGCGGCGGGCGCGACCGTCCTGTCAGCAGCGCTGGAGTTGGTTTTCCGGCCGCGGTCTTTTCCGGTCACGTGGGCGTGGCTGGTGGTGGACGTTCCCCACAGCCAGATGCCTTTGTGGCTAATCGGAGCCACAGGCGCGGCCGCCGCGCTGCTCGTTCTCTGTCTCGAAGCCACCGAACGATTCGACGCACTAGTGGGGCCCCTGGCCGCCACCGGGCAGATGGCCTTGACGGTTTACGCAGGCCACTTGCTGTTGCTGCATTTCTGGGGGCCCGCTGTCACCGGTAAGACCTTGGACGAGGCCATCCCGCGGGTGATACTGGTGGTGGCGGTTGCTGTGGCTTTGTCGACCGCCTGGCGCCGGAGTTTCTCGAGGGGCCCGCTGGAAGCGCTGGTGCGGCTGCCGGAACGGGGGTACAGCCTCTTGAACCGGTCGGCCGGGGAGAAGGAAGGGGGTGCCCGCGATGATCACTGAGCACGGGGGACTGCCGCACCCGGTGCGACTGGACCGGGTGCTCGCGGAAGCCGGCCTCGGGAGCCGGAGGGATGTGCGCGCCTTGATCAAGCGGGGTCGCGTGGCGGTCAACGGGGTCACCGAGCGGGACCCAAGCCGCCATATCCGGCCGCACATCGATCGTGTCACGGTGGACGGCCTGGCGCTGAACACGGGTGCCGGGGACCCGGTTACGCTTATGCTCAACAAACCCCGGGGCGTGATTACGGCCACCCGCGACCCAGTGGCCCGGACGGTGCTGGACCTGTTGCCCCCCGAGCTGGCGAGGAAGGTGGTGCCCGCGGGGCGCTTGGACAAGGATACCGAGGGCCTGCTTATCCTGACCGAAGACGGGCAGCTTTGCCACCGCCTCATCTCCCCGCGCCACGGGGTGGAAAAGGAGTACTGGGTGCGGCTGGATGGGGCCTTGGACGCGGCGCTGGTGGACGCCTTTGCCGCGGGCGTCCGCCTGGACGACGGGTACGTCACGCTGCCCGCGCGGCTGGTCATCGAGCGGGCGGAGACGCCGGCCGAAGCCCGGGTCGTGGTGACGGAGGGAAAGTACCACCAGATCAAGCGCATGTTCGCGGCCTTTGGCCTGCGGGTCACGGCTTTGCGCCGGCTGCGGATCGGCAGCCTCTGGCTCGACCCGGCGCTGGCTCCTGGGGAATACCGGCCTTTGCGCCCCGCCGAAGTGGAGCTGTTATTGCGCAACCCGGAGACGGCTGGCGATGCGGTTTCACCGGCTGACAAGACAACTTCCGGCGTCGCCGCGGGACCCGATGCCCCAGCGTAAAGGGCGCAAACGGGGGCAAGCTAATCCCGCCACCACCAGTAAGGGAGCTGATGGCGGTGACCAAGCGCACACCCCCGGAAGATGTCCTGCAAGGCGACGGGTCCGCCGCCGGGCCCGGGGCCGGGTCATCGTGGGCGACCAGCCCCATCTCTCGCAAGTCTTCGCCGCCGGTCGGTCGCAAGAAGATCCCGGTAGGCGCCATGGAAGACGCTGAGGAAACGGCCGCCGAATTTGACTACGACGATGTGGTGCAACATAGCTTTCCGGCCAGCGACCCGCCGCCTCCCAAGGGATAACTCTACCTTGTGTGCCTCTGCTCGTACGTCCGCCTCATGAGCCGGTAACTAAGTTGGCCTCATGTAGCCGCTACCGGCTTCCCCGGGTCATGGTGAGAAAAAGCGCGTCGATATAGAAGGAATTGCGGGAGCTATCAGATAAATCACTGCCAATACAAAGAACCGCGCAATCCGTCCCTGGCCCGGCAGGCAGCCCGGGAGCCTGTCGGTGCAGGGAACCAATCTCAGCACAAGGGGTGATGACCGGGTGTCCGAGGTAGAGTTGTTGGAGCAGGCCCAGCGGGCTGTCTCCAGGCGGGCCTTCATCAAGCGCGTCATTGCCGCGGGCGCGGCGGTGTCGTCGGCCAACTACCTCTTCCGCGGCAGCTTCCCGTTGATGGCGACGCGCGCGTCGGCCCAAGGCGTCGAACGGCTCATCACTCTCAAGGTCAACGGCATGGCCCGGCGGGTTGACGTCTTGAAGCAAGAGACGCTGGCCATGACCTTGCGCTACAAGCTGGGCCTCACCGGCACCAAGCTCGGCTGCGACCGGGCCGAATGCGGCAACTGTACAGTGCTCATCGACGACGTCCCCCACTACTCCTGCTCCGTGTTGACCCATACCGTCCGCGACCGGGAGGTGACGACCATCGAGGGGCTCACCGGTCCAGGCGGTCGCCTGCACCCGGTACAGCAGGCGTTTGTGGACGAACTAGGCCCGCAGTGTGGCTTCTGCACGCCGGGGCAAATCATGTCGGCGGTCGCCCTGCTCAAGCGCAATCCCAATCCGACCCGGGCCGAAGCGGCCGAAGCCCTCTCGGGCAACATTTGCCGGTGCGGCGCCTACCATTACTACCTCAACGCGGTCATGCGCGCCGCCGAGTACGTGCGGGGGTGAGGCGGTATGGCGGGCAACTACAGGCTCATCGGGAAAGACTTCACGCCGCCCGACGTCTACGGCAAGGTCACCGGGCAAGCGCGCTACGCGGAGGATTTCCGCGCGGAAGGCATGCTCTTTGCCAAGCTGCTGCTCAGCCCCATGCCCCACGGCCGCGTCCGGCGCCTGGACGTGAGCCGGGCGCAGCGGATGAACGGCGTCGTGGCGATCCTGACGCCCGACGACGTGCCGCAGGTGCCGCCGGGACAAGAGCCGATCCTGGCCCGGGAGCCCATGTACATGGGCGAGCCCATTGCCGCGGTGGCTGCGGTGGACGAGGTGACGGCCGCAGCGGCCGT
>DATCLD010000052.1:0-3455 GCA_036564115.1 Limnochordales bacterium
CCCGATGAAGCCCGGCAACCGGCCCGGCGGGGGTGCGGTGCCAATTCCTGCAGGATCCATTCCTGGGAGATGAGAGTGCTTGCGTCACTCTGCCTTCTTCCTGTGATGGACGAAGGTTTTTTTGTTTGTCGGCAGGGGTAGGTTTCGTTTGGCTTGGAAAGGAGCACGGGCATGACCAAATCCCACGCGCAGGCCGAAATGAATCCGGTGGCAGCCGCCCGCGGCCGGAGGTACCTCTTCACGTCCGAGTCGGTGACCGAGGGGCATCCGGACAAGATCTGCGACCAGATCTCCGACGCCATTCTGGACGCGATGTTGGCCCAGGACCCTTATTCCCGGGTGGCCTGCGAAACCGCCGTCACCACGGGGCTTGTGCTGGTGATCGGGGAGATCACCACCAAGGCCCACGTGGACATTCCCAAGCTTGTACGCAATACGATCCGTGAAATCGGCTACGACCGGGCCAAGTACGGTTTCGACGCGGACACCTGCGGGGTGCTGGTCGCCTTGGACGAGCAGTCGCCCGACATCGCCATGGGCGTCGATAAGGCGCTCGAAGCCCGCATGGGCGAGATGAGCGACGACGAGATCGAGGCCATCGGCGCGGGCGATCAGGGGATCATGTTCGGCTATGCCGTGGATGAGACGCCCGAGCTGATGCCGATGCCCATCTCCCTGGCGCACAAGCTCGCGCGGCGGCTGGCGTACGTGCGCAAGCAGAAGATCCTGGACTACCTGCGCCCCGACGGGAAGTCGCAGGTGACCGTGGAGTACGAGAACGGCAAGCCCGTGCGGGTCGACACTGTGCTGATTTCAACCCAGCACCGGGACGGCATCGACGCCGAGCGACTGCGGCACGACATCATCGAGCACGTCATCCGTCCGGTCATCCCGGAGGAGTGGCTGGAAAACACCCGGTTTCTGGTGAACCCGACGGGGAAGTTCGTGATCGGCGGCCCGCAGGGGGATTCGGGCCTCACCGGCCGCAAGATCATCGTGGATACGTACGGCGGCGCGGCCCGGCACGGGGGCGGTGCCTTCAGCGGCAAGGACCCGACCAAGGTCGACCGCTCGGCAGCGTATGCCGCCCGCTGGGTGGCCAAGAACGTGGTCGCGGCGGGACTTGCGACTCGCTGCGAACTGCAGCTGGCCTACGCCATCGGCGTCGCGCGGCCGGTTTCCATCATGGTGGAAACCTTCGGCACGAACCGGGTGCCGGAGGAGACGATTGTGAAGCTCATCCAGGAGCACTTTGACCTGCGGCCGGGAGCCATCATCCGGGACCTGGATCTGCGCCGGCCCATCTACCGGCAGGTGGCGGCTTACGGGCACTTCGGCCGGGATGACCTGGACCTGCCTTGGGAGCGGACGGACAGGGCCGCGGCGCTGCGGGCGGCCGCGGGGTTATAAGCGGGGCAGCAAGACTGCAGGCTCGCAGGAGCCGTGAATGGAGGCAACGCGTTGAGCATCGGCGATTGCAAGGACCGGTCCTTGGCCCCGGCCGGGAAGCAGCGCATCGAGTGGGCCGACGACAACATGCCCGTGCTCAAGGGGATCCGCGCGGAGTGGGAGAAGACGCGGCCCCTGGCCGGCGTGCGCATCGCCGCCTGCCTGCACGTGACGACGGAAACCGCAAACCTGATGCGGACGCTCAAGGCCGGTGGGGCGGAGGTGGCGCTGTGCGCCTCGAACCCGTTGAGCACCCAGGACGATGTGGCCGCAGCCCTCAACGAGGTGTACGGCATCCCGACGTTTGCTGTCCGGGGCGAGGATGAGGAAACGTACTACGGCCACATCCGCTCGGTGCTGGCCACGGGCCCCCAGATCACCATGGACGACGGGGCGGACCTGGTGACGACGCTCCACGGCGAGCGGCAGGACCTGTTGCCCCAGATCATCGGCGGCACCGAGGAGACGACCACGGGCGTCATTCGCCTTAAGGCCATGGAGCGGGACGGCCACCTGCGTTTTCCCGTGGTGGCCGTCAACGAAGCCCGTACCAAGCACATGTTTGACAACCGCTACGGGACGGGGCAGTCCACCGTCGACGGCATCCTGCGGGCGACTAACGCTTTGCTTGCCGGGTCTACGTTTGTGGTGGTCGGCTACGGTTGGTGCGGCCGGGGCGTGGCGGCCAGGGCCCGGGGTATGGGCGCCGATGTGATCGTGGTCGAGGTCGACCCGTTGCGGGCTCTCGAAGCCGTCATGGACGGCTACCGGGTGATGCCCATGGAGAAGGCGGCGCCGCAGGGGCACTTCTTTGTGACCGTGACCGGAAACCGGGACGCCATCCGGGAAGAGCATTTCCGCGTCATGCGGGACGGCGCCATCGTGGCCAACGCCGGGCACTTCGACGTGGAGATCAACATCCCGGCGCTGGCGGCGATGGCCCGCGAGCGGCGCCAAGTGCGGCCCAACGTGGAGGAGTTTGTGCTGGCGGACGGCCGCCGCATCCGGTTGCTGGCCGAGGGGCGCTTGGTCAACCTGGGCGCGGCCGAAGGCCACCCGGCGCAAGTCATGGACATGAGCTTCGCCAACCAGGCTTTGAGCGTAGCGTGGCTTGTGCAGCAGGCGGGGAAGCTCGAGCGCAAGGTATACGCGGTGCCGGAGGACATTGACCGTGAGGTAGCTCGGCGCAAGCTGGCCAGCATGGGTATCGAACTTGAGGAGCTCACGCCCGCGCAGCAGGAGTACCTGAACAGCTGGCAGTTCGGCACCTGAGCAAAAGCTCGCCGGCTGCTGTCCGGCTACCCGGAGGACGACGCTGGCAGTGGGGCCGGCGGCCACACAGCCCGCCGGCCCCTGTTTGTTGGCTTTCGTCCGCTTCTGTCCGCTTCTGTTCGCTTCTGTTGGCTTCTGTGCGCTTCTGTGCGCTTCTGTCCGCAGAGCGGCGTCCGCCTGGCTGCGGCGGGTCGCGCGACGCTGGAGTGGCTGTTACCCGCACAGAAGCGCTGACCTCCATGTCCCTTGTGTCTACGGAACTCGTTCAAAGTTTAGTATTTGTGAACTTGCAGTGGTTTTTCGACACAGATCGACGCCCAGGGCGTCGCCCGTATGATACCCTCAAGCTAACCCTATCCGCGTAACCACCATCTGCCTTCCTTCTTTCGTTGTCCAAACTTTTTTCCAAGCGGCTTGTCTCCGATTCACAATCGATGGCTGCACAGGAGGTAGCGGGCGCATGCTGCGTGCAACCCGTGGCCGCTGCCCGCAGGTGGCGGCCTTTGCTTTCTCCCGGATTGCCTGCGTTGGCGCATTGGCTTGTCTCGTGTCGCTGGGTGGAACAGGACTGGCCCAGGCCAACCAGACGAGCACGACAACCGTCTCCTTTACGCTGGCAGAAGTCATCGAGGTGCTGAGCTGGCCCAGCGCCGCCCTGTCTATTACAGGCGCGCCGGATGAGGCGGTGATCAGCGGGCCGCTTTCTTTCCGGGTGCGGGCGAACGCGCCGTGGG
>DATCLD010000053.1:0-1905 GCA_036564115.1 Limnochordales bacterium
AAGCACGCGCTCGCGGCCCAGCCCGCCGAGTTTGAGCCGCTGCGGGACTACATCACCCGCGTCTGCGGCCGGTTTGCCGGCATCGGCGGGGTGTGGGTGACGCCGCTTTTTGCCGGGCGTATTACCGCGAAGACGCCGCTCGCGGACCGGCTGGTGCACACGTACCTGCAGGGCCGCCAGTTCACGCCGGCGTTTTCCTTCGGGCAGCGCTTCACGTTTGACCCGGAGCGGCTCATCCCGTGGGAAGCCCTGGAAGCGGCCATCCCGACCCGCGTCGCCTGGTGGACGGCGCAACTGGCTGGGCTGTATAAGCCCGGGGAGCGCCGGTGGCTGCGCATCGGCCACCGGGGCGCGTCGGGGCATGCCCTGGAAAACAGCGCTACGGCGGTGCGGATCGCGTCGCAGCTTGGGGCGGACATGGTCGAGCTGGATATCCGGTTGAGCCGCGACGGGGTGCCCGTCGTCATCCACGATGCGGTGCTCGACCGGGTGACGACAGGCAGCGGGCCCGTGGCGGAGCGCACGTGGGAAGAGCTGCGCGCTTTGCGCCTGCGGGATCCCAAGACCGGCGCAGTATCGGACGAGGGCCTTATGACGCTGGCCAACGCCCTCAACTTGTGCCGGGAGGAGCACCTCGGAGCGTATATCGACGTCAAGGACAGCGCGGCACTGCCCGCGATCGTGGCCGCCGTGCGGGAGCATGGCTTCCAGCATGCGGCCATCATCGGCTCCACCGTGCCCGATGACGTGCGCGCCCTGCGAGAGCTCGCCCCTGAGCTTCCCGCCGCGTGGCTGGTCGGCCTGCCGCCGCGGGACATCGCGGGGCTGGTGGCGGAACTTGACGCCATGGGCGGGACGTATTTGCACCTTTGCTGGGAAAACGCAGGGCCCCGCCCGGACCAGCTGCTCACCCCGGACGACGTGGAGTTGGTCCACCGGGCCGGGAAGGGCATCGTCTGCTGGCACGAGGAGCGCCCCGACGTCATCCGGGGACTCAAGGAGCTTGGCGTCGATGCCGTGTGCAGCGACTTGCCGGAGCTCTTGGTCTGAGAGACCTGTTTGAAAGAACAGCTTGACAGGACAGCTTGAAAGATCTGCTTGAAAGTGCGGCGGCGCCGTGGGATGGTCGCCCCACGAGTCGCCGCCGTTCCCCCCTCGAAACGCCCTCACAAGACCGCCACCGCTTCGATCTCGATGACCGCGTCGGGGTGGGCCAGCCTGCTCACCTCCACCGTTGTGGCGGCCGGGAACGGGCCTTGCCACACCTCCCGGCGGGCCGCGCTGACCTCGGGCAGGTCGTCCATGTTCGTCAAGAAGATAGACACCTTAAACACCTTGTCCATGGACGAGCCTGCCGCTTCCAGCACGCGCTGGATGTTCCTGAGGCACTGGCGCGCCTGGGCGCCGGCGCCGCCGGGGACGATCTGGCCGGACTCATCGGTTCCAAGTTGCCCGGCGACGAAGACCAAGGTGCCCGTAACCTTGACGCCCATGGAATAAGGGCCGCGGGGAGGCGCCGTTCCCTCCACCGTCGGCAAGAACTCAACAGCCATCGTCACACCTCCTATTAACCTGCCGCGTGTTGATTTGCCGGGTCGCTCGTTCGCCTTGGGCGGTTTCCACAAACGGGACGCAAAAACCCGCTGCGTCGGGAGCGCTTCCGTCACCACGGGACAGCCGTCAGCCGCCGGGCCTGGGCCACCGCCTGCACCCGCGGGTCCAGCCGGATGTGGCCCGGTTTCACGGGATGGGTGAGCACCAGGTCGTCCAGGGAGCGGACGCGGCTCAACGCCACGTACAATTGCCCGTGGGCGAAGGTGGGGCGGGAGAGGTCCAGCACGACCTTGTCGAGGGTGAGCCCCTGGCTCTTGTGGATGGTAATGGCCCACGCAAGCCGCAGGGGCA
>DATCLD010000054.1:0-22610 GCA_036564115.1 Limnochordales bacterium
GGTCAGCGTCGACACGGTGCGGGAGCAGTTCCTCTACGAGATCCACGACCCGACCACGTACGTCACGCCCGACGCCGTGGCCGATTTGACGGCGGTGCGCATCGAGCAGGCCGGGCCCGACCGGGTGCGGGTGAGCGGAGCCAAGGGACGGCCGGCCCCGCCTACGCTCAAGGCGGTCATGGGCTACCGCAACGGCTTCATGGGCTCCGGTATGATCGGTTTCGCCTGGCCCAAGGCCTTGACCAAGGCCCGCCGGGCGGCGGAGATTATCCGCAAGCAGCTGGACCGGCTGGGAGTGCAGTACGAGGAGTTTTGGGTGGACTACCTGGGCGTCAACGCCCTGCATGGGCCGGCGGCGCCCATTCCCGACGAGGACAAGATCAATGAAGTGTTCCTGCGGGTGTCCATCAGGACCAAGGACCGGGAACAGGCGGCGCGCCTTTTGCGGCTCTTCCCGCCGCTCGTGCTCAACGGGCCCCCGGGCGTGGCCATGATGCCCTTTGCCGCCCATACGCGGGAGCTGATCGGCTTGTGGACCACCCTCATTCCCCGGGAACTGGTGGAGGAGCGGGTGCGGGTTTCCGTAGAGGAGGTAGGGTAGGACGCCATGGCGAAAGTCCAACTAAAAGACGTGGTGCTGGCCCGTTCGGGCGACAAGGGCGACACCTGCGACATCAGCGTCTTCGCGCCCAACGAGGCTGTGTACGAGCATCTCAAACGCGTGCTCACCCCTGATGTGGTCAAGGCCCATTTCGGCGCGTGGGTCGAGGGCCCGGTGGAGCGGTTTGAGGTGCCCAACGTGCTGGCGCTCAAGTTCTTGTGCCACGGGGCGCTGGGGGGCGGGGCCAGTTCGTCCTTGCGCCTGGACAACTTGGGCAAGTGCTTCGGCTCCAATCTGATGCGCCTCGAGATAGACATGCCCGACCAGCTGCTGAATCAACTGCGTGCGGGAGGCGAGCATCGTTGACGCCAGTGACGGCGCCCATGACGGGAATCGTGTACCAGCTGCCGGCCGCCGTTGGCTCTTCCGTGGCCGAGGGCGACAGTGTGGCGATCCTGGAGTCCATGAAGATGCACGTGCCCGTGCCGGCGCCCAAAGCGGGGCGGGTCAAGGAGATCCGGGTGCAAGAGGGCGACTTCGTGGAGGAAGGCGCCATCTTGGCCTTCATCGAGTGACCGGCCGCGTGCCCACACTCAAAGGCGGAGAGGACGTTCCAAGGCATGGGCCAAACCGAACGCCTCAGGGCGGAAGTTGAGCGCATCGCGGCCGGCGGCCCGCCTCAGTACCATGAGAAGCTGCGCCAACAGGGGAAAATGTTCGTCCGCGAGCGGCTGGCCAAGCTCCTTGACCCTGGGAGCTTCGTTGAGGACGGGATGCTGGCCCGCTGTGAGGACCCGGGCTTGCCGGCGGACGCGGTGGTGACGGGCATCGGCCGGATCAACGGGCGCAGCGTCTGCATCATGGCTTCCGACGCCACGGTCAAGGCGGGCAGCTGGGGCGCCCGCACGGTGGAAAAGATCGTCCGCATCCAGGAACAGGCGCTGAAGTTTAACGTCCCCATCCTCTACCTGGTCGACAGCGCCGGCGGACGCATCACGGACCAGGTCGAAATGTTCCCCGGACGGCGCCACGCCGGGCGCATCTTCTACAACCAGGTCAAGATGTCCGGCCGGGTCCCCCAGGTGTGCGTCCTGTTTGGGCCTTCGCCCGCGGGCGCGGCGTACTTGCCGGCCTTGTCCGACGTGGTCATCATGGTGGACGGCAACGCCAGCGCCTACCTGGGTTCGCCGCGCATGGCGGAGATGGTCATCGGCGAGAAGGTGGACCACGAGACGATGGGCGGTGCCCGCATGCACTGCAGCGTCAGCGGGCTGGGCGACTTTCTCGCCGCGTCCGAGGACGAGGCCATCGAGCTTATGAAGCGGTACCTTTCCTACATGCCCGACAACTGGCGGGGCGTGCCGCCGGCGGCGCCGCCCCGGGAGCCCAAAGGGCCCGCACCCTTGTCCTCGGTGGTACCGCCGGATCAGAACACGCCGTTCAACATGTACCGCTTCATTGAGGGCCTGGTGGACGCGGACAGCTTCTTTGAGATCAAGAAAGAGTACGCCCCGGAGCTGATCACCGGCTTCGCCAGGCTTGGCGGACAGGTAATCGGCATCGTCGCCAACCAGCCCGCGGTCAAGGGCGGGGTGCTGTTCGTCGACTCGGCCGATAAGGGCGCAAGGTTTATCTGGCTGTGCAACGCATACAACATCCCGCTTTTGTTCCTCGCGGACGTGCCGGGCTTCATGATCGGCTCCCGGGTCGAGCGGCAAGGCATCATCCGCCACGGCGCCAAGATGATCTGCGCGGTGTCGGAGGCCACGGTGCCCAAGATCTCCGTCATCGTGCGCAAGGCCTACGGCGCGGGTCTGTACGCCATGGCAGGGCCGGCCTTTGAGCCTGACGCGTGCATCGCGCTGCCGACGGCCCAGATCGCCATCATGGGGCCCGAGGCGGCAGTGAACGCGGTGTACTACAACAAGATCCAGGAACTGCCAGAAGACGAGCGCCCGAGCTTCGTCGCGGCCAAGCGAGCGGAGTACGCGGCGGACATCGACATCTTCCGCCTCGCCTCCGAGCTCATCGTGGACGCGGTGGTGGACGCGGACAGCCTGCGCGCTGAGCTCATCCGCCGCTTCGCCGCCGCCGCGGGCAAGGCCGTCACCTTTACCGAGCGCCGCTGCCCGGTCTATCCGGTTTAAGGTGGAGTGATGCGCGACGGAGGTGCTGGTCACAGGGGCCGCTGGGTTTCTTGGCCGGCACGTGGCGGCGGGCCTGCGCCGGGCGGGCAACTCCGTGCGCTGCCTCGTGCGGCCGCGGAGCGCGGGCCGGGTGCCGCGGGCCGCGGGCTTCGAGGTGGTGCCCGTCGACCTGCGCGCTCCAGCGCGGGAGCTTGCGCGAGCGCTGGAGGGCGTGGGGGCCGTGGTGCATGCGGCGGGCCTGCGGGCCCAGCGCCCGTGGCGGGGCGAGACGTTTCGGGCCATCCACGTGGACGCCACCGCTCGCCTGGTCGCCGCCGCGGAAGCGGCGGGCGTGGAACGGTTTGTCCTCGTGAGCTGCCTGGGCGCGGCCCAAGACGCGGACCTGGCTTACCTGCGCAGCAAGGCGGAAGCCGAGGCCATCGTCCAGCGCAGCCGCCTCGCTTGGACTATCCTGCGCTGCGGGCTCGTGTACGGTCCCGGGGACGCGCGCATCACCCGGCTCGCCCGCTGGATGATGTGGCTCGGTCGGACGCCGGTGGTGGGCGACGGCTTGTTCTTGGTGCAGCCCATCGCGGTAGCCGACGTGGTTGCCGGTTGCGTCGCGGCGGCCGCCGGCAGGCTGGAGGGGCGGGTATTGGCGGCGGCCGGACCGGACGTCTTCTCTTTCCGGGACATGGTGGAGCTCCTCGCGGCGGCGATCGATCGGCGCCTGCCGCTGGTGCGCATACCGGTGGGCGTCGCTCGGGGGCTTGCGGCGGCGCGACGCGTCAGCGGCATCATCCCGTGGACCGTGGATGAGCTGCAGGTGATGCTGCGCGGCTACACTTGCGATCCCCGGGAGTATTTCCAGGCGGCCGGCCTTGTGCGCCCACTGCCTTTCAGCGCGGCGGTGAGGGCGTACCTGGGCGCGTGAGCGGGTGTCTCCGGGCGCCCGGTAGGGCGTGTTTGCGGGCGCAAAGGAAGGAGCGAATCTCAAACACAAGGAGGCTGTCGAAGCATGCGCATCCGGTATCTGGGCCACTCGGCGTTTGTCCTTGAAGCGGATGGCAAGCGGGTGGTGGTGGACCCGTTCTTGAGCGGCAACCCCCGCTGCCCGGTGAAACCCGACGAGCTGGACGTCCACGGCATCGTGCTCACCCACGGCCACGCGGACCACGTGGGCGACGCCGTAGCGCTCGCCAAGCGCACGGGCGCGCTGATCGTCGCCCCGGTCGAGCTGGCCGGCTACTTGGCCGGGCAAGGCGCACCCCACGTTCACGGCATGAACTTCGGCGGCAGCCGGCAATTTGACTTTGCCCACGTGAAGATGGTGCCCGCCTGGCACAGCTCTTCGTTGGACGGCCCGAACGGCCCCATCTACCTGGGCAATCCGGCCGGGTTTCTCATCAGCATGGGCCGGGTCACCGTCTACCATGCGGGCGATACGAGCCTCTTCGGCGATATGGAGCTCATCGGGCGCCGCCATCGCATCGATGTGGCGCTCTTGCCCATCGGCGACAACTACACCATGGGCCCCGAGGACGCCGCGTATGCGGTGGAGCTCATCAAGCCCAGGTACGTGATCCCGATGCATTACGGGACGTTCCCGATCATCCAGCAGGATCCTTACGCCTTCGCCCGGCTCGCGGAGGCAGCCGGCGCCAAGTGCCAAGTGCTGGCGCCCGGCGAAGATTGGACCGTGCCGCTCTGATGGCGCTGTTGCCAACTGGTGGGGGATGCGGTTGCTGGCCGCATCCCCATTTTTCCGGCGGGGTGCTGGTGAGGCAGTTGGCGCAAGCAAGCTGGGAGGGCGGCGTGATGGCCGGTGCAGAGCGGATCGCGATCGCGTGCGTCCAGGCCAAGGTGAGCCTGGCGGACTACCTGACGGCGGAACGGTTTCGGGGCCTGGTGGACCGGCTCATGCGCCAGGCGGCGTCCGCGATGCCGGAGAATGTGCCGCGGCTGGTCGTTTTCCCGGAGGATTTCGCCTCCGGCTGCATCTTTGCGGGAGAAGCCGACTTCCTGCCGGCAGGGGGCGGCCTGCGGGCGGCGGTCGCGGCCCTGGTGCGGCGGCACTTCGCCGGCGTCATGGCCCAGCGGCTGAAGCACCGTGTCGGCTGGGTGCGGGCCCTGGCCCTGCATCGGGCCTCGGCCGTCGCGGAGCTCTATTTCGACACGTTTGCTGCTGCGGCGCGCCGCTACGGCGCTTACGTGCTTGGCGGCACGGTGCTGTTGCCCCGACTGGATGACAACCGCCAGCCGCGGGGAGGCGAGGTTTACAATACCGCCTATCTGTTCGGGCCCGACGGCAAGGTCGTCGGGGCGCAGCGCAAGGCGTTTCTCATCGACCTGGAAGGGCCGGAAGGGCTGGATCTGTCGACGGGTGCGGTGGAGGAGCTGACCGCGTGGGACACGGAGCTCGGGCGCATCGGGGTTGCCGTTTGCTTCGACGCCTTCCAGGAGCCTGTGGTGGAGCGGCTGGCGTCATTGGACCTGGACATCTTGTTGCAGCCTTCGGCCAACCCCCAACCGTGGAACGACTGGCAACAGGAGGACTGGCTCCGGGGCAGCTGGCATGCGGTGTGCAGGCGCGGCATCGCGCGCTACGGCGTGAACCCCATGCTGGTGGGAAGCCTGCTGGACATCTCGTTTGAGGGTCAGTCCGCGATCTTTGACCGGGAGCTGGCGCGCGCCCAAGGCAACGAGGCGCCTGTGGGGGCGCCGGGCTACGCGGCCTTGCCGCCGCGACCCGGTTTCGTCAAAGTGGCCGGCAGCTGGACGGAAGAAGAGGTGCTGGTGGCCACGCTGCCGCATCCTCGCCCTTAGGAGCCCGCCAGGAGCGCCAGCGACAGCAAGACCCTTTGGACGACGGTTACAACCACGAAGACGGCCAGGTTCAGCACGAGCGCGGCGATGGCGCGCCCGGTGCCAAACGCGTACGTTTCCCGGATAGCGACGACTCTGAGCCAGAGCGACCACGCCAACGCCGCGGCCACGGAAAGGAAGTGGACGAACGGGAACTCGGCCAAGTGGGCGACGACGGCGAAGGGGGCGACGAACACGGCCGGCAGCGATGACAGCCCCATGGCTTGCAGGATTTGGCGATAGCGGCCGTTGCCACCGAGCAGCCGGGCGATGAGGTGCAGCGGCACGACGGCGATGAAAAGGCCGATGATGTTGTAGATGGAGTAGACCAGCACGCTGCTCACGGTGGCCGGCGGTGGGGCGGCGAGGCCCCCCAGGTCGGCCCACAAGGGCAGCGGTGGGGCAAAGTTCAAGGGCAGCTGGGACACGGCATACACGACAAGTGCCAGGCCCAGGCGCTTGTGCCGTGTCAGGTAACGAAAGGCCTCGACAGGCTGCGTCAGCACATCGAGCACGAGGGAGACGCTGCCTCGCGCTTCCGCCCGCGTTTCGATCTGCACAACAGCTCCCCCTTCCCGCACCGCTGCCTTAGTAGCGCAGCCGATACCCCCACGGCGGAATGTAAGACGGCAAGCTTCCCGCCGGCACGGCGTCGCCAACGGATTCTATAGTCCCTTCGCCCGCGGCGTGCCGTAAGCCCGCCCGGACAAGGGCCGCGGCCGCGAGGCCCAGCAGCCGATCGTAGAAGGACCGTTCCCTGCGCAGCGGCACGACGACCGGCCGCTCATCGATCCCGGCCAGTTCGGCCGCGATGGCCACTGCGTCCTCAAGGCCGCCTAGATGATCCACGAGGCCCAGGGCCAGCGCCTGCCGCCCCGAGAAGACCCGCCCGTCGGCCAGCGCCCGCACTGTCTCCACGTCCATCCCACGCCCTCGCGCCACATCGCTGATAAACTGGTCCAGGACGTCGTTGACGAGTTCCTGGAAGTGCGCCCGTTCCTCGGGCGACAGCGGCCGGTAGGGGCTTCCCGCATCCTTGTAAGGCCCGCTGACGATGGTTTCGGCTTCCACGCCGAACCGCTTCATGAGGTCCTCTACGATAAACACTTCCATGATGGCACCGATGGAACCCGTCAAGGTGCTGGGATTGGCAACCACCTTGTCGGCTGCTGAGGCGATGTAGTAGGCGGCGGAGGCGGCCACATCGCCCATGGACGCCACGACCGGCTTGTTGTTGGCCCGGACCTGGCGGATGGCCTGGTAAATCTCCTGCGCCGCGGCGGGGCTGCCGCCGCCGCTGTTGATCCGCACAATGACGGCGATGAAACGCTGGTCTTCTTGCGCGGTGCGCAGGTGCTCGATGACTTCCCGCGCCCCCGTGCCCAAGCCCGACCAGGGCGAATCCGACCAACTGTCCGCGATGGTGCCCGCAATCTCAATCAAGGCCACCCGGGGCCGTGCAGGACCGCGGTCTTGTCCAAGAACCAGGAGCAGCGGCAGCACGAGGACGGAAACCACCAGCAGCACAAGGAGCACGCGTCGCAACGGCCATCACCTCTACCTGTTTAGGTAACCTTCCCCAGCCGCCGGTTACTTCCTGCGCTGCAGCGCGCCTTGGAGCAAGGGAGGATTCTATTTACAGAAAAGAGAAGATTAGCTCTGCCGATTCGGTGTGGCTCAGAAAGGAGGTCAATGTCACCACGGCCACATCCCATTTAATAGACGGGCGAGGAGGTCGGCGACGTGAGGCTAGGGATTGTTGCGGCAGTTTTCCTCTTGCTCGTTTCTGGTTTGACGGTTTCCGCGCAGGTCGACAAGGACACCATCGTCGTCGGCATCACCTCCGACATCGTCAACTTGGACCCGCACAACTTCCGCCACCGGGACACCGAGACGGTTTTGCGCAACATCTACGACGGGCTCGTCACCCGGGGGCCGGACATGCGGCCCGTGCCTGAGCTGGCCGAGAGCATCACGCAGATCGACGCGACCACATGGGAGTTCAAGCTCCGCCGCGGCGTAAAGTTCCACGACGGGACAGAAATGACCGCCCACGACGTGGCGTTCTCCATCAATCGCTATGTCCGGGAGGGCGCCATGGGCGGGCAGACGTCGCCCCGCAAAGATCTATTGGGGCCGGTCACGCACGCGGAGGCCGTAGACGACTACACGGTGCGGGTGTACCTGTCCCAGCCGTGGTCGGTGTTCTTGCCCTATCTCGTCCATCACATGGTCGTGCCCGCCTCGGTGGGCGACAGTCTCGTGGAACACCCCATCGGCACGGGGCCCTTCAAGTTTGTCGAGTGGGTGCGGGGTAGCCATATCGTCCTTGAGCGGTTTGACGACTACTACGGCGGCGCACCGGATCTCGGGCGCAGCGGCCCGGCGCCGGCCAAGCGCGTCATTTTCCGCGTCATCCCCGAAAACGCGACCCGGCTCGCGGCCCTGATGGCGGGCGAGATCGACATTATGGCCGCCGTGCCGGTGCACGCGATCCCCGACATCGAGCGCCATCCCAACCTTGTGCTGCGGCCCGTGATGGGGACGCGCAGCTACTTCACGGAGCTCAACGTCCGCCGGCCGCCGTTTAACGACAAGCGCGTGCGACAGGCCATGAACTACGCCATCGACGTGAACCTCGTGATCGACCAGCTGCTCAACGGCTTGGGCCAGCCGCTCTCGACGATTTTGTCGCCGCTCGCCTTTGGCCACAACGACGATCTTAAGCCGTACCCGTATGACCCCGGCAAGGCGCGGCAGTTGCTGGCGGAAGCCGGGTATCCCAACGGCTTCACCTTTGAGCTCAGCGTTGAGGACCGGCGGCGCGACGTGGCAGAAGCGTACGCGTTCATGCTCTCGCAGATCGGCGTCACCGCCCGGGTGCGGGTCTGGGGCGACTACAACAGCATGGTGGACGCGATGCGCCGGGGCGAGCTGGACGCCATGATGACCGACTGGGGCGACAGCACTTTGGATCCGACGGGCATCTTTGTGCCCAAGCTGCGCACGGGCGACCGGGGCAACTTCGGCGGCTACTCCAACCCGGAAGTCGACCGCCTGATCGAGTTGGCGGAGAGTACATCGGATCCAGAGGAGCGCGCGGCCGCGTACCGGGCCGCCCAGGCCATTGTGTACGAGGACGCCCCCATGATCTTTGAGTACATCACCCAGGAGCTGTACGCCCAGAACAAGGCCCTCAGCGGTTGGGACCCGATTCCCGACAGCCGCATCAATCTCCATACGGCCGTAAAGCAGTGACGCCGGTAGGAGCCGAACCGAGGCCCCATCGGCAGACGCTGACCGGGACGCCGGGCGGCGGCACCCGCCGCCCGGCCGCGCCCTAGTACCGGGGGACGTCGCACCATGAGCGCGAGTTTGATCATCAATCGCTTGCTGCAGCTCATCCCGGTCGTGTTCGGTGTCACCGTGATCGTGTTTGGCCTCATGTACCTGACGCCGGGAGATCCGGTCGAGGTCATCTTTGCCGGTGAATCCGGTGCGACCGAGGAAGACCTGGAGCTGTTCCGGAGGGAGCTGGGTCTGGACCAGCCGTTTCACGTGCAATACCTGCGCTTCGTCGGCGGCCTCCTCCGGGGAGACTTGGGCATGTCCCTGGTCCAGCGGCAGCCCGTGCGGGACCTGCTGCTGTCGCGCCTGCCCGCGACCATCGAGTTGACCGCGGCCGCGATCCTGGTGTCGTTGCTCATCGCGATCCCCGTGGGCGTCATCGCGGCCGTGCGTCGCTACTCCGTCCTCGACAAGCTGGGCACGCTCGGGGCGCTGCTCGGGGTTTCCATGCCCGATTTCTGGCTGGGCCTCGTGCTGATGCTGCTGTTTGGCATCAGGTTGGGCTTGTTGCCCATTTCGGGTCGCATCCCGTGGGGGATGGAGCCGGAGCACATCACAGGGCTGTATGTGCTGGATGCCCTGTTGACAGGCGACTGGCCGGCTCTCAAGGCTGCTTTGCGGCACCTCATCCTGCCGGCCGTCACCCTGGGCACGTCCATGGCGGCGTTGACCATGCGGGTGACGCGCTCGAGCATGCTTGAGGTCGTGCACCAGGACTACATCACCTTTGCCCGGGCCAAGGGCTTGTCCGGTACGCAAGTGGTGGTGCGCCACGGCCTGCGCAACGCGCTGATCCCGACCGTGACCGTTGTGGCCCTGAACGCCGGCGTGCTTCTGGGCGGCAACATGATCGTGGAGACGGTGTTTGCCTGGCCGGGCTTCGGACGCTTGGTGGTGGAGTCCATCTACAACCGGGATTACACCGTGGTGCAGGCCGCGGTGCTGGTCTACGCGGTCACCTATGTGACCATGAATTTCTTGGCCGATGTACTTTACACGCTGCTCAATCCCAAGGTGCGGCTGTAGCGGAGGTGGCGGCAAGCGTGGCAGCGGCGACGCCTGTGGCGCGGCGGCCCGGCGCGGCCGGTTGGCAGCGGGCATGGGAGCGCGGGCTCGCTTCATTCCTGGAGTTTTGGCGCCGGTTTCGCAAGAACCGGCTGGCGGTCGCAGGCGGCGTCGTGGTGCTGCTCGTGATCGCCATGGGGGTGTTCGCCCCGTGGATCGCGCCGCATGATCCGACGGAGGCCAATTTCTTCAGGCGGTTCCGGCCGCCCGTGTGGATGGAGGGGGGCAGCTGGGAGCACCCGTTGGGTACGGATCAGCTCGGGCGGGACATCTTGAGCCGCATCGTATGGGGTGCGCGGGCGTCTTTGACCGTCGGCGCCATCGTCATCGTCCTGGCGACGACGGTGGGTGTCGTCATGGGACTTGTTTCCGGCTACTACGGCGGGCGGGTCGACGCCGTCATTCAGCGGTTGGTGGACATCCTGCTCTCGTTTCCGTATCTTGTGCTGGCCATCGGCCTGATGGCCGTCATGGGGCCGGGTCTTGTCAATATGGTTCTCGCCCTCGTGTACAAGGAATGGGTCACACCGTGCCGCGTCGTGCGCGGTGAGGTGCTCGCCGCCAAAAACCAGGAGTACGTGGAGGCGGCCCGGGCGGTGGGCGCCGGGGACGCCCACATCATGTGGCGCGAGATCTTGCCCAACACCGTTTCGTCCGTCATCGTGGTGGCCACCTTGCGCGTGGCGTGGGTGATTTTGATGGAAGCCTCGTTGAGCTTTCTCGGCCTTGGCGTGCAGCCGCCGACGCCCGCGTGGGGCTCCATGGTGGCCGCGGGGCGCGAGTACATTTTCCAGGCGTGGTGGATGGCCACGTTTCCGGGGATGGCGATCCTGGTGACGGTGTTGGGCATCAACTTGTTCGGCGAAGGCTTGCGGGACGCACTGGACCCGCGGCTTGGGGAGTAGTCCGATGCGCGAGCCGGTTCTCGCTGTCCGGAACCTGAAGACGTACTTTTACACCGACCGCGGCGTGGTCAAGGCGGTGGACGGGGTAAGCTTCCAGCTCTATCCCGGCGAAACCCTCGGCGTCGTCGGGGAGTCGGGCTGCGGCAAGAGCATGACCGCGCTGTCGATTATGGGACTGGTGCCGCCGCCTGGGCGTATTGTTGAGGGCGAGATCCGCCTGTTGGGCGAAAACCTGGTGGGCAAGTCCGACCGCGAGCTGCGCCGCTGGCGGGGCAGCCGGATGGCCATGATCTTCCAAGACCCATTGACGACCCTCAACCCGGTGCTGCGGGTGGGCCAGCAGGTGACCGAATCCATCCGCATCCACTACGGCGACGGTACTTGGCCCGGCAACGGCCGCGCCTGGCAGTGGCTGACCGACCCGTTGGGCATCCGCCGGCGACGGGTCGTGTGGGAGAGGGCGGTGGAGATGCTGGAGAAGGTAGGCATCCCGGCGCCCAGCGAGCGCATGCGGGCGTACCCCCATGAGATGAGCGGTGGCATGCGCCAGCGGGTCATGATCGCCATCGCATTGAGCTGCAACCCGGCGCTGCTTTTGGCCGACGAGCCGACGACGGCGCTCGACGTGACGATCCAGGCCCAGATCTTGGACTTGATGCGGCGGCTCAAGGAGGAACTGGGCACCAGCATTCTCCTCATCACCCACGACTTCGGCGTCGTCAGCGAGTTCTGCGACCGCGTGATGGTGATGTACGCCGGCAAGGCGGTGGAGACGGGGCCGCTGGAGGAGCTCCTCAGCCGTCCCCGCCATCCTTACACCCAAGGGCTGCTCGGGTCGATCCCGCGCCTTGGGGACCGCCGCTACCGGCTCAAACCCATTGAAGGCACCGTGCCCGAGTTGCACGCTCTGCCTCCGGGATGCAGCTACTGCACCCGCTGCCCGCTGGCGGACGAGTATTGCGCAGCGGTTTCGCCGCCGCTCAGAGAAATTGCCCCCGAACACTACGTGGCGTGCCACAAGGTGGAAGCCGCGGGGCAGGGGGCGTGGGAGGCGGTGCCGGGATGAACCTAGCGGCCGCGGCCGCGCCCACCGCCCAAGGTCGAGAGGAGCCCCTCGTGCAGGTGCGCGGCCTCAAGCAGTACTTTCCCGTCCGGTCCAACTGGGTGGACCGGTTTCTCGGCAAAGGGAACCGCTGGGTGCACGCGGTGGACGGGGTTGACCTGGATATCGCCCGGGGCGAAACCTTGGGGCTGGTGGGGGAGTCGGGCTGCGGCAAGTCGACCTTGGCCCGCAGCATATTGCGGCTGCATGAGCCGACTGCGGGCTCAGTCCGGTTTGCCGGACGGGAGATCACGGCGCTGTCCCCGGCGGAGATGCGCCAGATGCGCCGGGAGATGCAGATCATCTTCCAGGACCCGTTTGCCTCCCTCAACCCGCGCCGCACGGTGGAACAGATCGTGGGCTTGCCCCTGCAAATCCAAGGGGTGCCCCGGGCCGAGATCCGTGAGAGGGTGTTGGCACTCCTGGCCAAGGTGGGCCTGTCGCCGAGCCACATCGATCGCTACCCGCACCAGTTCAGCGGTGGGCAGCGGCAGCGCATCGGCATCGCCCGGGCGCTGGCCGTCAACCCCCGGTTTGTGGTGGCCGATGAGCCGGTCTCGGCCTTGGACGTCTCCATCCAGGCCCAGATTCTCAATCTGCTCCAGGAGCTGCAGGCGGAGCTAGGCCTCACTTATCTGTTTATCTCCCACGACCTGGCGGTCATAAGCTACGTTAGCGACCGCATCGCGGTCATGTACCTGGGCCGCATCGTGGAGCTCGCGCCCACGGAAACGCTGTTTGCGGATCCGTTACACCCCTACACCCGCGCCCTGTTGTCCGCGGTCCCCCGCGTCGGCAGCCGCGGGCAAGTGCGGGAGCGGATCCTGCTCTCCGGCAGTCCCCCGACGCCCATCGACCCGCCCAAGGGATGCCGGTTTTACAGCCGCTGCTACCTGAAGGAAAAGAACGAGACGTGCCGGCACGTGGACCCGGAGCTCGTGGAGTTGGCCCCGGGCCACCGGGTGGCGTGCCACGCCGTGGCGGGCACGTTGTGACACTTGCGCTTTGAGGTGACGGGCATGAAGATCGTTTCCGCTCCGGTAATCGGCATCACTCCTGCCTTTGACGACGGGACCGACGTTGATTCCGTGCGTCCCAACGCGGCCGTCCATTTCGTTGACGCCGCCTACGGCCAAGCCCTGGAGCGGGCCGGGGCGGTACCAGTCGTGTTGCCGGTGACCGACTCGCCTGCGTCGATCGAGCGCTACCTGGACACGATCGACGGCCTGGTCTTGTCGGGTGGCGGCGACTACTTGCGCCGGCGGCACCGCGAGCGGCCCATCCTGCCCGACCTCAAGACCCTTGCCCCGCGCCGGTACCGCTTTGAGGCGGCCCTCTTGCGCCAGGCATTGGCGAGGGACTTGCCGGTGCTCGGCATCTGCCGGGGACACCAGATGATCGCCCGCGTCAGCGGCGGGAGGATCCATTCCGACATCGCCGCGCGGGTGCCCGGGGCGCAGGAGCACAACGTAGGCGGGCGGCACCGCAAGCGTCCCGTGCACGACATCTACATCGAGCCGGGAACGCTGTTGCACGCCATTCTTGGCACGACCACCGCGGGTGCCAACAGCCTCCACCGCCAGGCGGTGGCGCGGGTGGCGCCGCCGTTTGTCGTGAGCGCCCGCGCCGGCGACGGCGTCGTCGAGGCGATCGAGAGCCGGGGCCACCGGTTCGTCGTTGGGGTCCAGTTTCATCCGGAACTGCTGCTGGATTCCGTGCCTGTATGGGTCCGCCTGTTTGACGCGTTTGTCGCGGCGTGCCGGGAGACGCGGCCGCGCCGTGCGGAGCTGGCCTCGGTGCCGGCGGGGGGGTGAGAGGCGCGGCGGACCGGCGGCGGACGGACTGCCGGCGGACTGCAGGCGACAGGGGCGGCGCATACGCCCATGCGCCGCGCGCACAATAGCGCGGCGAGGGGGCACATGCTTTGAACCGCCGTGAGGAAATCCAACAGATTCTTCAGTTTGTCGCCGAGCACCCTGAGTCCTACGCCAGCCTGGCCGTCTGCCGGAGGGCGCTCGATGTGGGGCTTGAGCGGGTGACGGGGCAGACCGTGGAAATGCTGGAGCAGTACCTCCAACACGCGCCGGACGACGAGATCGACGCCTTTTACAGTATCGTCACGTAGCTCGTCACTTAAATCGTCACATAGGTCGCCCGTGCTTCGCCGCAAGCCCGGGGGCTGCCCGGACCGCCTGCGCAACGTGGGCGGCGGGCGCCCTTGACAATGTCAGGCAAACTCTATAGTATAATGGCAACAAAATTTCATACACATCCAGAGCAAGCACGAAGGGCGCTTAATTTTGCCTCTTAAGGCAAAAACGGGGGACCCAATCCGTTGTCCTGGGTACCGGGGACGGTGGCAACCGGCGGCAGCTGCGGCCCAGGGCAGAGGGTGAATCCTGGCGCGCCAGGTAGGGCTACTTTTTCGGCCCGAACCCGCTAGCTAACCTCGTCAGCGTGGAAAAAGCGTGCGGTAGGCCGCTTTGTGCCGCGGCTCCGCTCGCTTTTTGTTTTTGGCCCAAGGAGGCTCTCGCGACGATGACGACCGACGGCGGCAAACCGAATGCGAACGGTGTCGGCATGTCCCTGATCGCGCGGTGCGAAACACCGCCTACGCCTGTGGGGCGCCGGACGGTGAAGCTCTTGACTCCCACCGGTCACCTTGGGTTCACACCCATCGAGCCCGAGAGCTTTTGGAAGGGCGTCGCCGAGCACCCGGACGCGATCATCGCCGACTCGGGCAGCTGCGACATCGGCCCGCACCCTTTGGGGGCCGATGAAGCCGCCAGCCCTCGCACTTGGCAGGAGCACGACCTGGAGCTGATGTTGACCGCCAGCCGCCGCCTGGGGGTGCCGATGATCATCGGCTCGGCGTCGGATACCGGCACGGACCGGGGCGTCCGTGAGTTTGCCGCCATCATCCGGGAGCTGGCCCGCAAGCACCGCTTGCCCCGCTTTCGGATGGCCACCATCTACAGCAGCCAAAGGCTCGAGGACTTGAAGCGGCGTGTCGAGGCCGGCGCGTGGACACAAGGGCTTGACGGCCGGCCGCCGCTGACCGTTGAGGACTTGGAGCAGACCGACAACGCCGTGGCGGTCATGGGCGTCGAGCCCATCCTGGAGGCTTTGCGCCAGGGAGCCGACGTCATCATCGCCGGCCGCGCCTGCGATCCGGCCATCTTTGCGGCGCCCTTGCGGTTGGCCGGCTACGATCCGGCCATCGCGTATTTTGCCGGCAAGCTCCTTGAGTGCGCGTCGTTCTGTGCCGAGCCTTTCGCAGGAAAAGAGAGCATCCTGGGCACAGTGGACGCGGACGGGATTGTGCTTGAGCCCATGAGCAGTTACCAGCGGTGCACGCCGGCTTCCGTCGCGGGCCACGCGATGTACGAACGGGCAAACCCCTTGCGGGAGTACTTGCCCGGCGGCTACGTGGACATGAGCGACTGCGTTTACGAAGCCGTGGACGAGCGGCGCACCCGCGTCCGGGGCCCGCGCTGGGTGCCAAGCGAGCGGTACGCCGTGAAGCTGGAAGGCGCGGGCAAGGTGGGGGAGCGGGCGCTGATGATCGTGGGCATCCGGGACCCCAACACCATCGCGCACCTCGACGACGCCATCGCGTGGTCCCGGCGCAAGGTGCGGGAGCGTTTTGCCGGCGAGCAGTACCAGGTCTACTACCACGTCTACGGCAGAAACGGGGTTATGGGAGAGCTCGAGCCCGTCAAGGAAATCCGCTCCCACGAAGTGTGCGTGGTGGTGGAGGGGGTCGCGCCAACCCGGGCGGAGGCGATGGAGCTCACCAACCTGGCCGGGCGCAACTTCATGTATGCCCGCATCCCCGGGCTCAAGGGCACCGCCGGTGCGGCAGCCTTTATGAGCGACGAGGTGCTTTCGGCCAGGGCGGCTTATCGCTGGACCCTCAATCACGTGATCGCCGTCGACGACCCGCTGGAATTGTTCCGGCTTCAGTTTGAGGATGTTGGGTAACTCGCGCCAGGAACGCGAAGGAGGCACAACGATGGTCCGGCTCGGCGACGTGGCGTCCACCGTTCGCAGCAAGAACGCCGGTCCTGACTGTATTACCTTTGACATCATCTTTCGCGATGCCCAAATCTATCAGCGGGTCAAGGCCAGCGGAGCGTTGTCACCCGAGCGCATCTGCCAGCTGTACGGGCTGGAGCCGGAGAGGCTCGTGCATTTCGGCGCCTTTGACCCGGCCCGGGCCTTCAAGTTTACGATCCGCCGGGCGCGCCCGTCGGGCAGTCCGGGGGAAACCGATGTGATGGGCAGCCAGATGTACCCGCCGCTGTTGGACTTAGAGCTGCCCGCCAGTGTGCTGCCGCAGTCCCCGCCAGCCGCCTAACGCCGTGCGCGCCTTGTGACGCGGCCCCGGAAGGCGCTTCCTTCCCTGGCTCGCTTCGGGTAAACTAGACGGGAAGGGAGGAAGCACCATGACGCACGCGAGCCGCGGCATGGGAAGCACGGGCGAGGCGCAGCGCCCCGGGCGTGTCCAGTCGCTTGTATGGCGGGACGGGGCCCTCCATCTGATCGACCAGCGCCGCTTGCCGCTGGCCTTTGAGACGGTCGTTTGCCGGACGGCCCCGGAGGTCGCGGAAGCGATCCGCACGATGGTGGTGCGGGGGGCGCCGGCCATCGGCGCGGCCGCGGCCTACGGCATGGTCCTTGGGGCACGGGAACTTGCCGGCCGGGGGGCGCAAGTGCGCGCCGGGCTCCAGGAGGTGGCGAGCCTCCTCAAGGCCGCCCGCCCGACGGCCGTCAATCTGTTTTGGGCCGTGGACCGCATGCTGTCTGTCCTGGAGCGTTGGCCGCAGGTTTCCGACGAAGAGCTTGTCGATAAGCTCGAGGCGGAGGCGGCTGCCATCGCGGACGAGGACGCGCGCACCTGCCGCGCCATCGGCGCCCACGGGGCCGAGCTGCTCGAGCCGGGCGGCGTGCTGACGCACTGCAACACCGGCGCCTTGGCGACCGTGGATTACGGCACCGCCCTCGGCGTTATCCGGGCCGCTCATGCCGCCGGCAAACAGGTTCATGTCTACGCCTCCGAAACGCGGCCGTTCCTGCAAGGCGCGCGGCTCACCACGTGGGAGCTCTTGCAGGAGGGCATCCCGGTTACCCTGATCACCGACAACATGGCCGCCTACGTCATGGCCCAGGGGCTCGTCAAGAGCGTCATCGTGGGCGCGGACCGGATTACGGCCAACGGCGACGTGGTCAACAAGATCGGGACGTACGGCCTCGCGGTGCTGGCCAAGGAGCACGGGATACCCTTTTATGTGGCCGCACCGGTGTCCACTCTTGACTTGACCCTGGAGCACGGGTGGCAGGTGCCCATCGAGGAGCGGGATCCTCAGGAGGTCACCCACGTGCTCGGGCGGCGCATCGCGCCCGAGGGCGTGTCCGTCATCAACCCGGCCTTCGACGTGACGCCCAACCGTTACGTGACGGCGATCATCACCGAATACGGGGTTGTACGCCCCCCGTTTGCAGAGGGATTGGCGCGGCTGGTGCAGCCGGAGGAGAGGGGAGCCACGAGCGCATGAAGGAAGTACGGACCCGGTACGCCCCGAGTCCCACGGGCTACCTGCACGTGGGTGGGGCCCGGACGGCCTTGTTCAACTGGCTGTTTGCCCGCCACCACGGCGGCACGTTTGTACTGCGCATCGAGGACACGGACCTGGTGCGTTCTACCGAGGAGTCGACCCGCGCGATCATCGAAGCCTTGAAGTGGCTGCAGATTGACTGGGACGAGGGTCCCGGCGTGGGCGGCCCCTATGGACCGTACGTGCAGAGCGAGCGCTTGGAGATTTACCGCAAGTATGCGGAGCGGCTTTTGGCCGAGGGCAAGGCCTACCGGTGCTACTGCACGCCCGAGGAGCTCAAAGTGCGCCGGGAGCAGCTGTTGGCGCAGGGCAAGGCGCCCATGTACGACCGGCACTGCCTGCACTTGTCGGAAACCGAGCGGGAGCGGTTGGCCAAAGAGCGGCCGTCGGTCATCCGGTTCCTGTCGCCCGACGAGGGTGAGGTGCGTTTCCACGACCATATCCGCGGGGAGTGCGTCTTTGAGAACAAGGTCCTGGACGACCTCGTGATCCTCAAGTCCGACGGCTGGCCCACCTACAACTTCGCGGTGGTGGTGGACGATCACCTGATGCGCATCAGCCACGTCATCCGGGGCGAGGACCACCTGACCAACACGGCCCGTCAGATCCAGCTGTATCAGGCGCTGGGATGGGAAGTGCCCGAATTTGCCCATGTGCCGTTGATTCTGGGCACGGACCGCACCCGCCTGAGCAAGCGCCACGGGGCGGTGTCGGTGGGCCACTATAGGGATGAAGGTTTCCTGCCCGAGGCGATGGTCAACTACCTGGCGCTTTTGGGCTGGTCTTACGACGATCGGACCGAGATCTTCACCCGGGAGCAGCTGATCGAGTACTTCTCCCTCGAGCGGGTGTCCAAGCACGGCGCCATCTTTGACCTGAAGAAGCTCGAGTGGATGAACGGCGTCTACATTCGCGAGATGCCTTTGGAGCGGCTGGCGGAGTTGGCCCATGAGCGCTTGAGCGCGGCGGGGCTCGTTCCCAAGGAACTGGACGACGCGCTCCGGCAGCGCCTGGTGCAGATCATGGAGCCGCTGCAGACTCGCATCAAGACACTGGGCGAGATCGTGCCCTCTACCCGGTTCTTCTTCACCGACGACCTGGAGTTCGACGAGAACGCGGTGAAAAAGTTCCTGCACCGGGACTACGTGCCGGGCCTGTTTGCCCGCCTCATCGCGCGGCTCTTGGAGTTGGATCCGTGGGACGGCGCGGGCATCGAGCAGCTGTTTAAGGGACTGGCGGAAGAGTACAACGCGAAGCTCGGCGACGTCATCCAGCCGGCCCGGGTCGCGCTGACGGGGACGTCGGTCAGCCCGCCTATCCACGACGTCATTTTTATCCTGGGCCGCGAACGCACGGTAGAGCGGCTGCGCCGGGGCGTCGACATGGCCAGCGCCGCTCTGGCGACCGCGCAGGCGGACAAGCATTCCGCCTCCGACGCCCCTTCGCCCCGGGCGGCGGACGCGTAAGCCGAATGCTGCGCATGCTGCACGAGGGCTTGGGCAGTCGGCGCGCCCGGCCCTCGCACCCTTTTTCGGGCGGGGAAAAAGAAACGGCACCTCGCAGGAGGTGCCGTTTTCGCTGGCTGGGAGACTAGGATTCGAACCTAGACTACCAGGGCCAGAACCTGGCGGGCTGCCGTTACCCCATCTCCCAGTACGTGGTGCCCTTGCACCAACGCTTATTCTACCACACACCCCATGGCAGATCAAGGTGCGCTATGGAGGGATTTTGCACGCGCCAGCCATCGCGCGGCGGGCCGTGCAGGCCGCCCGCCGCGCGCAGGACCTGGTAAGGGTGTTTACGCCAGGCCCAGCAGTTCCTGGACGTAGCGGGGGAGGGCAAAGGCCGCCCGGTGGACCTCCAGGGTGTAGTAGCGAGTCGTGAACGGCAGTGGCGCGTCCGCCGCAAGGCGCGGTTGGCGAGGATCCGGCCCTTTGCTGCCGACGGTGAAGCTCCACTCGCCCAGGGAATACACGGGCACGGTGGCCAGGTACACATAGGCCCGCGGCGGAAAGGCGCGCGCCACCGCAGCGGCCGTCTCCCGCACTAGCTGCGGCGTGCCGAAGGGCGATTCCGTCTGGGCCACCATCAGGCCGCCGTCGTCGAGGGCCCGATAGACGTCGCGGTAAAACTCCTCCCGGAACAGGCCAACCGCCGGCCCGATCGGGTCGGAGGAGTCGACGATGACCACATCGTACTGACCCTGCACCTTTTTCACGTACTCAACGCCGTCGCCAATGATGATGTTGGCCCGGGGATCGTCGAAGCTGGCGCTCAGTTCGGGCAGATACTCCCGGCACAGGGCGACCACCCGCTCGTCGATCTCCACGAGGTCGACGCGCTCGACGCTCGTGTGCTTGACCACTTCCCGCACGGTGCCGCCGTCGCCGCCGCCGATGATCAGGACCCGGCGTGGGTTTGGATGGCTCATGAGCGCCACGTGCGCGATCATTTCGTGGTACGCGAACTCGTCCTTGACCGTTGTTTGCACAATGCCGTCCAAAACCAGCATGCGGCCGAGGCCTGGCGTGTCGACGATCGCGATGTCCTGATAGCGGCTCCGTTCCCGGTGCAGCACGCGGCTGACGCGGATGCCGATATGCAGGTCATCGGATTCGATCTCCCTCAACCAAAGCTCCAACCGTCCGACCTCCTTTTCCTTCTCACCGGCTACATTCGCTACATACCCCCCGTGTCCTGTCCGTGGGGCAAATCACCCCTTTACAAGGCATCCGGCGCGTGCTAGAATCAAACTCGGTCCAAGGCCGCGACCGCAGCGTGCCCCCATCGTCTAGCGGCCTAGGATGCATGGTTCTCAGCCATGAGACAGGGGTTCGAATCCCCTTGGGGGTACCAGAGGGAGACCTGCGAGTGAGGCAGGTCTCCTTTCTTTTTGCTTGTTTCCGGCGGACAACACCCTGCCTTTTCGAAGCCGGCGTCGCTCCCCAGAAGCGCTTTTCCTCGAACGCCTGGTATGTAGCCCCCAGGCCGGTCATAGGTATGGAACGCAAGCCGCCGGGACAGGCAGCCGCCGGCGCTGGTCGTCGCCGGTTGCCACGGCCGTTGGGGAGGGGGAGCGGCATGACTCTCATGCAGGTGTTTTCAGCGCGGCGCGTCGCCATGGCCCTTGCGGCAGCGGCGATGCTGGCTGCGGCGTGGTTTGCGCCGGAGCTCGTCCTGCGGCGGCGCACGGAAACCTTCCAGGCAGAGTTGAGCGGTTTTCAGGAAGTGCCGCCCATCCTGACCGCCGGGACCGGCACCTTCCGGGCGGAACTCGCGCGGGACGGGCAGTCGATCGGGTTTGAGCTGGTCTTTTCGGGGTTGAGTGCGCCAGCTACGGTCGCTCATCTGCACTTCGGCCAGCCGGGGGTCAACGGTGCGGTGTTCGCCTTCCTGTGCGGCGGAGGCGGAAAGCCGGCATGCCCACAGCAGGGAGGTACCGTCCAGGGGACGGTTTCGGCTGCGGACATCGTGGCCGTGCCCGAACAGGGACTCGCAGCCGGCGACTGGGACGGGGCACTGCGCATTCTCCGGGCGGGCGCCGCCTATGTGAACGTGCACAGCATGCAATTCCCGGCCGGCGAGATCCGGGGACAGGTACGCGGACGGTGACGGGATGGTGGCAGAAACCGGCCGATCGGCAACAGTCGATCAGAGCAAGGGGCCGGCGTTGCCCTTGCCCAGCGCGCCGAGGCCTCCCCGGCTGGGGGGGCCTCGGCCATTCGCGCTCGTTTAGAGTAGGCTCAGTCTCCTGGTTCCATCCATGGCCAGCGCTAGTTCCTGGCTGGATCTACAGCCGGCCCTGGAGCTAGCTCCTCACTGGCCCTGGTCCAGCGAGTAGGCCCGCTGGCCGTCGAAGAGGTAGAGGTTCTCAAGCTTGATCCACTCAAGGCCCGCCCCTTCGATGCGGCCCAACAGGGCCCGGATGTCCTGATGGGACGCCGTGCCCGGACCCTTGACGCCTTCGAAGCGGCAGCGCCAGTGATCCACGGTGAAGGTTTCCGGATAGCCGCCCGGGTACACTTTGACGCCCCGGTTGGAAATCATGACCAGCTGGAACTCGGGACCGGCCAACGCCTCCAGCTTCTTGCCCAGCTCATCCGCGGACAGCGCCTTGTTGTAGAGGAAGACGTCGACGCCGTCCAACTCCCGCTTGGGCTCGGGCCGCACGCTGACGCGCGTGACAGGGGCCACCTTGCGGTCCTTGCCCTTGGTGTAGTCCACGGCCGGCAGCGTCTCCGGGAGCTTGCCGAGGCGCTCGACGACGGCCTGGGCAAATTCCTTGGTGCCCACCGACGGCCGGTCCTTGGCGATGTCGTAGGTGTAGATGCCGTCTTCGATGGTGCGCAGCCAGGCGTTGTGGATGCGAGTGGCGACCTCGTATTGGCCGATGTGCACCAGCATCATGATGGCGCCGTGGAGGAGCCCCGACGGGTTGGCCACGTTCTGGCCGGCCCGCCGCGGGGCGCTGCCGTGGATGGCCTCAAACATGGCGCAGTGGTCGCCGATGTTGGCCGACCCGGCCAGGCCGACGCTGCCCGCGATCTGCGCGGCCATATCGGACGCAATGTCGCCGTACAGGTTGGGCATGACCACCACGTCAAACTGCTCCGGCGTGTCGGCCAGCTTGGCCATGCCGATGTCGATGATCCAGTGCTCCTTCTCGATGTCCGGATACTCGGCCCCGATCTCGTCGAAGATCTTGTGGAAAAGGCCGTCGGTCATCTTCATGATGTTGTCCTTGGTCATGCAGGTGACCTTGCGGCGGTTGTACGTCCGGGCGTACTCAAAGGCGTAGCGGATGATCTTCTCCGTGCCCGGCCGGCTGATGAGCTTGATCGCCGAGGTCATGTCGGGCGTCTGCTGGTACTCGATGCCGGCGTAGGTGTCTTCCTCGTTCTCCCGGATGATAACCACGTTCATGTTGGGGTGCTTGGTCGGGATGAACGGGTGGTAGGACACGCACGGGCGCACGTTGGC
>DATCLD010000055.1:0-29103 GCA_036564115.1 Limnochordales bacterium
ATCGACGACCATGTGGCCAATCTCGTCATCGCGCAGCTCTTGTTCCTCGAATCGGAGGACCCCGAGAAGGACATCCATCTGTACATCAACAGCCCCGGCGGGATCGTTTACGCAGGGCTGGCCATCTATGATACCATGCAGTACATCCGGCCGGACGTCTCCACTATCTGCGTAGGGATGGCCGCCAGCATGGCCGCCGTGCTCCTGGCGGCCGGCGCCAAGGGCAAGCGGTTCGCCTTGCCCTACTCACGCGTGATGATCCACCAGCCGCTGGGTGGAGCCAGGGGCCAGGCCACGGAGATCGAGATCGAGGCGCGGGAGATCCTCCGGATCAAGCACACCCTCAACGACATCCTGGCCCGCCACACCGGCCAGCCGCTGGAGCGCATCGAGCGGGATACCGACCGCAACTTCTACATGTCCGCAGAGGAGGCCCTGGAGTACGGCATTCTCGACGGCGTGTTGCGGGAGCGACCGAAGCCGTCCACAACCACGAGGTGATACAATGTTCAAATTCGGCGACGAGAAGGGCCAGCTGAAGTGCTCCTTCTGCGGCAAGGCCCAGGAACAGGTCAAGAAGCTGATCGCCGGCCCCGGGGTCTACATCTGCGACGAATGCATTGAGCTGTGCAACGAGATCATCGAGGAAGAGCTGAACGAGGACGTCGACGTGGAGCTGGGCAATGTTCCCCGGCCCAAGGAGATCAAGGAGATCCTGGACCAGTACGTGGTGGGCCAGGAGGCGGCCAAAAAGGCATTGTCCGTGGCCGTCTACAACCACTACAAGCGCATCAACTCAGGCGTGCGCGCCGACGACGTGGAGCTGCAAAAGAGCAACATCCTGCTGCTCGGGCCCACCGGCTCGGGCAAGACGCTGCTCGCGCAGACGCTGGCCCGCATCCTCAACGTGCCCTTTGCCATCGCCGACGCCACGTCCTTGACCGAAGCGGGCTACGTCGGCGAGGACGTGGAGAACATCCTGCTCAAGCTGATCCAGGCGGCCGACTATGACGTGGAGAAGGCCGAGCGGGGCATCATTTACATCGACGAAGTGGACAAGATCGCCCGCAAGTCCGAGAACCCGTCCATCACCCGGGACGTGTCGGGCGAAGGCGTGCAGCAGGCGCTGCTCAAGATACTGGAAGGTACGGTGGCCAGCGTCCCGCCCCAGGGCGGGCGCAAGCACCCGCACCAGGAGTTCATCCAGATCGACACGACCAATATCCTCTTCATCTGCGGCGGCGCCTTTGACGGTCTTGAGAAGATCATCGAGCGGCGCATCGGTCAAAAGGGCATCGGCTTCGGGGCGGACATCAAGACCCGTGAAGAAAAGCCCATCGGGGACCTGCTGCGGCAGGTTATGCCCGAAGACCTGCTCAAGTACGGGATGATCCCGGAGTTCATCGGGCGCCTGCCCATCGTGGTGGCGCTGGATGCCCTGGACGAAGACGCCCTGGTGCGTATCCTGATCGAGCCCCGCAATGCCCTGGTGAAGCAGTTCCAGAAGTTCTTCGAGATGGACGGCGTGGAGCTGGAGTTCACCGAAGGGGCGCTCCGTGCCATCGCCCGCAAAGCCCTCGAGCGCAAGACGGGCGCCCGCGGCTTGCGGTCCATCGTGGAAGGCATCCTGTTGGACGTGATGTACGAGATCCCGTCGCGGGACGACGTCATCAAATGCGTCGTCGACGAAGCGTGTGTCGTGGAAGGCAAGGCGCCCACCCTGGTGCGGGTCGAGCGCAAGGCGAAAAAGAAGGAAGAAACCGCCTGACGGGCCCTTCGTCCGGGGCCGCCAGGGCGGTCCCTGGATGGCGAGGCAACGACAACAGGCAGTTCAGGGAAGCCAAAAGGCAGTTGAGGGCAGCTTACAGGCAGTTAAAGGGAGCCGGAAACCTAGCGTTTCCGGCTCTTTTTTGATTGGCGCTCCCTCCTCGCGGGTATACTGATCGCGGCCTTGGCCGGGGGAGGGAAGCGCGACGATGATGGACATCATGGGCGTCTTTGGGCTGGTCAACTTCTTTTTTGCCGTCATTATCGGCATGTATTTCCTCAACCTGCTGCGGGCCCAGCACACAAGCCGCGCGGCCATCGACCGCGAGGCCCGCAAGGAGCTGGAAAAGCTCAACCGCCTCAAGCAGATCTCCTTGACGGAGCCGTTGGCCGAGAAGACCCGCCCCGCCTCCCTTAACGACATTATCGGCCAAGATGAAGGGCTCAAGGCGCTCCGGGCCGCCCTGTGCGGGCCCAACCCCCAGCACGTCATCATCTACGGCCCCCCTGGCGTCGGCAAGACAGCCGCCGCCCGGGCGGTGCTGGAAGAGGCCAAGCGCAACCCGCTGTCGCCCTTCAAGAGCGACGCCCAGTTTGTCGAGGTTGACGCGACAACGGCCCGCTTTGACGACCGCGGCATTGCCGACCCGCTGCTCGGCTCGGTGCATGATCCCATCTACCAGGGGGCCGGCCCCTTGGGACAGGCAGGCATCCCGCAGCCGAAGCCCGGCGCGGTGACCAAGGCCCACGGGGGCATCCTCTTCATCGACGAGATCGGCGAGCTGCACCCGATACAGATGAACAAGCTGCTCAAGGTGCTCGAGGACCGCCGGGTGTTTCTCGAAAGCGCCTACTACAGCTCCGAGGACACCAACATCCCGCCCCACATCCACGAGATCTTCCAGAAGGGCCTGCCGGCCGACTTCCGCCTGGTGGGGGCCACCACGCGCATGCCCCACGAGATCCCCCCGGCCATCCGCTCCCGGTGCCTGGAGATCTTCTTCCGCGCCCTCACTCCTGAGGAAATCAGGATCATCGCGGCCAACGCCGCGGCCAAGATCAACTTTCCCATGGACGACGACGCGTTGGACGTCTTGCAGCGCTACGCCCAAAATGGCCGGGAAGCCGTGAACATGGTCCAGATCGCCGCCGGCATCGTGCAGACCGAAGGGCGCCAGCGCATCACCCGGCAGGATATCGAGTGGGTGATCAACAGCGGCCAATACGCGCCGCGGCCGGAGCGGCGCGTGCCCGACGGCCCCCAGATCGGCTGCGTCAACGGGTTGGCGGTCGCCGGTCCCAACCAGGGACTGCTGATTGAGGTGGAGGCGTGTGCGATCCCCGTTGAGCCGGGCCGCGGCCGGCTGATCGTTACGGGGATCATGGAAGAAGAGGAGATGGGCGGGCCCGGTGTGACCATGCGCCGCCGCAGCATGGCCCGCAGCTCTCTGGACAACGTGCTCACCGTGCTGCGCAAGCACTTGGGCGTCCGGCCGGACGATTACGACATCCACGTGAACTTCCCGGGCGGGGTGCCCATCGACGGGCCTTCGGCGGGGGTGACGATGGTGACCGCCATCTACTCGGCCATCACAGGCACGCCGGTGGACAACCGGGTGGCCATGACGGGCGAAGTGTCCATCCGCGGTTTCGTGAAACCCGTCGGCGGGATCGTGGCGAAGATCGAGGCGGCGCGCCTTGCGGGCGCCGCCCGCGTCATCATCCCCAAAGACAACTGGCAGGCCACCTTTGCCGGCCTGGCGGCGCAGGGCGTCGAGGTCATCGCCGCAGAGCGCATTGAAGAGGTCGTACAAGCGGCCATGGTCCGACAGCCCGGAGATCAGCCGCAGCAGCCGGCCGCAGAGCGGATTGAGCCCGATCGTGAACCTGTCGCCGCAGCCGCCCCCGGTGCGACGGGCCTGGCCGTGTCCTAGCTTTTTCCACAAAGAGTCACAAGGAATCGCATGCGTCCCCCCGAAAACCCATAAGATAACGAGATCAGGGCCGCTTGGGGGGAGGCATACGCCCATGCTGGAACGGTCTCAAAGCCACAACTTGCCCGATCCGCCCGTGCTTCCCTTGCTGCCGCTGCGGGGGATGATCGTCTTCCCGTACACGGTCACGCCCCTTGAGGTGGGGCGGCCGCGCAGCCTTGAGGCCCTGGAAGTTGCCACCCTGGGCCAGCGGCGCATCGTGCTGGCCGCCCAAAAGGACGACCGCGTGCAGGAGCCTGCGCCCACGGACATCCACACGGTGGGGACTCTGTGCGAGATCAAGCAGGTGCTCAAGCTGCCCGAGGGGCAACTGCGGGTGCTCATCGAGGGCAAGAGCCGCGTGCGCATCGAGCGCATCGAACAGGAGGAGCCTTACTACAAGGCGCTGGTCTCACCCCTGGAGTCCCCGGCCCCCGCGCCCGCCGCGCAGCTGGAAGCTCTCGTGCGCACCACCCGGCGCCTGTTTGAGCAGTACACGCAGTTGAGCAAGCAGTTTCCGGAAGAAGTCGTGCAGTCCATCTTGAGCATCGACGACCCGGACCGGTTGCTCAACACCATCGCCTCCCAGCTCAACGTTAGTCTAGAGGACAAGCAGGTGGTGCTGGAGATCCCGGCATTGACGGACCAGCTCGAGCACGTGTGCGTGCTGCTGACCCGCGAGATGGAGATCCTGGAGCTCGAGAAGCGCATCCACATGCGGGTGCGCCGCCAGATGGAAAAGTCCCAGAAGGAGTATTACCTGCGGGAGCAGATGAAGGCCATCCAAAAGGAGCTGGGTGACCGGGACGAGCGCCAGGCGGAGGTGGAGGAATACCGCCAGCGCATCGAGGCCAAAGGGCTGCCCGCTGAGATCAAGGAGAAGGCCTTGACCGAGGTGCGGCGGCTGGAAAAGATGCCGCCCATGGTGGCGGAAGCCGTCGTCGTGCGCAACTACCTGGACTGGCTCCTGGCCTTGCCCTGGAAGGAGCGGAGCCAGGATCGCCTGGACTTGGCCGTCGCCGAGCGCATCCTCAACGAGGACCACTATGGTCTGGAAAAGGTCAAGGAGCGCATCCTCGAGTACTTGGCGGTGCGCAAGCTGACCAAGGGGATCAAGGGCCCGATCCTGTGCCTCGTGGGCCCGCCGGGGGTCGGCAAGACCTCGTTGGGCCGCTCCATCGCCAGGGCTTTGAACCGCAAGTTTGTCCGCCTGTCGTTGGGCGGTGTGCGGGATGAAGCGGAGATCCGGGGCCACCGGCGCACCTACGTGGGGGCCATGCCGGGCAAGATCCTGCACGCCATGCGCCAGGCGGGCACCCGCAACCCGGTGCTGCTTTTGGACGAGATCGACAAGATGACCGCGGATTTCCGGGGCGATCCGGCCGCGGCGTTGCTGGAGGTCCTGGACCCCGAGCAGAACCACAGCTTTTCTGACCACTACTTGGAAGTGCCGTACGATCTGTCGGAGGTGCTGTTCATCACCACGGCCAATGTGCTGTGGGCCATCCCGCGCCCATTGCGGGACCGGTTGGAGGTCATTTCGATCCCCGGCTACACCGACGAGGAGAAGCTCAACATCGCCCGGCGGCACCTTTTGCCCAAGCAAACCAAAGAGCACGGGCTCAAGCCGGAGCAGCTGCAAGTATCCGACCGGACGCTTGTGCGCATCATCGACGCCTACACCAGGGAGGCGGGGGTCCGCAACCTGGAGCGGGCCATCGCGACCTTGTGCCGCAAGGCGACCCGGGAGGTTGTGGCCGGGGAAAAGACGCCGATCCGCATTACCGTCGGCAACCTGTCCCGCTATTTGGGCCCGCCCCGTTTCCTGCGCACCCCGCGCGAGGAGGAAGACCGGGTCGGCCTCGCCCATGGCCTCGCGTACACGGAGTACGGCGGCGACGTGCTGACCATCGAAGTGACGGTCGTCAAGGGCAAAGGCAGGCTGACGCTCACGGGGAAGCTGGGCGAGGTCATGCGGGAGTCGGCGCAGGCCGGCTTCAGCTACATCCGCTCCCGGGCCGAGTACTTGGACATCCCTGCGGACTTCCATGAGTTCACGGACATCCACATCCACGTCCCCGAAGGTGCGATCCCCAAGGACGGCCCGTCCGCTGGGATAGCCATCGCGGTGGCCGTGGCCTCGGCCTTGAGCGGCCGCCCGGTGCGGCACGACGTGGCCATGACCGGCGAGATCACTTTGCGCGGGCGCATCCTCGCCATCGGCGGCGTGAAGGAAAAGGTGCTCGCAGCCCACAGGGCCGGCATCCGCACGGTGCTGTTGCCCCGGGACAACGGAAAGGATCTGGAAGACATCCCGGCCCGTATCCGCCGCAAGCTCGACATCCGCCTGGTGGAGCACATGGACGAGGTGCTGGATGTGGCCTTAAGGCGGGAACGGACGGCGGAACCGGTGCCGCTTTCGAGCGCATCGGAGACGCGCGCCGACGTCCCGCCGCCCGACGGCGAACCGGACACCGGCGGGCACCTGCCCTATGTGCCTGAGGAGCTGCCGCCGCCTGAGGACAGCCCGTGGTGGGAGGCGCGCCCGTAGCGTGTCCTCAGGACAGATGGCGATCAACTGGCGGCGGGCGCGCTTTCTGGCCACGGCCGTGAAACCCGAGCAGTGGCCCCGCCACCGGCTGCCGGAGGTGGCGCTGGTCGGCCGCTCCAATGTGGGCAAGTCGTCTCTCATCAATCACCTGGTGAACGCGCCCGTCGCCCGCACCAGCAACACGCCCGGGCGCACCCAGACGGTCAACTTTTACTCCATTGACGACCGCTTGTGCCTGGTGGACCTGCCCGGCTATGGCTACGCCAAGGTCCCGGAGCGGGTCAGGCGGCAGTGGGCGCCGATGATCGAGACGTACCTCACCGCCCGGGAGAACCTGATCGGCATCCTCCAAGTGGTGGACATACGCCACCCGCCCACCGCGGACGACAAGACGATGGCCGAATGGTTGAAGCAGCGGGGGCTGCCGGCGGTTGCGGTGGCCACGAAGGCTGACAAGATCGCCCGCGGGCACTGGCAGGGCCGGGTCGAGGCCGTCGCCCGGGACCTGGGACTGCCGGCCATTGCCTTTTCGGCGGTGAGCGGCGCGGGGCGCGATGACCTCATCAAAGTGCTCAAGACCATGATGCTGGAAGCGCGCCTGGCGGCCGAGGCGGGCTTGGGCGGCACTGCGGCTGGGCCGAAAGGCGCGGGGGCTGGTCCTGCCTCATCGTGAGCCTGCGCCGCCGGCGGGAGGCGCTTCGTTGGGCGAAGCGCCTGCCGTGGCCTCTTCCAGATTGAGTGAAACCGATTCGTCTGCCGTCCGGAGGCCCGTCCCAGGCCGGGCGGGCAGCGTACCCTGACCCGGCACCTCCCGGCGGGCGCGCCACCGCCGCCAGATCGCCCAGACGGGCGCGCTTGCCGCCGGTTCACGTGTGCTCTCGGTGCTGGGCCGGTCTTTGGCGTGCCGCTCCGGCCCCGCGCCGCCGGCTCCAACCGCGCGCGGCTCCAGGAGCGGGACCGCTTCGTCCCGCACGATCACGACATCTTCCCCGATGGTGAGCACCAGGTGGGCGGGCAGCACGGCCTGCCCCCTGAAGAGGTCGCGGATGAGCCCGCCCGACAGAAGCAGCGCTTCGATGCGGCCGCTCTTGGGGTCGATGGTGAACTCGTCCACATCCCCCAGGAACCTGCCTCCTTCGGTGAGGATGGGGGTATGGTAGACGCGCCGCCGGGAGCGCAAAAGCTCCTGCAGGTCGGGGTGTTCGGACAGCGGGGCCAAGGCGCTCGCGCTGCGCACCGTGACCGCGTGCCGGCCGATCGCGTGCAGCTCCCGGAAGGGCAGGCAAGGGGCCCCCTTGCCCAAGCGTCCTTTGATCAGCAACCCGGCCACCGCGCGCGCCTCAGGGTCCACGATCAAGCGGCGCACGCGGCCGATGATGCGCCCGGTTTCCAGATCGTACACTGGCATGCGGGTCAAGCTGCGGCTTTCCGGCAAAAGAAGCTCCCCCTCACAAGGCCGCGGCCGGTTCCGTAGATGTATACGGCTGCGGCGGCTGCGCGATGACGATGCAGCGTCCTTGGGTTACACTGGGAAGCGCAGACAGGAGGCGTCGAACCATGGGGCGCAGCCCAGCGAAAAGGTCCGTGGAGCTCAATACACCGGTTCAGGTGGGGGAGCGGCACCGGGTGCGGATCGTGGACCTGGACACCGAGGGTGATGGTGTCGGGCGGGTGCATGAGTGGGTCGTATTCGTCCCCGGGACGGTACCCGGCGACGAGGCCGTCGTGGAGATCACCGAGATCGCACGGCGCTATGGCCGGGCGCGCCTCGTCGAGCTTCTCGAACCGTCACCGGACCGGGTCGCCCCGCCTTGTCCGGTTGCCGGGCGCTGCGGCGGCTGCCAGCTGCAGGCCTTCGACTATCCGGCGCAGTTGCGCTGGAAGGAGCGGCGGGTAAGGGAAGCGCTGCGCCGCATCGGCGGACTGGAAGACGCAGCGGTGCGGCCGGTGCTGGGCATGCAGCAGCCGTGGCGCTACCGCAACAAGGCCCAGTACCCCCTGGCGGCGGTGGGCGGCCGGCTCGTGATGGGCTTTTTCGCCCGCGGGACCCACGAGATCGTGGAAGCCGGCGACTGCCTCATCCAGGATCCCCTCAACGTGGAAGTGGCTTTCCTGGCCCGCTCGCTGCTGGCCCAGGCCGGCGTGCCCGGGTACGACGAGACCACAGGCAAAGGCGTCATCCGCCACGTGGTGGTGCGCACCAGCCGCGCCCAGCGCACGGCCATGGCCATTCTTGTGACCAACGGCCCGGACCTGCCGGGACGGGAGGAAATCGTCGCCGGGCTCGCGGCGCACCCGCAGGTGGTTTCCGTGGCGCAGAACATCAACACGCGCCGCACCAACGTCATCTTTGGGGAGGAGACCCGGATCCTCTGGGGGGAGCCGCACCTCGAGGAAAGAATCGGCCACGTGCGGTTCCTGATTTCTCCCCGCTCCTTTTTCCAGGTCAACAGCGAGCAGGTCGAGGTCTTGTATGAGCAGGTGCGGCAGGACGCGGCCTTAACCGGCGGCGAGCGGGTGCTCGACGCCTACTGCGGCGTCGGCACGATCGCGCTGTATCTCGCCGGCCAAGCGGCGCAGGTGGTCGGCATCGAGTCCGTCCCCGAGGCGGTGGAGGACGCCCGCCGCAACGCCGCGCACAACGGCATCGAGAACGCTTGCTTCCGCGTCGGCCGGGTGGAGGAGGTGCTGCCGCGCCTCATCCAACAGGGCCAGCGGTTTGACGTGGCAGTGCTGGACCCGCCCCGCCGGGGGTGCGAGCCGCCGGTGCTGGAGGCGCTGGCTGCGGCCGGGGTCCGGCGGCTTGTGTACGTCTCCTGCCATCCCGAAAGCCTCGCCCGCGACCTCGGGCGCCTGGCGGCCCTCGGCTACGCGGTCGAGCACGTGCAGCCCGTGGACATGTTCCCAATGACCACCCATATCGAGTGCGTCGCTCGCCTGAGCTTGTGCCGTTAAAGCGCTGCCAGGCAGTGGCTCAGCCTTCCGTAGCGGCTCAGCCTTCCGCGGCGGCAGCCTCCGCTCCGGCCCGGCCGGCTGCAGCCGTCTGGGCGCGCACGATGAGCAGCTCGGCAATGCGGTCCGCGACGTCGACGCCCGCCACCTGGTCGAAGCGCTCGTAGTTGGGCCAGGCGTTGACCTCGAGGATCTGGTACCCTTCCGGCCCCTCGATGACGTCAACCCCGGCGATGTCCAGTCCGACGCTGGCGGTAGCCGCCACGGCGATAGCCCCCAGCTCCGGGGTCACAGGGCAGGGGGCTGGGATCCCGCCCGCGGCGACATTGGTCTTCCACCGCCCCCGCCGGGCCAGCCGGTAGGTGGCCCCGATGGCCTCACCGCCCACGACCATCACGCGGATGTCCCGTCCCGGATTGGGGACAAAGCGCTGCAGGTACACCGGTGCCCCGCGGCGGGCGAGGCGGGCCACGGCCCCGTACACCGACCGGGGTCGGGTGAGGAGTGTGACCCCGGCACCCATCGTCCCACGCCAGGGCTTATAGACCAGCAGCGGGCCGAGGCTTGCTTGTGCGACGGCAGCTAGAGCCGGTGGCGCCCCGGGCGAGCACACGGTCTCCGGGTGCGCGACCCCATGCACGCAAAACGCGACGCTGGCCAGCGCCTTGGTCTTGGCCTTGCGCCAGCCGGCGGCGGAGTTGACCACCGGAACTCCTGCCGCTTCAAACGCTTCGATGATTTCCAATCCGTACCCCGAGGCGAGGTAGAGCGCGTTGAGCACCACGTCGGGCGTCACCAGACGTCCGGCCCCGTCCAGGAAGCGGATCGTGCCTTGAAGGATTTCAACGATGGTCCGGTCAGGGCTGAGGAGCACCCAGCGCACTCCCCGCACGTGGAGCCTGTCCAGGAGCGCTCGCGTGCGGTAGGCGCGCGCTTGCCGGTCGTGGGTGACGATGGCCACCTGCACTTGCAGGCACCTCCTTTGGCGCCACGATATGAGGAGCATGTATGGCCGGGGCCGGGAGCGGGTTCCCAATTGAGTCCAAATGGGAAGCCGGTCGCACGACCGGATTCCCCATTTGCCTGCTGACGGTGGCGGGCTCCCCTTGGCAGCCATAGCTTGGTTCCGAGTCCAGTCGATTTCGGAAGACTTCAAAGGGAGAGACTCAACGTGCGCGTGCTCATCACCGGGATTACCGGTTTTGCGGGCAGCCACCTGGCCGAGCTCTTGCTGGCCGACGGCCGGTTTCAGGTTTACGGGATCCACCGCACCCGCAGCGGGATGCACAACATCCGCCACATCATCCACCGGCTTCATCTCATGGAATGCGACCTGCGGGATCCGTCGGCCGTGGAGCGGGTCGTGGGGGAAGTGCGGCCCGACTGGGTGTTTCACCTGGCGGCCCAGAGCTTCGTGCCCACCTCCTGGACGGCGCCTTACGAAACCGTCGACACTAACGTGGTGGGGCAGCTGAACCTGTTTGAAGCCATCCGCAAGCACCGGCTGCCCTGCCGGGTGCAGGTGGCCTGCTCGTCGGAAGAGTACGGCCTGGTCTACCCCGACGAGGTGCCCATCCGGGAAGAACAGCCGCTGCGCCCGCTCAGCCCCTATGCGGTGAGCAAGATCGCCCAAGACTACCTGGCGTACCAATACCACCAGAGCTACGGGCTGGACGTGGTGCGCACCCGTGCCTTCAACCATGCCGGGCCGCGGCAGGCGGAGCCGTTTGTCATCAGCAACTTCGCCAAGCAGATCGCCGAGATGGAACGGGGGGTGCGGCCGCCCGTCTTGTGGGTGGGGAACCTGCAGGCCCAGCGGGACTTCACGGACGTGCGGGACATCGCCCGCGCCTACAGGCTGGCCCTCGAGCGAGGCGCGCCGGGTGAGGTGTACAACATCGCCAGCGGGGAAACCCATACCATCCAGTCGATTCTCGAGCGGCTCCTCGCCTTGAGCCGGGTGAAGGTCGAGGTGCGGGTCGACCCGGCGCGCCTGCGCCCGTCGGACGTGCCGATCCTTTTGGGTGACTCGAGCCGCTTCCGGGCCTGCACCGGCTGGGAACCGCTCATCCCGCTCGAGCAGACCCTGCGGGACACCTTGGACTACTGGCGGCGCCACGTAGTCGCCTAAAGGGGGGGACGGCCTTGCCTCCCATCACAAGGGGACGCCTTCTCTTCCGCAGGCGCCGCCGGGCGGCGAGGCGCCGGCGCAGGTTCGGGATCTCAGGGCGTTTCCGGCCGTGGGTTCGCGGGCGGCGTCCCGGCCGGCGGCGCGGGGGCGCGTGGCGCCGGCGCGTCGGGGGGCTGCGCAGCCCGGCGCGGGCAGCCGTCTCATCCCGAGCGGGGCTGGATCGCCTGCTGCAAGCCCGCTGGGCGGCCGGCCTGGGGCGGGAGCCCGGCATGCCCCGGCGGTCGCCGTACATCAACTATATCGGCGCCTTCTACGGCGCCGGGGGCTATCCGTACGAGGCCCGTACCGTGCTGAAGCACCTGCTGGACGCCGGTTTCACCGTGCGCGTTTTGCCGCCGCCCCCCAAGGGCCGGTGGTGGCGAGGGCTCGAAATCGACGAGGGGCTCGGCCGGATGTTCGCACTGCTGCGCCAGCCCGTGCCCGGCCGGCGGCCGCACGTTACCGTGGTCCACATGACGCCGGAAGCCTTTGGCGCGGCACGGCGCAGCACCGTGCGCATCGGTCGCACCATGTTTGAAGCCGACCGGCTCCCGCCGCGCTGGGTGACGGCCTGCAACCGCATGCACGCGATCTGGGTGCCGTCCCGCTTCAACTACCAGACATTTGCCGCGAGCGGCGTCGACCCGCGCAAGCTGCGGGTGCTGCCGGTCGGGGTGGATACCGAACTGTACAATCCCCGCGCCACGCCCTTGCCGCTGCCTGGAGCGCGGGGCTTCCGGTTTCTCTCGGTGTTCACGTGGATTCGCCGCAAGGGTTGGCCGCTGTTGGTGGAGGCGTACGTCAGGGAGTTTCACCCCGCCGAGGACGTGACGCTGGTGCTCAAGACGACCCCGGGCGCTGCGACCGTCATCCGGGAGTTTCTGCGCAGCCTGCGGCTGCCCTGGGCGGGCACCGCCCGCATCGTCGTCGATGAGCGGCCTTTGAGCGCGGCGGAAATGGCCGGGTTGTACACCGCCTGCCATGCCTTTGTGCTGCCAACGCGGGGCGAGGGGTGGGGCCTGCCTTTGCTGGAGGCGATGGCCTCCGGATTGCCGGTCATCGCGACCCGCTGGAGCGCCCCGACCGAGTTCCTGCATGACGGCAACGCGTACTTGATCGATGTGGAGCGCTTGGAGCCCGCGCCGCGCGACGTGGAACTGGGTCACCTCTACGGCGGCTTGCGTTGGGCCAAACCCAGCATCACCCACTTGCGTGCGCTCATGCGGCATGTTTTCACCCACCAGGAGGAGGCACGGGCCAAGGGAGAACGGGCGCGCCGGGAAGCGGTTACCCGCTGGGACACGCGGGTGACGGGGCCCGCGTTCGTCCAGGAGCTGGCCCAGTGGGTGCGGCGGCAGAGACACCGGTGAGGAGGGAACACCGGTGCGGAGGGAAGGCCCGCGGTTGGGACCGGGCCGCGGCAGCCCGAAAACGAGGGCAGGCCCCCTGGAATGGGGGCCTGCCCTGTTTTCGCGGGCGCATGCGGTTGGCACTGGAGGCGGCGTGCGCCCGTCGGCCTCGTCGGCGGCCGGCCTGCGTTACGCAGGCTGCTGTTCCTGACCCTGGTTCTGGTCCTGCTCCGCCATTGACCGCAGTGCACTGGCCAGCGACCGGAAGCGCGGGTCGTTCTCCAGCATCGGCAGCAACGCGTTCATCAGCGCCGGGGTGGGGTTGTTGGTATTGGTGTTGGTGTTCGTGTTTCTCAGGACTGCTACCAGAACGACGATCAGCACGAGGACGAGGGTGATGTCGATGTTGACGTTGACGTCGTGGGCTTGGGCCTGGTTAACCGTCTGCGTCACGGGCACGATGAGGCGGCGTCTCTTGCGGCAGACGCCCATGGACTGTCACCTCCCTGGATTGGGTGTGTCATGCACTGATAGGTGATGCGACAGCGGTTATACCAGTGATAGGAATTGATTCGCGTTCTATTTAGGAACGGTAGCCTATCGGAAACTGGACCGGCGGCAGCCGGCGCACGGCCGCCAGATCGGGAGCGGCTTCCTGCCGCGTTGCCGGCGCCCGCCACATAACATTGGGATCAAGTACAGTCGCTTTTTGGAGAAGGGACCCGATGCGGATTCTGTACCTCTCGTGCCATGCGGCCCTGGAGTACGACGAACTGCGGCTGCTCGCAGGATTGGGCCACGAAGTGTTCAGCGTCCACGGCGCGTACCAAGTGCCCCAGGCGCCCGCGGACAACTTGCGCCCGCCCTTGCCGCTCCCCCGTTACCCGGCATTGGAAGCCATCGCCCGGCATTGCTCCCGGGAGCGTCTGGACCCGCGCCTTGTGGCCTGGGCTGACGTCATCTTGGTGATGCACGTCCCCGAATGGATTACAAACAACTGGCACCTCTATCGCGGCAAACGGGTCATATGGCGCAGCATCGGGCAGTCGACGCCTCGTACGGAACGCATACTGCGGCCCTACCGCCGGCTGGGGCTGGAAGTCGTGCGGCATTCGCCCGGGGAGCTGCGCATCCCGGGCAACATCGGCGCAGACGCGATCATTCGTTTCTACAAGGATCCGAAGGAGTTCTGCGGCTGGACGGGGCACACCGACGAGGTGATCACGCTCAACCGCAGCATGCGGGCGCGCGCCGCCGCGTGCAACTTCGCGGCGTTCGTGACCTTGGCCAAAGGGTTCAACGCCCGCGTGTACGGGCACGGCAATGAGGACACCGGCCCTCTCCACGGCGGCGCGCTGGGCTACGAGGCCATGAAGCGGAAGCTGCGGGAGGCCCGGGTCTACCTGTATACGGGCACCAAACCTGCCGGCTACACCCTGGGCCTGGTGGAGGCGATGATGACAGGCATTCCGGTGGTGGCCGTCGGTCCCCTCTGGGGCGACGCGGGGTGGGGCACCTATGAGGTGCACCACATCATCCGCAACGGGGTGGACGGGTTCGTCAGCGACGACCTCGGCTACCTGAGACAGGCCATTGCCCGCCTGCTCCAGGACCGCGGGCTGGCAGCCGCCATCGGGCACCACGGACGGCAGCGGGCCGTCGCCCTGTTCGGGGAGGCCGTCGTCCGCAGCCAGTGGGCCGCCTTTCTCGGCCGTCCCCACCGCGGCGTCCGGTCCGGGCGGCGGCGCGTGCGCGGCGGGCCGAGGCGCCGGTTTGGGCGGATTTCTTCGGGCCGCACTCATCTGCGCCGCCGGCTGCTCAGGCGCCTCCGCGGCGGGTTGCGTAGGCGTTGGTTTTTCAGGGGCCGCCCCCGGCTCTATGCCGTCTTCCGGCGAGGCGCCGCCCGGCGCAAGTTAGTCCGCCGGCGCCCGACCACTATTAGGCAACGAGGGAGATGATGGGCATGACGGTATCATCCAGCGGAACCGGTGCGCAGGCGTCACGGGCGAGCGGTACCCGTCGACCGTGGACCGGCGGTGCGCATGGCCAGCGCATGCGCCGGCGACGGTCCCGGAAGCGCGGGCGAGCGCAGGCGTCCCCGTCCGTCGCCATCCTGCTGCCGCACCTGGGAGAGGCGGACGCGACGGGCTTGGACGCTTGGACGGAATACCGGGTGTTGCGCCGCCGGGGGCTGCGGGTCACGCTGCACGCGTCCCGGTTCGAGCCGGCTTGGGCGCCCCTCGTTCGCCCGCTGGACGAAGCGGTGCGGGCCAACATCCTCATTTACCACCACGCGGTCAACTGGCCTGAGGGCGAGGAGATCCTGCGCCGCCACCAGGGGCGCGTCCGGATACTGAGGTACCATAACGTCACACCGCCCGAGTTTTTCGCTCTCTATTGGCCGGTCCTCGGCGCGGAGTTGGCGGAGGGGCGCGCCCAGACGGAGCGCTTGGTGCGCCTGTGCACCCATTGGACCGCAGATTCCCACTTCAACTTGCAGGAGCTGCTCCAGGCTGGTGCGCTGCCCCGGCGCACCACCGTCCTTCCGCCGTTCCATCAGGCCGAGGCCCTGCGCGCGGTCCCGGCGGATCCAGCAGCGGAGCAGGAGCTAGCCGCGACCGGGGCGGCGGGCGTGGTCCTGTTTGTCGGGCGCCGGGCACCCAACAAAGGCCTGCACCATTTCGTGCGGGTGGCGGAGGCGTGCCGCCGCATGCACCCGCCGGTCCGGTTCGTCTGGGTGGGGAAAGAACATACCGGCCCGCCCGGCTACGAGCGCGAGATCGAGGAATACGTCGATGAGCACGGGCTGCGGAGCGTCGTCCTGTTGCGGGGCAAGGTGCCCCTGCCCATCCTCAAAGGCTACTATCAGGCGTGCGATGTGTTTCTGTCTCTCAGCGAGCATGAGGGCTTCGGTGTGCCCATCCTGGAAGCCCAGGCGTTGGGCAAGCCGGTGGTCGCGCTGGCTCGCGCCGCGGTGGCCGAAACAGCCGGCCCCCATGCCGTGCTCGTTTCCGACCTGGACTACGACCACATCGCCCAGGTCATCGTCCAGCTCCTCCGGGATCCCTGTTGGCGGCAGCAGCTGGGCGCGGCCGGCCACCTCAACTACGCACGGCGTTTCGCGGGCCCCGTCTTGGAAGCGCAGTTCCTGCGGCTGATCCGGCGGGCCTGGGGGGCCACGGGCCGGCGGCGACGGCGGCGACGCCGTTGGGGCAGGGGCCGGGGTGCCCTTGGGGCCACGGTGAGGAGACATGCGGCTAGGCACCGGCGCGGCGGGGCTTAGCGGGACGGTCAATGGGAAACGTGGACCGCATACGGGGTGATCCGTACCCAGCGGGCCAAGGCCTCAATGAACCGGGCCGCCGTCTGGTCCACGTCCCACCGCTGCTCCACTTCGAGCCGCGCCCTGTGGCCCCGGGCCCGCGCCTCGTCGGGGTGCTCCACTACGTGGCGCATGAGGGCCCGCAAGTGGTCTACGCTCGGCTTTGCCCAGCGGTGGCCCCGGTAAAACCGGCCCAGTTCGACGCTGTGTCCCACGGGCACGAGGCCTTCAATGTCGATAAGGTAGGCGTTGCCCTCGTGCAAAAAGTCCAGCGGGCCGCTCCAGCGGGTGGCGATGACGGGTTTCCCGCACGCCATCGCTTCCAGAAACGGGAAGCCCCACCCTTCGCCGCGGGTCGGCAGGACGAACGCGTCGCATGCCGCGTAGAGCCGGGGCATGGTGTCGCTGGGCAGCACCCGCTGGTCGAGGACGATGGGAGCCGTCTGCCCCGGGATGAACCCCAGTTGCCGGATCCAGCGGTGCAGCTGGCGCTGCACGGTGTCCCGGCCATGGAAGACCGGCATGGTTTTCAGGACGAGGGTGACGTCCTCATCGGGCTGGAATTCCCGCAGGAACGCCTCCACCAGGATCGGCCAGCCCTTGCGCTGCTGCCAGGAGAAGTTGGCCAGGAAGACGAACCCGCGTGCGCCCGGGATCGGCAGCGGCGGCACTCCAGGATGAAACCGCTGCGTGTCGACCCCGAGGGGCATGACACGAATTTTCGCCTCTCTCACGCCGCTCTCCGCGAACGTGCGCGCGTTGAAGGTGGAGGGTACCCAGATCTCGTCCATACGGTTGCACGCCCGTACCCAGTCAGCCGGCAGCCGGTCGGTTTCAAACATGGTGCGCCCGATGCGGACCGCCCCGCGGGCGAGGGGTGTGAAATAACACGCGGGCATGTGGGTGAGCTCCACGGCTGGGCGGCGTCCCCGCACCGCCGCGTGCAGGTCATATAGCTCCGGCGCGAGGCGGCGCAGGACCGCTGGACGGCGCAGGAGGCGCAGGGCCGCCGGCAGCGTGCGGACGGTGAAACCGGCCGACAAGAAGTGCCGCAGCAGGGTGCGGGCTTCGTAGGTGTAGCCGCTTGGAATGTAAAAGGGGCCGCGGTAGAGGATGTAGGGCGAGCGGCTGGGCATGTCCGGCCTTTGGCCCAGCGTGCGCGACCAGCGCGCTTGCAGCGTGAGGTCCCACACGCTCCTATCCGGAAAGGGGACGGTGCGGCGGGCGCGACGCGCCCGGGCAGCGCCCGGCATCAAGCGGTCCCCCCTCTTAGGCCAGCCCGCGAGCCGTGCCTGGTTCCATCGCTGGCTCCATCGTATGAGGCCGGACGCGCCGTGCGCCCCGTTGGCCATCGGACAGAATGGGAATCGGGTACCGCGTTGGCGGCGGCGCCCGACACATACCATTGGCAAACAAAGGGGCGGTCTGCGCCGCCGGAGGCAGGCGAAGCGGCCGGCAAGCCGGCCGCTCCGGAGCGGAGGAGGGTGGCAGCGTGCACTTCCGTGAGCTGCAGGCTATGGCGTGCTTGGCCGCCGGCTGCCGGGAGCATGGCTTTCATGGATGTGGCGTCCCATGCGGATCCTGATGCTTTCCCACTACTTCCCCAGCGGCCAGATGACCCACGTTTTCGCCCTGGCAAGGGAGCTCATGCGCCAGGGACACGCGGTGCACGTGGCCAACGGGCGCGTGCGCACCTTGCGGCAGTGGCGGTACGTCCGCGCCCTGGCTGGCCCGGTGTCCTGCTCGATCCGGCTCGGTGCCGGGCACCTGGCGGCAATCGTGCGGCGGCTGCGCGTGCAGGTGATTCACGCCCATTCCAAGCGCACCTTTGCCGTCGGAGCGCGCCTTGCCGAGCGCACGGGGCTGCCGCTGGTCATCACGTGCCACGCACGCACGCTGATCTCTCCCGAGCACGAACCCGCTTTTGCCAAAGCGCGCCGGATCATTTGCCCTTGGGAAACGCTGGCTGCCGAGATGGGGCCGCGGGGCGGCCGCACGCGGGTGATTCCCAACGGCATTGACCTCGAGCAGTTCCCATTCCGCGAGCGGCCGCCCCGGGAAACCCTGCGCGTGCTGTACCTCGGGCGCGTAGATCATCTCAGGCGGACCGGCGTTGAGGCGCTGTGCCAAGCGGTGAAGGGCTTGGCTGGGGTGGAGCTGATCATGGCGTCTGACCGTCCAGCGGCGCCGTGGGTGCAATATGTCGGTTGGCTGGCGAACCCTGCCCCTTGGCTTGCGGCCAGCGACGTAGTGGTGGGGACAGGCCGGGCGGTCCTTGAGGGACTCGCCACCGGCTGCGCGGCGCTGGTGCTGGGAGAGGGCTGGGAGGGGCTGTTGACCCCGGAGAACGCGGACCGGCTGGCCCGGGACAACTTCATCGGCCGCGCCAGCGGGACGCGCCCGACGCCCGACGCGATCCGCGCCGCGCTCTTGCAGCTCAAGCAAGATGCGCAGCTCCGCCGCGCCCTGGCCGCGTGGGGCCGGCGCTTTGTCGCGGAGCGGTTTGACATCCGGCGCGTCGCCTCCCAGACGGCCGCCTTGTACGCGGAGGTCTTGGCGGAGTCGTGGGACCGCCGGGCCGTGCGGCCGGTCAGGAGCTGATCCGGGCGTGTCGCCGGTACCTGTCCGCATCTTCGCCAGCCGCCGCCTGCCGCCTGGGCGGCTTCTCGTTTCCGCGGGACTCGCCCGTGCCCTCAGCCTGCACGACGGCACCCCTGCCGCGGTGCGGCTCGGTTCGGGCGCTGTGGCGGGGGTGCTGCGGGTGTTTCCGGCGCCGGGGTTGACCCTGGGCTTGTGGCCGGCGGCGGCCGCGGCGCTGCACTTGCCGGTGCCGGCGCTGCTCTGGGCGCGCCCGGGGGCCGCCGGCGGGGAACCGCTCATCGACGTGGGACCCGTCGTCGGGATCTTGGCCGCGCAGTACCACAGCACGTACCGCCTATTCGTCTCCATGGCACGCCGGCAGGGGGTGCTCGCGTATCTGTTTGCGCCCGCCGACGTCGATTGGGACGGGCGGGTTGTGCTCGGAAGGTCCATCCACCGGGGACGGTGGGTGCGCCGGCCGTTCCCTTTTCCCCATGTCGTCTTCGACCGGTCCATCGGCATCGGGCCGCCGGATACGATCGCCGGGTTTCTGGCGCAAATGAACGCCCACGGCTGCACCGTCTTCAACGGCGATCTCGGCGACAAGTGGCGCATGTACCAGCACCTGGCGTCGTACCCGGAACTCCGCCGCCACCTGCCGGAGACGGTCCTCTTGGAATCGTGGGATACGGTGCGGGCGATGCTGTCCCGCTGGGGCGTCGTCTACGTGAAGCCAGCCGCGGGCTTCATGGGCCTTGGCATCCTGCGGGTGGCGGCCGCGGGGCACGGGGTCGTGCGCGTCGCACCAAGCGCCCGCTTTGGCGCGCACGTCGTGCCGGAAGCGGCCCTGGCCGAGCAACTGGGGCAGTGGCTGGCGTGCGGCAAGTGGATGGTCCAGCAAGGACTGGATCTCGTGCGGGTGGGTGGGGGCGTCTGCGACGTGCGGGTGCTGGCGCTGAAAGACGGACGGGGCCGCTGGCGCATCGCGGGCATAACCGCCCGCTGCGCCCGCCCTGGTGGGATCGTCTCCAACCTGCACCGGGGAGGCACGGTTGTGCCCTGGCGCGCCGTGGCATGCCGCGTGCCCCGCCAGCGGGGTGCTGCGCCGCTTGGGGTAAGGGTCCGGCGGCTGGTGCAGTGCATCCTGCCCGCCGTGGACGCCATCGCGCCCCGGGCGGGCGAAGTGGGCGTGGACATCGGCGTGGACCGGGCCGGGCGCCTCTGGATCATTGAGGTTAATACGAAACCCGGCCGCTCGGGCCGGTCGACCAATCCGGCCGTATACAGCCTGCCCATGGACTACGCCAGGTATTTGGCGGGCTTCGGCCCCGCGTTGCCTGCGTCCGAGATCCCGCCGGGGTCCGAGGTGCCGCCGGGGTCAGAGATGCCGCCGGGGTCCGAGAGCCGGCCGGGGTCCGAGACCCCGCCGGACTGCGAGGTGCCGCCGGGGCCCGAGGTCCCACCGGAGTCCGAGGTACCACCGGAGTCCGAGGTACCGCCAGGGCCCGGGACAGAGGGCTCGGGCAAGGAATCAACAGCCCTTGAGCGAATCCCTCAAGTATGAAAACGCTTTTGCTCTTTGACCTGGACGGGACCCTGGTGCTTGGTGAAGGAGCAGGCCGCCGCGCCATTGTGCGGGCGTTCGCGCTCCTTTACGGAGCCGCCGACGACTGGGAGTCCCTTGACACGGCCGGCCGCACCGACACGGCCATTTTCGCGGACATGCTGCGGCGGATCGGCCGGGATCCGGCCGAAGCTTGGAGTCCCGAGCTGTGGGACACTTATGTCGACTGCCTGGTGGACGAGGTGCGAAAGCGGCCGGGACGCCTGGCCCCGGGCGTACGGGAGCTCCTGCGGCATTGCTCGCCGGAAAACGGGCTGTACGCTGCGCTGGGCACGGGCAACCTCGAGCGGGGCGCCCGGGTGAAACTGGCACCCCACGACATCAACGATCCGCTGCCCGTGGGCGGCTTCGGCAGCGACACAACGGATCGGGCGGAGCTCGTGCGGGTCGGCGTGCACCGGGCCCGGGAGCATTACGGGACAGATTTTGATCGGGTTGTGGTGATCGGCGACACGCCGCGGGATGCGGACTGCGCCCGGGCCAACGGCTACGCTTGCCTGCTGGTGGCCACGGGCCCGTTTGACGCTGCCAGCCTTGCCCGCTGCGGTGCCGATGCGGTGCGGGAGGACTTGTCCGACACCGGAGCGGTGCTGGACGCCATCGCACACTTGCCGCGCCTGGTTTGAGGAGCGGCCGGCGCGCGGCCGCCGGCACCAGACCCGCCGCGCAACGGGGAGGCAGCACTGTGAGCAGTACCTTGGGCACGGCCGGGAGCAACGGGCGGTTCCGGCTGGTTGCCTTGGACATTGACGACACGCTGCTGGGGCTGGACCAGCGGTTATCCCCCAGGGATGTGGCGGCGGTGCGCCGCTGCCGCGAGGCGGGGATCGAGGTCATCTTGGCCACCGGTCGCACGCGGCAGACGACTATGCCGGTGGCGCGGGCCATCGCCGACGATCTTCCCATGATCTGCACGACCGGCGGCGTCACATACGACGGCGCCGGGCGTGTCCTGCGCCGGCTGACGGTGCCGCTGGCCCTGGCCCAGTTCATGCTGAGGCAAATGCAGGCGGCCGGGGTGCGGGCCCGGGTCGACGCCGGCGATGTCATTTACTACACGGAAGACCCCGGCGACAACGCGTATGCGCCGCCGGGCGTCGTCGCTCCGGACCTGGCCGACCGGCTTGCGGCGCCGCCCGACCAGATCATCGTCTGGGGCGAGGCGGAATGCCGGTGGGTCATCCGGCATTTCAGCTATCTGGATGGCGCCGTGCAGTTGTTGGTGCTGCCGAGCCACGACAACCCCCGGGTCATTCACATTCTGCATCCGTTGGCCACCAAAGGCCACGCCTTGGCCGAATACTGCGCCAGCCGCGGGATCGACCGGCGACAGGTGCTGGCAATGGGGGACTCTCTTAATGACTTCAGCCTGCTGAGCTTCGCCGGTATGGCTGTTGCCATGGGACACAGCGATCCCAGGCTGCACTTGGTGGCGGACGTGGTCTTGAAAAAGGGGGAAACGGTGGCCGACGCCCTCGAGGCGTGGGTGTTCCAGCCCCGGTCGGGCTGAAGGAGGGCACTGGACAAACAGCGAACGTGCCAGCATCTAACCAGAAAAAACCAACGCGAAATCGTGCGGGGTTTGCGCCGGAGGACAAGGAGGGAGTCGCTGGTGAAACGCATTGCGGTCTTGACCAGCGGCGGTGACGCGCCAGGGATGAACGCAGCCATTCGCGCTGTCGTGCGGACGGGGATCGCCGCCGGGCTTGAAGTTTACGGCGTGCGCAACGGCTATGCCGGCTTGATCAATGGGGAGATGGAGCGGCTGACCAACCGGGACGTGGGCGGCATCATGCAGCAGGCAGGCACGGTGCTGCGCAGCGCGCGGTCCAAGGAGTTCCGCGAGGAGGCCGGGCGGCGCCAGGCTATCCGTAAGCTCTCCGAGCGGCGGATCGACGGCTTGGTCGTCATCGGCGGCAACGGCAGCCAGACCGGCAGCTACGAGCTGTCCAAAATGGGATTTCCCGTGGTCGGCGTCGCATCCACCATCGACAACGACCTCTACGGCACCGACATCAGCATCGGAGCGGACACGGCCGTCAATACGGTCCTGGAAGCCATCGACCGGATCAAGGCGACGGCGTCTTCCCACAGCCGAGCGTTTCTGGTGGAAGTCATGGGCCGGGATACGGGGTACATCGCCCTCATGGCGGGCATCACGGGCGGCGCGGAGGCCGTCATCATCCCGGAGGTCCCCATCGAGCCCGACGATGTGCTCCAGGAGCTGAAAGACGCCTACGCGCGCGGCAAGTCCCACGCCATCCTGGTCGTGGCGGAAGGCGCCAAGCCCAACGCCGCGCAATTGATCGAGTACTTCCGCGAGCGCAAGGCCGACACCGGTTTCGAGCTGCGGCTGACGGTGCTGGGCCACGTCCAGCGGGGCGGCACGCCCACCGCCTTTGACCGCATGCTAGGGACGCGCTTGGGCGCGGCGGCGGTACAGGCGCTGCTGGGCGGCCACCACGGGATGCTCGTCGGCTGGGTCAACCATCGTCCTCACCTGACGCCGCTTTCGGAGGTGGCCGGCCGCACCCGGTACGCCGACCGGGAGCTGTATGAGCTGGCGCGGGTCCTGGCGCGCTGAAGGGCAGCTCTAGGTGCGCGGGCAGCGAAAAGACCGACGACAGTTTGCTCTCTGGCGGGGAGGAGGGCGGGCCGGTGGAGCTTGGGCGCGTCACCCAGGTCCGGGGGCTCAACTTCTACCTCACCGATCCCGTGCTGCGGAGGCTCTTGGCCAACGCATGGGCGCCGCCGCAACGGGAGCGGGCGGAAGCTGTCCTGGCCCGCCTGGGCCAGCTGGCGGGTACCCTCATCGACGAGCAGGCGGAATACACCGACCGGTTTGCCCGGCCGCGGCTGGTGACCCACGATCGCGACGGGAACCCGGCCAACCAGGTCGATTACAACCCGCTTTTGGCAGAAGCCCGGCGCAGGACATACGGTCTCGGCGTCGTCGGTCACTGCTATGGGCCGGACCCGCTGCCACCCACCTTTCATTTCTCAGCGGTGTACCTCATCAGCCAGGCCGATACGGGTCTCGCGTGCCCCGTAACCCTGACGGGGGCCACCGCCCACGTGCTGGCCCGCCACGGCACGGAAGTGCAGAAGGAGCGCTATTTGCCCGGCCTGACCGTCCGGGAGCCCGGGCCGTATTTGGAAGGCGCCACGTGGGTCACGGAAAAGCAGGGCGGCTCCGACGTGGGGGCCAACAGCACCGCGGCGATCCAGGGCTCGGACGGTACGTGGCAACTCGTGGGGGAGAAGTGGTTCTGCAGCAACGCGGACGCGGATGTGGCCTTGGTGACCGCCAGGCCGCAAGGGGCGCCGCCCGGCACCAAGGGGCTGGCGCTGTTTGTGGTGCCCCGGGTGCTGCCGGACGGGCGGCTCAATTCGTACCGCATACGCCGCCTCAAGGACAAGCTGGGCACGATCAGCGTGGCGACGGGCGAGATCGAGCTCAGCCGGGCCGACGCCGAGTTGGTGGCCCCGCCGCCCGACGGCTTCCGGCTCATGATGGAAGCGTTGCAGTTTTCCCGGATCGACAACGCCTTCGGCTCCGCTGGGCTCATGCGCCGGGCATTTCTTGAAGCCGCCGTCTACGCGGCCCGCAGGCACGCATTCGGGGGTTTGCTCATCGACTACCCGATGGTGCAGGAAACGCTCATGGACATGCTGGCGGAGTGGGAGGCGGGGCTCCTGTTGGCCTTTGAAGCGGGCGTCGCCTGGGAACGGTGGCTGGCAAGGGATGAGCCCGCGGCCGCCGGCTGGCAGCGGCTCGTGACCGCGCTGGCCAAGTACCGCACGGCGGAAGATGCGGTGCGCAACGCGAGCCGGGCCATCGAAATCCTGGGGGGCAACGGCTACGTGGAGGAATTCCCCACGGCCCGGCTGCTGCGGGACGCGCAGGTGATGCCGGTCTGGGAAGGGCCCGCCAACATTCAGGCGCTGGAAGTGTTGCGGGCCTTGAGCCCCAAACTGGATGCGGGGCGCGTTTTCATCGAGCGCATCAAGGGTATCCTCCAGCGGGCGAGCGGCTATCCTGCCGCCGGTGCGCTGGTGGACGCGCTGGGCAGGGAAGTGCAGCAGCTGGTGGAGGCGCTACGCTGGCTGGCCGCGCATCCGGAGACGGCCACACAGCATGCGCGCCGGCTCAGCGATTGGCTGGCCGACATCCTGCAGGTGGGGCTTCTCCTCGAGCAGGCGGTGCCTGAGCTCGCGCAAGGGAACGGGCGGACGCTGCTGGTTGCCCAGTGGCTGGCCCGGGCGCGCCTGGTCCGGCCGGCGCGGCGGGGTCTCGAGGAGTCGTCGACGGCACTGTTGGATCACTTGCAGGGCGTCATCCGCCCGGTGCTCCAGCACGATCCGGTGCCCGCCACAGCGATGCCGCATGGGGTCTCGGCCAGCGGTTAAAGCCCCGCCGTGCGCGGCCGCCGCGTCACGGGCCAGCACAATAGGCTCCTGGAGAGTGCCAGGTGCAAGCAGTCTACCATCCTAGAACTGCCTGCGAAAGCGGCCTCATGAGGCCGCTTGTGGCCTGCGCGCGCGGCGTGGTCTACAGCAGGAAGCTGTACCCACGTGTGGAATATTCGCGGCATAAACGTCAGAAATGTCCCCAGTTCCCAGGAACCGTGCGACGAGGGGGTAGCCGATGCAACTTATCCAAAAGTATGAAGAAGAGATGGCGCTGGTGCGGGGTTGGGCCGGCTGGATGGGCGTCGCCCTGCTGGCGTCGGCTCTGCTGGCGGTCCCGTGGGTCTTGCAAGGCTACCAACTTTACATCGCCAACATCATCGGCATTAAAATCATCGTCGCGGTCGGGTTGAACCTGCTGGTCGGCTACACAGGCCAAATCTCACTGGGGCATGTGGGCTTCGTCGCCATCGGGGCTTATGCCGCAACCCACTTCGTCACGGCCTTTCAGAAGGCAGCCGCTTTTCAATGGCTGGGCGGCCCCTTCTGGGTGGCGCTTTTGGTGGGCGGCGCCGCCGCGGCCGTCTTTGGCGTGCTGGTGGGCTTGCCTGCGCTGAGGCTGGAGGGCCCGTACCTTTCCATCGTCACCCTCGGTTTCGGATTGGCGGTACAGCAACTCCTCATCAACTGGCCGGCGGTGTCCGGCGGGCGCATCGGGCTTTTCGTGCCGACGGCCCGCATCGGGCCCTGGCTGCTCAACTCCCACCAGAGCATGTATTTTCTGGTCTGGACGTGCGTCGTTCTATTGAGCCTCGTCGCCTTCAACCTGACCCGGTCGCACGTCGGCCGGGCCTTCGTAGCCCTGCGGGACAGCGACATCGCGGCCGAAGTTACCGGCGTCAACCTGCGGTACTACAAGACGCTGGCCTTCGCGGTCAGCGCGTTTTACGCCGGCTTCGGCGGGGCGCTGGAAGCCTACGTTGTCCGCTACTTGGAGCCCACCATGTTCAACCTGTATGAATCGATCTATTACTTGGCCATGGTGGTCGTCGGCGGTCTCGGCACCATCCCGGGCAGCATGTTCGGCGCGACGCTCTTGACCCTGCTCCAGTTTGGGCTGTCACAAGCGCAAGAGTACCTGCCCGTCGTGTACGGCGCGGTCGTCATTCTCGTCATGACCATCGAGCCGCTGGGCCTTTACGGGCGGTGGCTCAAGATCAAGCTCTGGAGCAAAACCTGGCCGCTGTAGCCGGCCGCGGAAGGGGACGCCCGGCTTTGTTCTTCTGGCAGTTGGTGGTCAGCGGGCTGTCCATCGGCAGCCTGTATGCGCTGGTTTCCCTCGGCATCGTGCTGTTGTACCGCACGTCGCGGGTGCTCAACTTCGCCCACGGCGAGATGTCCATGATTGCGACCATGGTCGCCTACAGCCTCCTGACCGCCGGCGGGATCGCCTTCGGCCCGGCCGCAGTACTGACGCTTGCGGTCGCCTTTGCCGCCGGCGCCTCGTTCTACTTCCTCGTCCTGCGGCCAGTGAAAGAAGCGACGCTCCTCGGCCAGATCATCACCACGGCCGGTTTCGCGCTGGTCCTGAGCGGCATGGCCGTCGTCATCTGGGGAGCGGACACCAAGGTGCTGCCGTTCCCCTTGTCCCGGGCCGTCATTTACAACATCGGCGGCGTTTTCGTCAACCAGGTGGCTCTGGGGAGCTTCGTTGTGGCGCTCGTAGCCATGCTGGGCCTGTACCTATTGGTGCAAAAAACGCGGTTCGGCCTGGCCATGCGGGCGGTGTCGCAAAACGACGTGGCCGCCCGGGTGCTCGGCATCCCGGTGCGCCGGGTGTTCGCCGTCACCTGGGGCGTGTCCGCGACGCTTGGGGCCATCGCGGGGATGCTGCTCGCGCCTGTGACGCTGGTCCACCCGTCGATGATGTTTGACCCGTTCCTAAAAGGATTCGCCGGCGCGGTGCTGGGCGGGCTGGACAGCCTGCCTGGAGCCATCGTCGGGTCGCTCATCATCGGCGTGGTGGAAAACCTGTTCGGCGGCTACGTGTCGACGTCGCTGAGGACGACGGTCGCTTTCCTGATCATTATCGCCGTGCTATTGGTGCGGCCGGAGGGGCTTTTCGGCCACAAGTTCATGCGGCGCGTCTGACGTTGCCGGCCCCGGGCCAGAGGCTGCCAATGGGGGCGGGTCAGCCGGCGCAGCGAGGGGGTGCGAGCGCAAGGGAAGAGCGCAGCGGCGATTCAGGCTCGCGCGACGAGGAGGCAGGTAAGCGGAGCATTGACAGGAAAACGGGGGGAAAAAGGGGGTTGTCGAGTTTGCGATTGCTGCATCGTTCTCGCCTGGCGTTGGGGTTGGCGCTGGTCGTAGCGGCGCTGGCGGCGTTGCCGGTGATGGCCCAGGAGCGGGGGATCACGCCGACGGAGATCATCCTCGGCACGACTGCACCGCTGTCGGGCCCGGCGGCACCGTGGGGTGCAACCGCGCGGGGCATCGAGGCGTACCTGCAGTACATCAATGAACAGGGCGGCATCCACGGCCGGACGATCCGCTTCGAGATCCGGGACGACGGCTACCAGCCGCCGCGCGCGGTGGCCAACGTCCTGGAGCTGGTGGAGCGGGTAGGCGTCTTCGGCATCGTCGGCATGATCGGTTCGGCCAACGCCGCCGCCGTGCGGGATTACATCTTCCAAAACGAGGTCATCTGGATGACGCCGGCGGTGGAGTCGGACCCGTGGATCGGCAATCCCAATATCCATTACCTGTTCGTGACGTATCCCAACTACTATCAGGAGGCCAAGATCCTGGCCCGCTACGCGGTGCAGGAGCTGGGCAAGCAGCGTGTCGCCATCATCTACCAGAATGACCAGTACGGCATGAACGGCCTGAGGGGCGTCCGGGACGCCTTGGCGGAGCTGGGCATGGCGCCGGTGGCGGAGGTTTCCTATGAGCTCACCGACGTCGACTTGAGCGTGCACGCCCTGCGGATCGGCCAGGCCCGGGCCGACGCGGTCATCCTCTACGCCACACCAAACCACGGCGCCATGGCCGCGGCCGCGCTGGCGCAGCTCAACCCGCGCCCGCAGATCCTGTCGTCCTTTACCCTGGCGGATCCCATCATGGCCCGTTTGGCCGGCGCGGCGTGGGACGGCGTGATCGTGCCGTCGTACTTCCCGTACCCGGGCACCGATGAAAAGGTGGACCGCGTCCTGCAAATCCTCGTCGAGCGCAACCCCGAGCTGGCCGCGATGGCGTTCAACGCCTTGGCGGGCGTGACGTTCATCGAGCCCATGCTGGAGGGCTTCCGCCGGGCGGGTCCCAACCTGACCAAGGACTCCTTCGTGGCCGCGATGGAGTCCATTCAAAACTGGGACGGGGAGCTCTTGCGGGGCGTCACCTTCGGTCCCGGTCGCCGGCAGGGCATCAACCGCATCTTCCTGGCGCGGATGGAGGGCGGCGTGCCCCACCGGCTGACGGACTGGATCGAGTATCCGGTCGAGTACTGAGCGGATATGGCGGCAGCGGACATCCACACCAGGCAAGCAGGCGCCGGACCTCTTTTGGAGGTCCGGCGCCTCAACCTCCGCTTCGGCGGGATCCAGGCGCTGAACGACGTCCACCTGGCGGTGTGGCCCGGGGAACTCCTGTCCGTCATCGGGCCCAATGGCGCCGGCAAGACGAGCCTCTTCAACTGCGTGACGGGCCTGTACCGCCCTTCGTCGGGCGAGATCCTGTTTGACGGGCGCAGCATCGTTGGGCTCCGGCCGGACCGCATCGCGGCGCTGGGCATCGCGCGCACGTTCCAGAACATCGAGCTCTTCCGCCACATGACGGTGCTGGACAACTTGCTCTTGGGCCGGCACCTGCACGTGCGCTCGGGCTTTTTCGCCGCCCCCTTTGCGACGCCCCGCTGGTGGCGGGATGAGGTGGCCCAGCGGCGCCGCGTGGAGGAGATCCTGGACATGCTGGATCTGCAGTCGGTGCGCCACCGTATGGTGGCGTCACTCCCGTACGGCCAGCAGAAGCTGGTGGAGGTCGGGCGGGCCCTGGCCACCGAGCCGCGCCTTTTGCTGTTGGATGAGCCGTCGGCCGGGATGACGGCTGAGGAAAAGCAGGACTTGGTCTTCACCATTCGGGACATCCAGAAGGACTTAGGGATCGCCGTCGTGTTGGTCGAGCACGATTTGCGCATGGTGATGGAGATCTCGGAACGCATCGTCGTCCTGGACCGGGGCGCGGTCATCGCCGATGGGCCGCCGGCGGCAGTGCAGCGGGACCCGCGGGTCATCGAGGCGTACTTGGGGGAGGAGGCGATGGGCGCTGCTCGCGGTGCGTAACGTGGAAAGCCGCTATCAAGGTCGCGTAACCGTGCTGCGCGGCCTGTCCCTCACGGTGCACGAAGGGC
>DATCLD010000056.1:0-4605 GCA_036564115.1 Limnochordales bacterium
CATCGAGGTGCCGGGCCGGCCGTGGTTTGGCTGGGACTTTGGCTACGAGCAGGGGCTCGCGTACGCGTGCATGTCAGAGACCATGATGCTGGCCCTCGAGAAGGACTACCGCCATACGAGCCTCGGCTCGGACCTGACGCCAGAGTCGATGCTGCGCATGCAGCAGCTGGCCCGGCGGCACGGGTTCAAGCTCGCGGGCTTGCGCAGCTTCGACCGGCCGGTGACGGAGGCCCGCTGGCAAGAGCTTTTGCAGGCCCGCCGCCAGCTGTCCCTGGCTTCATTACCGTGAGCTTTAGGCCGCACGGCGGAATCGGCTGGCGCCGGAGGAGGCACGCTGCCTCCTCCGGCTTGTCATGTTCGGACTTTTTAGCCTTCACAAACCCGGCGCGTTTCGCTATAATCTGTGCCGAATCTCATGGCACGGATTCCCACCCGCTGTCCGGAAGTTCCGCGAGGCGGGAGCGTAGAATAGAGGGCAGACCACGCCCGGGCAAAAGGAGAGACTGCGCTCGATGCAGGACAAGGAAATTCTCCTGACGGCGGAGGGCCTCGCAAAGCTGGAAAAGGAACTGGAGCATCTGAAGACGGTCCGGCGGCGTGAGGTGGCCGCCCGGATTAAGCAGGCGCTGGAGTTCGGTGACATCTCCGAGAACTCGGAATACGACGATGCCAAAAACGAGCAGGCCTTCATCGAAGGCCGCATCCTGCAGCTCGAGAAGATGCTGCGGCACGCGCGGGTCATCGACGAGGCGGACGGCCCGTCGGACGTGGTGACCTTGGGGGCCCGCGTGCGCCTCCGGGACTTGCAATTCGGCGACGAGGTCGAATACCAGGTCGTCGGTTCCGCCGAGGCGGACCCCTTCAATAACCGCATTTCCAACGAGTCCCCGGTGGGTCAGGCCATCATGGGCAAGCGGCCGGGCACCATCGTCGAGGTCAAGGCCCCCGCGGGCGTGCTGAAGTACGAGATCCTGGAAGTGACCCGTTAATGGACCCGGAGACGACCCACCCGACGCCGCCGGCCGCGTCGGGGCCGGCGGCTGCCGCACCGCCTGAGTCGGCGGCCGCGCCGCCTGAGCCGGCGGCCGCGCCGGAGCAGCCGGCGGACATTAACGATCAAATCGCGGCGCGCATGGACAAGCGCCGGCGACTGCTGGAGGCAGGCTTGCCGCCCTACGGCGGCCGGTTTGCGCGGACGCACACCGCCGGCGAAATCCTCGATCGCTTTGCGGAACTCGAAGGCAGCACTGTGCGCATCGCCGGCCGCCTGCGCTCTCTCCGCCGCCAGGGCAAGGTCACCTTCGCCGACCTGCAGGACGGTGGGCGGCGCATCCAGCTCTTTTGTCGCGTGAACACCATGGGCGAGCAGGCCTATGGGCTGCTGGACCTCTTGGACATCGGCGACATTGTCGGCGTCTCGGGCCAGGTCATGCGCACCCGGACGGGCCAGGAGAGCGTCGAGGTGCAGACCCTGGAGCTTCTGGCCAAGGCGTTGCGGCCGCTGCCCGAGAAGTGGCATGGGCTCAAGGATGTCGAGTTGCGCTACCGCCAGCGCTACGTGGACCTGATCGTCAACCCGGGCGTGCGGGACGTGTTCATCGCCCGCAGCAAGGCGGTAGCGGCCATCCGCCGGTTTCTCGCGGAGCGCGGTTTCCTCGAGGTGGAAACCCCCATGCTCAACCCGATTCCCGGCGGTGCCAACGCCCGGCCGTTCGTCACGCACCACAACGCGCTGGACATGGACCTTTACATGCGCATCGCACCCGAGCTGTACCTCAAGCGGCTGTTGGTGGGCGGCTTCGACAAGGTGTTTGAGATCGGCAAGAACTTCCGCAACGAAGGCATTTCCACCAAGCACAATCCGGAGTACACCGCAGTGGAAGTGTACGAAGCGTACGCCGACGCCCGGGACATGATGCGGCTCACGGAGGAACTGTTTGCTTACGTAGCCCGGGAAGTGACCGGCGGCACGGTCATCACCTATCAGGGGAACCGGATCGATCTGACGCCCCCGTGGCCGCGCCTTTCGATGATGGACGCGGTGGCCCGTTACGCAGGCGTGGATTTCAGGGAGATCCGTTCCGACGAAGAAGCCCGCCGCGCCGCCGCACAAAAAGGCCTCGAGGTGCCCAAAGACGCCACGTGGGGCCAGGTGCTGGCCGAAATGTTTGAGGAGTTGGTCGAGCCGCACCTTATTCAACCCGTCTTTATCGTGGATTATCCCGTCGAAGTGTCGCCGCTGGCCAAGCGCAAGGACGACGACCCGCGCCTGACCGACCGCTTCGAGCCGTACATCAACGGCTGGGAAGTCGCCAACGGGTTCTCCGAGCTCAACGACCCGGTGGACCAGCGGGAGCGTTTCTTGCGCCAGCTGGAGCGGCGCGCGGCCGGCGATGAGGAAGCCCACATGATGGACGAGGACTTCCTGCGGGCGCTGGAACACGGCATGCCGCCCGCCGGCGGCTTGGGGATCGGCGTGGACCGGTTGGTGATGCTTTTGACCGACTCGCCGTCCATCCGCGACGTGATCCTGTTCCCGCACATGCGCCCAAGAGATCTGGTGTAGGATTCGCTGCAGCCATGGCAGTACCCGTGAAGGAACCAGCCGTCGCCAACCCGGGCTCGGTGCGCCAGCGGTTCTGGCAAGGCGTGCGGCTTGCCTGGCCGGTCGTGATGGGGTATGTGCCCATCGGCTTGGCCATGGGAGTGCTGGCGGCCAACGTCGGTCTCTCGCCCTTCGAAACCGGCGCCATGTCCGCACTGGTGTATGCGGGGGCAAGCCAGTTTGTCGCCGTTGCCCTGCTCGAGGCGGGCGCGCCCGGCCTATCGATCGTCGCTACCACCTTTCTGGTCAATCTTAGGCATCTCCTGATGAGCGCCGCGCTGAGCCCGTTTTTGCGCGGCGTGCGCCCAGGGGTCTTAGCAGCCCTCGGCTTCTTGATCACCGACGAATCCTTTGCCGTCAGCCACGGCGAGTTCAGCCGCAGCGGGCGCGGAGACCCGGCGCTGTTCACAGGCCTGGCCTTGACCGCGTATTTAAGCTGGGTGTTTGCGACCGTGGCCGGTGCATGGGTGGGCGGTGCCCTGGCCGCGCCCGAAGCGCTCGGATTAGACTTCGCCCTGCCGGCCATGTTCATTGGCCTATTGGCTGGTCACCTGCGGGAGCGGACGAGCCTCGCCGTGGCCGTGGTGGCCGCATTGATCGCGGCAGGCGGCGGGAAGCTGCTCGGCGGCTGGAACGTGATGGCGGCGGCCAGCATCGCAGCCGCGGCGGGGGTGATCTTCAAGCGATGGAAGGCGCCGTCGACGGACGCTACTTCCTGATCATCTTGGGCATGGCGGCCGTCACCTACTTGCCGCGGGTTGTGCCGCTCGCTCTTTTGGCCAACCGGCCGCTGCCGCCCACCCTGCAGGCGTGGTTGAGCCTGCTGCCGCCCGCTTTGATGGCGGCGCTGGTGGCCCAGGCGGTGCTGGTGCGCGGCGGCGGGCCCGACCTGTCCCTGGCCAACCCGTTCCTTGCGCCCGCGGCCGTGAGCATGGCCGTCGCCTGGCGTACCCGGAGCCTTGGCTTGACGGTGCTGGCGGGCATGGCCACGGCCGCACTCTGGCACCGCGTGCTGGGCGGCTAGCCGCGCGGCCAGCGGCGCCTGCACTGACTTTCAGCTGTGTTGGGCCGGGCCCCGGCCGCGCGCAGCTGCGCGCGATGCCGGCAAAAAGGTATTGCGCGACCCAGGTGGGGCATGCTATATTAAGTCTCGCTGGCGCCACCCGGAAATGGGTTGGCAAAGCCAGCAGAAAATGCCTCTTGCCAACCGGCATAGGGGATGGTAACATTAGAACTTGCCTGCTCCAATTCGGGCGGTTGCCGCCCGGGAGGGAGCGGGCGCCGCGACGGCCGCAAGGCCGTTGTTTTGGGTCTAGGTTGGTCCTTGAAAACTAAACAGCGTGACGACCTGGTGGACGGGTGCGGGCCTTTCTGTGAGGGAAGGCCGAAGCGGTAAGCCGGGACGGCTTGCCGTTGATTGGTCTACAACCCCTGCTGGGAGACCGGCAGGGATGTGGAGCGATTAACGGAGAGTTTGATCCTGGCTCAGGACGAACGCTGGCGGCGTGCCTAATACATGCAAGTCGAGCGGGGAGGTTTGCGGAAGCCCTTCGGGGTGGAAGCGGACGTCCCAGCGGCGGACGGGTGAGTAACGCGTAGGGAACCTGCCCTCAAGTCTGGGATAACCCGGGGAAACCCGGGCTAATACCGGATGAGGCCACGAGGCCGCATGGCCTTGTGGTCAAAGGGGAAACCCGCTTGAGGATGGCCCTGCGTCCCATTAGCTAGTTGGTAGGGTAACGGCCTACCAAGGCGACGATGGGTAGCCGGCCTGAGAGGGTGGACGGCCACACTGGCACTGAGACACGGGCCAGACTCCTACGGGAGGCAGCAGTAGGGAATCTTGCGCAATGGGCGAAAGCCTGACGCAGCGACGCCGCGTGGGGGAAGAAGGCCTTCGGGTCGTAAACCCCTGTCGGAGGGGACGAAGGACGTGACGGTACCCTCCAAGGAAGCCCCGGCTAACTACGTGCCAGCAGCCGCGGTAATACGTAGGGGGC
>DATCLD010000057.1:0-2664 GCA_036564115.1 Limnochordales bacterium
TATCGTGTCCCAACCACGCCGAGCGGCGGCCTTTCGCCCTGAGCGCGGACGCGACCCGCAGCCTCGTGCGGGCCGTGCGCAGGGCCACCCGCCTGCCGCTCATCGCCAAGCTGGCGCCCAACGTCAGCGACATCGTCGCCATCGCCGCCGCGGCGATGGAGGCCGGAGCGGACGCCTTGTGCGTGGCTAACACGTATCCGGCCATGGGCATCGACATCGAGGAACGCCGGCCGGTTTTGGGCCTGCAGACCGGAGGACTGTCCGGCCCTGCCATCAAGCCCATGACCTTGCGCCTCGTCTGGGAGATCGTGTCCGAACTGGACGCGCCTGTCATCGCCTGTGGCGGCGTGACCACCTGGCGCGACGCGGTCGAGTACCTCTTGGCCGGGGCACGGGCGGTGCAGGTAGGCACGGCCAACTTCACGAATCCCCGCGCGATTCCCGACATCATCGACGGGCTGCGGGCCTACCTGGTGCGCCACGGTTTCGCCCGGGTGACCGACATCATCGGTGCGGCCCAGCCGCCCGAACGGAGGGCCCGCATCGCCCGCCCGTCGGCGTAGCGGAGGGACGGCCGTGTCGCGCCTGACCGTCGCGAAGGCCTTGACGCTGCCAGCCCTGCGGGGGACACGGGTGCTGGCGGGAGCCAACGGGCTCGACCGGATCATCGAATGCGCCACCGTGATGGAAGTACCCAACATTACCCGTTGGCTGCGCGGTAATGAGCTCGTCATCACCAGCCTTTACGCATTGCGAGAAAGCCCGGAGGAGCAGGTCCGCCTCATCGCAGACCTGGACCAGGTGGGCATTGCTGCCCTCCTCATCAAGCCCAAGGTCTACGTGGATCGCCTGCCCGATCGCATGCTCCAGGAAGCCGACGCGCGCGCCATGCCTGTGCTGGAGCTGCCGGTGGAAACCCCCTACATCGACGTGCTCAACGCGGTCATGGCGGAAGTGTTCCGCCGCAGCAGCGTGCGCCGTTACGAAGCCGACATGGTGGAGGATTTGCTGGCGGGCGTCATCGCCGACCCTGCCCAACTGCAGGCCCGGGCCGAAGAGGTGGGCTGGAACCCGCAAGGCGGGGCGGTAGCCGCCGTCATCCACATCGATCCGCCGCAAGAGCGCGGCGTGAACGGCGGCGTCCTCTCCCGGCTCTGTGACCGGGTCGCGGACGAGGTGCGGGCCGCGGTGCGGGGCGGGAACGGCCTGGTGGCGGCCAGCGGCAGCCGGGTTAGGGTGGTGCTGGCCAGCGGCCGCGAGGGCGTGCCCGTGCCACGGTCCCTGGCGCGCTCCCTGCTCCAGTCGGTGCAGCAAGACCTGGCCCGCCGGGGGGTCGCGACGCTGTCCATCGGCATCGGGGTTCCCGTGGACGGATATGCCGCCTTGCCCGACAGCTATCGCACGGCTTGCCGCTGCGTTGACTTGGGCCGCCGCCTGTGGGGGCCGGGCCGGCTCGTCATGCCCGACGACGTGGCCATCTACCATGTCCTGGAAGCCATCGGCCCGGGTGGAGGCCCTGTCACGGGCGCGGCGCCCACCGCGTTGCCCCTGCACCCAGGCTTGCAGCGGCTGTTGGAATACGACGCGGCCAACAAGGCGCAACTGGTGCCTACCCTCCGTTGCGTCCTGGACGAGCAAGGCAACCTGCGCCGGGCCGCCGGCCGCCTCTTCGTGCATTACAAGACCGTCCAGTACCGCATGGCCCGCATCCGCGAGCTCACCGGCTGGGACTTGAGCCGGCCGGAACTGCGCCTGGCCATCGAAGTTCAGCTGCGCTGGCTGGACCTGCACAGCGACCGCGCCGAATGAATCCAGGCGCGCTGCGCCCTTACGCGCCGGTCTCCGGCGGGCGCAGGAAGATATGCTGGCTGGCCGTTTGCAGGTCGCGATAGACCCGGTTGATGGGCTCAATTTCCCAGAGCACCCGCATGCCCATGTAGGCGAACACGTCTTGGACCGCTGCAACCGAGGCGGAGACCAAGCGCCGCACGGCTTGGATGATAGTTTCCTTTTCGGTTGCGGGAAACTCAGGGCCTGCCTGCGCGTGGGACCAAGCCCGTTCCGCCAACAGATAGAAAAGACCGCGGTACTCCGCGACCGCGTCGGCTTGCCGCTGCCGCGTGCCGAGCGTCTCCCAACGCGGCAGCTCGCGCGCCAGTTCGAAAAAGCGGCGCGCCAAGCCGATGCTTACAGACCCGATGGTGGTCACGGCCAAGATTTCGAAAGGAAGCCGGTAGAGGGCAGCAGCCACCGGCTCGGTCACCACCCACCGCACGTTTCCCACCGTAAACGCTCTCGACTCAGGAACGAAAACGTCGTCGACCACCATGGTGTTGCTGGCGGTGCCCTTGAGGCCGTAGGCGCCCCAGTCCTGGATGATCTGCACCTGATCTGGTGTAAAGGCGAAGGCCCGGACCACCTCTTGGCCGTCCTCTTCGTAGATGGCGTTGGCGGTAAAAATGGTCGCATACTGGGCACCGCTGGCATAGCGCCAGCGACCGCTGACCCGGTATCCGCCCGGCGCCCGCCGGGCCCGGCCCGCCGGGTAGCCGCTGCCGGCGATGACCGCTTCCCGGGGCGTGAACAACTCCCGCGCGGTTTCCTTGGCGAAGGAAGGCGCGAAGTACCCGCCGGCCGCGCCGATATGAACCAGCCAGCCCAACG
>DATCLD010000058.1:0-1719 GCA_036564115.1 Limnochordales bacterium
GAAGACGCCCTAGGGTCAAGTACCCGTCCGGCGGTGTGATCCTTGACAACGGTTGCTGGGGATCGTGCTAGTGAGTGCTACGCGGCCTTCGGCTCCTGGCGCTGGCGACGAGCCGCCTCGAACCGGGTGGGGTTGTAGGGCTGACGATCCCGCCACATCGCAAACAGGACCCGAAGGGCGTGATGGGCCACAATGCGCAGGGCCTCGTGGTGGTGGCGGCCGCGCTGACGGTGAGCCTGGTAGATCTCCCGAGCCCAGGCATGGTGTCGAACGAGCTGCTGCGCCAGCAGCTGCAGCGTATGCCGTGCCTGTTTGTTGCAAGCGTGGCGGAAACGCACCCGGACGGTCTTGCCACTGCGAACGGTCACAGGGGCTGTCCCCGATCGGCATTGGATGGGGCGGACGTTGGGGACCGCCTCGCGGTCCTCGCCGAAGACGGTGATCACGCCAGCGGCCAGCACCGTGCCGATGCCTTTCATGGATCGAAACAAATCCCCGTCCGGGTGCGCCTGCACCAGGGTCTCGAGCTGCTCATCACAGGCCTCAAGCTCGCGGCAGACGGCTTCGAGCGGATCCACCAGAAAGAGCATGCGACGCGCCCAGAGGGCCACGGTGGCCGGATCGGCCGGGAGCTGGGGCTTGCGCGCAAGCTCGAGCAGTTCGGCGGTCTTGGTGGCCACGCCGGGGTACCGATGCTGGCGCAACAGCTTCTCGATCCGGGACCGGCGGGCGCGGGCGAAGTGGGCCGGGGTCGGGAAGGCGCGCAAAAAGGTCCAGGCCACGGGCCGACCGAGGTCGGCAAACAGCTCGAGGGCCCGCGGGTAGTAAGCACGCAGGCAGGCGGTGAGCTGATTCAGAAGCCGCGTGCGTTCCTCCACCAGGGTCTGGTGGTGGCTGTAGACCACCCGGAGTTGGCGCAGGGTGTCGCTCTCCAGGCGCAGGGGCTGGAGGCGGTGACGGTCCGTGCGCAGGATCTCGGCCAGGACCAGGGCATCGCGGCGGTCGTCCTTGCTGCCGGCCGGGGAGAGGCGATCCCGGTAGCGGTCCACCGCCTTGGGATTGACGGGATCGACCCGAAAGCCTGCGGCGAGGAGCGCCGCCACGAAGAGCCCCTGTCCCGAGCCTTCGATGGCCACGTGCACCTGCGCGGGGTTCGGTTCCAGGCGCCGGATCGCCGTAAGCAATGCCTCAAGCCCGTCGGCATCGTTGGGGACCCGGAGGTAGGAAGGGGCCTGCCCCTCGGACGCCAGGCAGACGTCGTGATGTTGGCTGGCCTGGTCGATTCCGACGCGCAACATGGATGCCACCTCCTGCGGGGGACGACCTCCGCCACCCACGGTGCCCTCGTGGAACCGGTGCTCGCGGCACGACGCCCTAGCAACCCGTGTGAATAACGCTGCATAAGCTAGGCGATCTGGCAGTATTTTTCGGCCGGCATGCCGAAGAAGAAACACTATGAGCAGGAAGAAGTTTCGGGACTACCAACCCCATCAGCTCATGATCCTGCCTCCTGCGCTGGACGAGTGGCTCCCGGAGGATCACCCGGTCCATTTCATCAGCCAGGTGGTCGACCAGTTGGACCTGTCAGCGATCTACAACGACTACACCGAGCGCCGGGGCCAGCCCCCTTACGAACCGCGCATGATGGTCAAGGTGTGGCTGTACGCGTACATGCGGGGCATCCGCTCCTCACGGCGCCTGGAGCGGGCCCTGTACGAA
>DATCLD010000059.1:0-1522 GCA_036564115.1 Limnochordales bacterium
CGCCCAGCACGCCCCAGAACAGCACCCTGTGCTGGAACTGGGCGGGGACGGCGAAGTACGTGAAGATGAGCACGAACACGAAGATGTTGTCAGCGCTTAGGGATTTCTCGATCAAGTAGCCGGCAAAGTATTGCATCGCGATGTCGGCGCCTTTCCACCAATACAGGAAACCGCCGAAGACCACCGCGATGGCGATCCAGACCACCGTCCAGATGGCCGCTTCCTTTGCCTTGATCGCGTGGGCGTTGCGGTTGAAGACACCGAGATCCAGCGCCAACATGACGAGCACGAGCCCGTTGAACGCCACCCACATCCACGCCGAGACTTCCAACAGTGCCACCCCTCCTGTGTAGTCTGGGTAAAAAATAACCTTCGCGGCAGCGCGAAGCTGCTGCGAAGGTCTCGCTCCGAGGCGTCCCGCGCACCTCGTCCCTGGAGCGGGCCCGCGGCCGTATTGACGCCCCAGGGATTCGCAGTGCTACTCCCCTTCACGTTCCGAATTATATTGAACTTATTCTGCTGGCGTCAAGTACTGCCAAGTCGCCTCCCGGCCCCCGCTTCAACCTGCCGCGTGCGGTGCGATCCGTGGTATGATTCGAGAAAAGCCCGCGAGCCGGCGCCATCTACCGGTCCACCCGTCAAGAGCGCCTGCGGGGCGGGGAGAGGAGATGCGGCCATGCAAGTGTGGGTGTGGTCTGACTACGTGTGCCCTTGGTGTTTCATGATGCACGCGAGCCTGCAGCGGGTCATGGAGAACCGCCGGCTCGAGGTGAGCTGGAAAGCCTTCGAGCTCCAGCCTCGGGAGCACCGGCCGTCGCCCGAGGAGCTGGCGGCCAAGGAGCGCATGATCCAGAGCACGTGGCCCAACGTGCAGCGGATGGCCGAGGAAGTCTACGGCCTGCGCCTGGAACGGCCCAAGCTTGGCGTCGACACGCGCCTTGCCCACGTGGCGGCCAAGGCCGCGGCCGAGCTGGGGCAGGGGGACGCCTATCACCATGCCCTGTTTGCCGCCCACTGGCAGCAAGGGCGGGACATCAGCGACCCCGCGGTGCTGCGGGCGCTCGCGGAGGAGCTGGGCATGGATGGCGAGGCCTTTTCCGAAGCCTTGGAGCGACAAGAGCTGTTGGACGCCGTCATGGCCGAGGAGGCTCAAGCCCATCAACTGGGTTTGACCGGCGTGCCGGCCGCGGTCATCGCCCGCCGGTATCTGGTCTCCGGCGCGCGGCCGGCCGAGCAGCTCGAGGATATCTTCCGTCGCATTGAGCAGGAGCTGGGCCAAGCCGAAGGCTGAGCAGAAGCGACCGGCTAAGAAGCCACCGGCTTGACAAAATCGTCATTCGTCATCCAGCACGATGCGGAACGGGTTGAAGCTGATGTGCTCGTCGTACACGTCCATCCCGGTGACGCGTTTGACGAAGTGCACGAGCGCATACGTGACCGGCGTCAGCAGCACCTCGACGCCCACCTTGATCCCGTACGCCACCAGCATGATGTGGAGGATGAGGGGCCAAGGCCACTCCCC
>DATCLD010000060.1:0-2112 GCA_036564115.1 Limnochordales bacterium
CCGCCCCCGCCGCGCCGGTGGCCAAGCCGGCCGTTGTCGCACACCACAAAGCGGTTCTGCGGCGCATGTCGGTGGGCGCCCCGGCGGGGCGGTGGGCCCCAGGATGTAGGATATCATTCACTAGTTCATCCAGATGAAGGAGGACTTTCTACAGACGGCTCGAATTAGCGAAGAAACCCCATGGTCCTAAAACATGGCAGTTGTGGCTGAACGATTCTCGTTCAATTCACTACAGAAAAATACGTGGAAAGCGTGGGACACAAAGCGGTGGCACGATTTGCCGTCATCGGCGCGGGCAACGGCGGCCGCGCGCTGGCCGGCCATCTGCGGCTGGCAGGACACGACGTCATCCTCTACAACCGTGACGATCGCGACGAATACGAACAGCTGCTGAAGCCCATTGTGGACACGGGCGCCATCGAAGTGGTCGGGGCGATTGAGGGTGTGGCCCGGGGCGTGGAGGTAACCACCTCCCTCCAAACGGCCGTGCAGGGGGCGGACACGGTGGTGGTCGTCGTGCCCGCCATCGCCCATCAAGCGCTAGCGGCGCAGATGGCTCCCTTCCTGGCGCCTGGCCAGACCATCCTTCTGACCCCGGGGCGGACCTTCGGGGCCTATGAGTTCCTGTCGGTCTTGCGGGCCAACGGCTGTCCGCACCGGCTGACCATCGGCGAAACCTACTCCCTCCCCTACGCGGCGCGCCTGCGGCCGGGCAACCAGGTGGTCGTGGCGCAGCAAAAGGACTGGATCCCGGTGGCCACCATCCCGGCCGGGGACGTTCACGGCGTCGTGGACACCCTGAAACCGCTCTTTCCCGGACTCCTGCCCCAGGAGCACGTGTTGTACACGAGCCTGCTCAATCTGGGCGCCATGTTCCACCCCGCCGGCACCCTGCTCAACGCCTCCCGCATCGAGCTGCAAGGCGGGGGATTCCCCTTCTACACGGAAGGCATGACCCCGGCCGTCTGCCGGGTCATCGAGCGGATGGACGCGGAGCGGCGGGCCATTGCGGCGCGCTTTGGACTCGATCTGCCTTCCGCGGTGGAGATGACGGCGAAGGCGTACGGCGTCAGCGGCGGGAACCTGTATGCGGTGCTGCAGGCCAACACGGCCTACGAGGTCGGGCATGCGCCCACGTCGCTCACTCACCGCTACGTGTACGAGGATACGAACACGGGCCTCGTGCCCATGGTCTCGCTGGCCGACCTGGTCGGGGTGCCCGTACCGACGATGCGGGCCATGGTGGAGCTGGCCTGCGCCATGACCGGCACGGACTTTTGGCAAACGGGCCGGAACGTACAGCGGCTGGGCCTCACCTACCGGGATCCTGAGGAACTCATCGAAGCGTTGCGGCACGGCCGCGTGCGGGAACGCGCCGAAGCACTTTAGGGAAGGAAGACGCAGATCGTGACCGAGCTTGAAGTTTTGGTGCTGGACAGGCAAGCGGTGCTGGCCGCCGGCGGCGACGACATGGGCTTGGCCATTTCCGCCGTCGAGCATGTGCTGGGCTTCCACGCCCGCGGGGAAACGGTGCTGCCCTCCAAGACCGTGCACCGCTGGGGCGGCCCTGACACCCCGGCGCTGTCACGGGCGTGGCGGCCGGGCGGTTCAGCCGGGAGCAGCTCCATGCCGAACTGGGAGAAATCGTCAACGGGACCAAGCCCGGGCGCGAGTCGGCCACGGAGCGGATCTTCTTCAACGCGGTCGGCATGGGCATTAAGGACGTGGCCTTTGCCACCGCCATCCTGCGCAATGCACAAAGCCGCGGGCTCGGGCAGCGCATCAAGCTGTGGCCCGGCGGCCCGCTCGTAGGCCTGAGCGGGTAAAGTCTTCCGGGTGTGGCAGGGTGAAGTCTTCCGGTTGCGCCCGGCTCCGAGGGGGGGCGCCGCTGTGGGCTTGAGCAAGGCGTCGGTCACCCGATTCGCGTATGCGCTGGGTTTCACGGGGTTCGCGGAACTGCGGGAGCGCCTGCAAAAGGAGCTCCTGCAGCGCAACAACCGGGGTTTCAAGGACATCTTGGACCAGAGCTACCGGGAAAGCCCCGGCGCGGTGCCGCACCTGTACGACTTCCTGCGGGAAGACATGGAGCTCTTGGAGCGCACCATGGCCAAG
>DATCLD010000061.1:0-5394 GCA_036564115.1 Limnochordales bacterium
GCCGGGCGTGTCCAGGAAGGTGATCTTCTTCCCGTTCCACTCCACCTGGTAGGCGCCGATGTGCTGGGTGATGCCGCCGGCCTCGGTCGCGGCGACCCGGGTTTCCCGGATGGCGTCCAAGAGCGTCGTCTTGCCGTGGTCCACGTGCCCCATGATGGTCACCACGGGCGGGATGGGCTTGAGCGTCTCCGGCGGATCCTCCTGGTCCACCAGGGCGTCGGCCAGGGGATCGCGCGGCTTCACCACTTCGAAGCCAAGCCGCGTGGCGATCTTGGCCGCGGTCTCAAAGTCGATGCTATGGTTGACCGTCACCATCATGCCCTGGTTGAACAAGTACTTGACGATGGCGGCCGCCTGCACGCCCACCTTGCCGGCCAATTCCTTAATAGGAATGGTTTCCGGCAGCTCCAGCTTGCCGCGGGAACCTGGCTCAGGCGCCTGACGCTGGCCCCGCTGGGGCATGGGCTGGCCTTTGCCCTTGGGCTTGCCGCCGGGCGCAGCGCCCCGCTGGGCGCGGGGGTCGGCCTTCGCCCGGGACTCGGCCTTCGCCTGGGACTGGCCGCTCGTGGCCGGACGAGCCGCCTGCCGCTGGGCCGGCTGCGCAGCCGCCTGGGACCCCTGCCGCCGTTCATCGGCCGCCGGGCGAGCGGGCTGGGATTGTGGCTGGGCTTGTGCCCGCTGTGCCCGCGCTTGCGGCCCCGGGGCCCCTTGTGCCGGCTTGGACGCTTGGCTTGTCGGAGCCGGCTTGGCTGATTGGCCCGTCGGAGCCGGCTTGGCTGCCTGCGCCGGCTGCGCCGGCCTGGCCTGGGGCGTGTTCCCGGCAGACGCTGCCGCCGCAGCCGTCCGAGCCGCGGCTTGCGGCCGCGGGGGACTGCCGGCGCCGTTGGCCGCGCCGCCCGCCGCCTGGCCGCCGCCGAAGCGCCGCAGGACGCGGGCCACGTACTCGTCCTCCACGGTGCTCATATGGTTTTTCACGTCCTGGCCAAGGGAGGCCAGGAAGTCCACGATCTCCTTGCTGTCAACGCCCAGATCCCGCGCCAGCTCGTAGACGCGCATTTTAGCCATCGACCACATCACCTCAACTCGTTTCGCCTTCGCCGATGGCCTCCTTCAGGAGGCGGGCGAAGTGCGGATCGCAGACCGCGACCACCGCCCGCGGCCGCTGGCCCAGCCAGCTGCCGAAAGCGGCCTTGCGGCCCCAGTGTATCCACGGCACCCCTGCGGCAGAACAAAGGCGCTGGAAGCGGCGCACCGTCGCCGCGCCCGCGTCGAGCGCCATAATGACCAGCACGGCCCGGCCTTGGCGCACGGCTCGCTCCACCGCGCCGTCGCCCGAAGCCAGCCGGCCCGCCGCCTGGGCAAACCCCAGCACCGACGCGGGGTTCACGGCGCAGCCGCCGCCAGCATCTCAGCCAGGCGCTGCCGCACTTCATCAGGCACCGGATGCTGCAGGGCGCGCTCGAGCCGCCGGCCTTTCCACGCCAGCTCCAAGCAGTTGGGATCCGGGCACACGTAGGCCCCTCGCCCCGCCAGCTTGCCTGTGGTGTCCACCGTCACCTGCCCGTCAGGGGTGCGCACAACGCGAACCAGCTCCCGCTTGGCCCGCACCTGCCGGCAGCCGACACAGGTGCGCTGCGGAACCTTGCGCGGCTTCACGGCGGTCTTCCCCCTTTACTCGTCTTCCAACAGGAGATCGGCCAGGGACTTGAGGTCCTTCAGGACGCGCTTGGAATCGTTACCCGACTTGCTCTCGGCACGTCCCTTGGCCGCCTTCGAACCGGTCGCGGCATCGGCCGGCTTGGCGCTGCCGGTTCCCTTGGCGCTCTTAGGCTCCTGCGCGCCCTTGGCTTCCTTGGCGCCTTTCGCCCCTTGCGAGCGGCGTTCAGGGGCCGCCGAAGCCTCCTCGCCAACGACCTGCCCGAGCACCTGGGCCAGGCGCTGCCGCAGCGGGTTGGCGTCCGCGTCGTCCTCGGGGCCGGCCACGTACACCACAACCTCGTCCTCTTCTTCCTCGTCGGTGCCAAAGAGGCTCGGCAGCGGCTCGTCCTCCTCCAGGACTTCCTCCTCGAAAATCTCCTGGAGCTCCCGCTTGGCCGCCTTGCCCTTCTTGAGCTTGGCCGGCGCCGGCTTCTCGCGCTCGGGCTCCTCTACCTCCAGCTCGACCAAGTCCGGCTCGACGAACTCCTCCGGGAACTCCTCCACAAACTCCTCAGGCAGCTCGGCTTCGGCCATCGGCTCAACCGGCAGCTCGGGCTCGGTTTCGACGCCAGGCGTAGCCGAAGCGACCGCGGCCAGAGGCCCTTCCGCCAACACCGGCTCTTCTGCGGGCACAAGCTCCTCGCCCGCAGCGACACGGGCGGCTTCCGCCTCCCGCGCGGCCTGCTCCGCAGCCCGCTTGGCCCGCAGCGCCGCCTCGGCCTCCTCGAAGGCCCGCTGGGCCTCCAGCACCGCGAGTTCCGCCATCTGCGACTCGCTCTTGATGTCGATCTTCCAACCGCACAGCCGTGCGGCCAGGCGGGCGTTCTGCCCCTCCTTGCCGATAGCCAGCGACAGCTGGTGATCCGGTACCACAGCGCGGGCGGTCTTTTCTTCGTGATTGAGGAACACCTGCACCACCTTGGCGGGGCTCAAGGCGTTGGCCACAAAGCGCGCCGGGTCGGGCGACCACTCGACGATGTCGATCTTCTCGCCCTTGAGCTCCTGCACCACCGCCTGCACCCGCGTGCCCCGCGGGCCGACGCAGGCGCCTACCGGGTCCACGTTGGGCTCGTAGGAGAAAACCGCGATCTTGGAGCGGTTTCCGGCTTCCCGGGCCACGGCTTTAATCTCCACGATGCCGTCGTGGATTTCGGGCACTTCCAGCTCAAACAGGCGCTTGAGCAGCCCGGGATGGGTGCGGGAAATCATCACCTGGGGGCCTTTGGGCGTCTTGCGCACTTCGGTGATGTACACCTTGATGCGGGAGCCCGGCGGGTAGGTCTCGCCCGGCATCTGCTCGCTGGGCACCAGCACCGACTCGATGCGGCCCAAGTCGATGATGACGTTGCGATGGTCCTGGCGCTGCACGATGCCGGTGACGATGTCGCCGACGCGGTTGGCGTATTCCTCATAGATGAGGTTGCGCTCGGCTTCACGGATGCGCTGTACGACGACCTGCTTGGCCGTTTGCGCGGCAATGCGGCCAAAGTCCCGTGGCGTAACCTCGATCTCGACCACGTCGTGGAGCTTGTAGTTGGGGTTGATGCTCTGGGCTTCGGCGAGGGAGATCTCCGTCGCCTCGTCTTGGACTTCCTCGACCACGTCCTTGAGGGCATACACCCGCAGGCGGCCCGTACGGTCGTCCAGCACGACCCGGACGTTCTCCGCGGAGCCGTAGTGCCGCTTGTACGCGGAAACGATGGCCGCCTCGATGGCTTCCATTAAGATCTCTTTGGAGATGCCCCGTTCTTTCTCCAGCTCGTTCAGAGCACCAACCAATTCCAGATTCATCGTGGGCAACGGCCTCCTACCCGTTAAAACTCGGCCACCAGGTGCGCCTTGGCAACCGCGTCGAGCGGGATAGCCACCTGGCCTGCGTCGGTTTCCAACACGACATCGCCCTCAACGAGCCCCACCAGCCGGCCTTGGAAATTGCGCCGCCCGTCAAGGGGCGCAAAGGTGCGGAGCTGTACCCGCCGGCCGGCAAAGCGCTCGAAATCCGCCGGTCGCTTCAGCGGCCGCTCGATCCCCGGCGAGGACACCTCCAGGCTGTAGCTGTTGGGGATGGGATCCAGCTCATCCAGCCGTTCGCTGAGAGCCTCGCTTACCGCCTGGCAGTCGTCTAAGGTCACGCCTCCGGGTTTGTCGATGAAGACCCGCAACACCCAGCCGCCGCCTTCGCGGCGGTACTCTACGTCGACGACCTCCAGGCCCAGCTCTGCCGCCAGCTCCTCCGCTACGGGCGCGACTTGCGCTACCACATCCCGCGCCACGGCCACTCCCCCTAACATGAACGAAAGAGTGGGGAGTTCCCCACTCTTTCCCGACGGCACGTGTCGACATCCGCAATTAGTATACCACCGCTCCGAAACCTTGGCAACAGGTGTTCCCGTAAAGCTCCTAGAAAAGGGTGAGCTGGTCGGTTTCCGGAAGGCCGGCCAGGCAGCCGTGCTGCCGGAGCGTGTCCACCACGCTGCGGGTCAGCCGCGCCCGCCGGCGCAGGTCGTCCACGGACGTGAACGGTCCCTCGGCCCGGGCCTCCGCGATGCTCTCGGCCGCTGCAGCGCCCACCCCTTGCAGGGCCGACAGCGGCGGCAAAAGCCCATCCGGCGTGATGCGGAACCGCTTGGGATCCGACTCGTACAGGTGCACCCGCAGGAACTTGATGCCGCGCGCCATGGCTTCCAGCACGATCTCCATGATGGTCACGAGGCTCTTGTCCCGTGCCGTGGCCTCGGCGCCCTTGCGCTCGACCGCCTCGATGGCACGGCGGATGGCCTCCCGGCCCTGCACCACGAGATCCGCGTCGTATTCCTCCGCCCGCACCGACAAGTACGCCGCGTAGAACGCCTCCGGGTAGTGGACTTTGAAGTAGGCGATGCGGAAAGCCATCATCACGTAGGCCGCCGCGTGGGCTTTCGGGAACATGTAGCTGATCTTCTGGCACGATTCGATGTACCACTCGGGCACCCCGTGTTTCCGCATAAGCTCCTCGTCCTCGGGCTTAAGGCCCTTGCCCTTGCGGACTTGCTCCATAATGCGGAACGCGGCTCCCGACTCCATGCCCCGCTGGATGAGGTAGAGCATGATGTCGTCGCGGGTGGCGATGACCTCCGGCAAGGTGGCGACGCCTTTGCGGATGAGGTCCTGGGCGTTGTTGGTCCACACGTTGGTCCCGTGGGACAAGCCGCTGATGCGCACCAGCTCCGCAAAGGTCTTGGGGCGGGTCTCCTCCAGCATCTGCCGCACGAAGCGGGTGCCAAACTCCGGGATACCCAACGTCCCGACGCTGCCTGAGCCGTCGTCAGGCAGGCCCAGCGTTTCGGTGCTCGAGAAGATGGCCATGGTGGCCGGGTCGTCTAGGGGCACGCGCCGCACGTCGACCCCAGTCAAGTCCTGCAGCATGCGCAGTACCGTCGGGTCGTCGTGCCCGAGGATGTCCAGCTTGACCAGGTTGTCGTGGAGGGCGTGGAAATCGAAGTGGGTCGTGATCACGCCTGCCTCCCGGTCGTTGGCCGGGTACTGCACCGGCGTGAACTCGTGGATGTCCCGCCCCCGGGGCACGACGATCAGCCCGCCCGGGTGCTGCCCGGTCGTGCGGCGCACCCCCGTGCAACCACGCACGAGACGGTTGATCTCTGCGTTGCGGGCTTCCCTGCCTTGGGCTTCCAGGAACTTCTTGACGTAGCCGTAGGC
>DATCLD010000062.1:0-2726 GCA_036564115.1 Limnochordales bacterium
GACGGAGGCGGCAGGGCGCGAGCCGGTGCGCGAAGATCCTGCCTGGCTGGCGGCAGTGCAGAGCGCAGACTTGCAGCAGTTGCAGACGCTGTCCCGGGAGCCCAACTGGGCGACGCGCACCGCCACTTTGCGCACCCTGGAGCAGCTGCCGCGGGCCAGAGCCAGCGCCGCGCGCAGCCAGGGTACGTTGCTGGCGGAGGCCAGCGGGCCCAAAGGACACTTCCGCCTCCTCGAGTGGCAGGGCGACCACGTGCTGGTAGAGGAGCGCGGGCGGCGGCAGACGCTGCATCTGGTCAAAATGGTTCACGCCATCACGCCGCGGGCCTACGTCTGGTATTTGAGCCGCTTCGGCCGGACAAGCCCGCTGGCGGTGGCCATGGCCCTCCTGCCCCTGTGGCAAAAGGGCACCACCGACGAGCACGGCCGGCTGCCCGTGTCCAAAAACGGCCACCAATTCGTCATCATCGTCCGGGACCAGCGAGTGGCCGACTGCGACGAAGAGCTGTCCCTGGCGTCGTAGGCCTACGCGCGGCGCATGGGGGAGGACCACGCCGGGCACCGTGGAATGAAGGATGCTGGTGGATTCCACCGGAAGGTGAGGTTGCGCAATGGGTACTGCCAAGACGGCGACAGACCCTGTGGGGCGGCCGGCTCTCCTGGATTACTGGGCACTGACCAAGCCCGGTGTGACGGCGCTCATCCTGACCACCGGCTTCATGACGCTCGTCGTGGCGGCAGACGGGCTACCGCCGTTGCCGCTGCTAATCGCCACGATCCTGGGTACCGCGCTGGCGTCGGGCTCGGCCAATGCGTTCAATATGTACTTTGACCGGGACATCGACGCGATCATGAACCGGACCAAATCCCGGCCGCTGCCCGCCGGCCGCCTCGAACCGGTCAATGCCTTCGTGTTCGCCTGCGCGCTCGGCATTGCGTCCTTTGCAGTTCTAGCCACCTGGGTCAACCTTCCCAGCGCGGTCCTGGCTGTGTCAGGAATCGTCTACTACGTTTTCGTCTACACGCTGGGCCTGAAGCGCCGCACGCCGCAGAACATCGTCATCGGCGGCGCGGCGGGCTCGGTGCCGCCGCTCATCAGTTGGGCTGCCGTCACCGGAACCGTGGAGTGGCCGGCGATCCTGCTGTTTCTCATCATCTTTCTCTGGACGCCGCCCCACTTTTGGGCTTTGGCGCTGCTCAAGAACGAGGACTACATCCGGGCCGGCGTGCCGATGCTCCCGGTCGTGCGGGGAGAAGAGGAAACCCGCCGGCAGATCTTCCTGTACACGCTGGTGCTCTTACCGGTAAGCGCGGGGATGTATTTGACCGGTGTTTCCGGTTGGCTGTTCCTGGTGCTTGGAGGGGCCCTCGGGATCTGGTTCTGCTGGAAGGCGTGGGTGCTCCTGCGGACCAGGACGGCGCAGGCGGCCCGGGAAGTGTTCAAGTTCTCCAACTACTACCTGGGCGCCATCTTCTTTGCCGCCGTGCTGGACCGGCTGCTGCTGTGAGACCCTGACGCCTGAGAGGAGACCAAGTCAATGTCCATCCTAACCACCGTTGCCCACACCGTGCGCGTGCTGGCCGCCGACGCCGTCGAGCAGGCCAAGTCGGGGCACCCTGGCCTTCCCCTTGGTTGTGCGGAGATCGGGACGGCCATCTTTGCCGAAGTGCTGCGGCACGACCCGTCGGATCCCCGCTGGCCCAACCGGGATCGCTTCGTCCTGTCGGCGGGCCACGGCTCCATGCTGCTTTATGCCCTGCTGCACTTGAGCGGCTATGACCTGCCTATGGAGGAGCTCAAGCGTTTCCGCCAGCTGGGCTCCCGTGCGCCGGGCCATCCCGAATACGGGGTGACCCCTGGGGTTGAGACGACCACGGGACCGCTGGGACAAGGGATCGCCAATGCGGTTGGCATGGCGCTCGCCGAAGCCGTGCTCGCCCAGCGCTTCAACCGCCCGGGGTTTCCCGTGGTTGACCACTACACGTACGTCCTAGCCAGCGACGGCGACATGATGGAAGGCGTCGCCGCGGAAGCCGCCTCCCTGGCGGGCCATCTGCGCTTGTCCAAGCTCATCGTGGTATACGACGCCAACGGCATCAGCATTGACGGCTCCACCGACTTGGCCTTTACCGAGTCGGTGGCCGGGCGGTTCCGGGCCTACGGCTGGCACGTGGAAGAGGTCGACGGCCATGATCTAAACGCGGTGATCGCCGCTTTGACCCGGGCGCGGGAGCGCGGTGCGGGTCCCAACTTGATCGTCGCCCGGACCCAGATCGCGCGCTACAGCCCGAAAGAAGGGACGCCCGAATCGCACGGGGCGCCCTTGGGCCCGGAGGCGGTGGCGGCGCTCAAGGCCAACTTGGGCTTTCCAAACGAGCCCTTCTATGTCCCCGCAGAGGTGTACGCATTTTTCGCCGAACGCCGGGCGGCTTGGGCCAAGCAGCGGCGAGAGTGGGAGGCGCTCTTCGCGGCTTGGTCGAAAGCATACCCCGAACTGCGGGCCGAATGGGACCAGCGGCACAGCCACGCGCTGCCCCACGAACTGCGGGACGCCCTCGCCGCCCTCAACCCCGGCAAGCCTGTGGCTACCCGGGAGGCTAGCGGCATGGCGCTGCAGATCGCGGCCCGGCACGTGCCCGGCCTCATGGGCGGTTCAGCCGACCTGACGCCGTCCAACAACTCCGACATCAAGGACTCCCCTGACGTGGCTCCCGGCGACTTCCGCGGG
>DATCLD010000063.1:0-6386 GCA_036564115.1 Limnochordales bacterium
GAGCCAGGTGGAGTCTTCCATCTTGACCCGGATCTGGCGCATCTGCGCCTCCCATACCCGCGGCGGGCTGAAGATGAGGTGGGGCCCGATTTCCCGCAGGTCGTGGTCGACGGTCTCGACTTCCTCGGGGCAGTTGACGGTAGGGCTCGAGCTCCATGAAGTCCAGGATCTCCTCGACGAAGCGGCGGTTGGCGGCCTCCTCGGCCTGGGCGCGGCCGTAGTAGGCCAGCGCATGCGCGACACCGTAGCGCAGGTGCAGATGGCGTGCGAGGGTGAGGTTTTCGAGGACGGTCATGCCGCGGAACAGCTCGACGTTTTGAAACGCCCGCGCGATGCCGCGCCCGGCGATGACGTGAGGGGGCTGGCGGGTGATGTTGTACCCCTCGAAGGTGATGGTGCCCGCCTGGGGGCGGTAGAAACCGTTGATGCAGTTGATGAGGCTCGTCTTGCCCGCACCGTTGGGGCCGATGACGGCCACCAGTTCCCCGGCGTCCACGTGGAGATTGACGTCGACCAGCGCCCTGAGTCCACCAAACGAGAGGTTGAGTCCGGCGACCTCCAGCTGATGCGACATGGGCACTCTCCCGGATGTTTTTGGCACCCAAGGAATAGTCAGCTAGTTACTGATCATTCTATATGCACGATAGAAAGATGTCAATCACGTCGTATAGAAAATTATATGTACGATTTGTTGGGATTCGAAATGTGGTGAGAGGCTCGGATACTCCTGGTTACGGCTGCACCGGCGGCGCCACGTCTTCGGTGCGCCGCGGGACTTGGGCGAAGTTCATGCGCAGGAAGTGGACGAGACCCCAGATTTCCTCCTCGGACAATGATTGGCCGAAGGCGGGCATGCCGGTGGCGGCGACGCCGTTTTGGATGATGTAGAAGGTCGCGCCGGGTTCAATGTCGGCAAAGGCGGGGTGGGTGAAGTTCACCGGCGGGGGATTGAGGGTGCGGGCCACGGGCACGTTCGCGTCGCCGTTGGGACCGTGGCAGACCGAGCACTGGCTGCTGAAGATGCTCTGGGCCCGCGCCAGCACCGCCTCGGTCGGTTCCACGGGGTTGGGACGTTCCCGCAGTTCGGGTGGAACCATTTCCCGCAGGCGCTGGAGTTGGGCCGCGGTGTCCACCGCACCGCCCGGCTGGTCAAACAAGTCTTCATCCAGTCCCGGCACGTCGCCGGCGAAGTCCTGGCTGGGCGCGCCAGGGGGAATGAAAAACACGATCCAAAGGGTCAAGAGCGCCAGGACGGTGGCGAACGCAGCCCAGATGGGGCCTGGCAACAGGGGGCTTGGTTTGCGTCTGTCCGAATGCTGACCCTCTGCCATCGCTTTGCCTCCAAACCTATGGGCCGTTTGTGGCGTTGCAGGCAACCCAATACGGCGTTGCGGGCGCGGGTTTCCATTCAGGTCGATACGATGCCCCGGGCCGGCGGGTCTTATACTCAAGGCCTCGGGCGCATAAACGGGAACCCGTCGGCGCACCGTAGGTTCCAGGGTATGCCATCCTTGGTCCCGGGAGCAGAGGTGGGATCCGGACATGCAAGACGCGCAAGCCGCCCGCCGGCCCGACGGCGTGGAGGAGCGGGACACAGGCGGCCCGACTGAGGCCGGGCGGGTACGGACACCGCAGGGAACGATGGTGATCGTCCTCATCTACGCCGCGGCCACGATCCTGTTGTGGAGCTACGTGTACTACCACATGCTGCGCTACGGCGGTGGGCTCGTTGGACATTGACCGCTACGAGCGGCTGTGGATCTTCTTGAGCGCGGCGGTGCTCATTGGCCTGATGCTGGCCTTGACGTACAGCATCTACGGCCTGGACATTCGTCTCATCGGCGACGCCGGGCAGGTGGACCCGGCGTCTGTGACCCAGAGGCCGCCTTTCGATCGGCCGGGCGTGTATGAGGAGGGCCCCGGGCGCTACCGGGTCGTCATGGTGGCCCGGGCGTGGTCGTTTCAGCCGGCCGAGGTGCGGGTGCCGGCCGGGGCGGAGGTGACGTTCCAGGTGACCAGCCTGGACGTTATCCACGGTTTTCGCGTCCCCTACACCACCGTCAACCAGATGATCGTACCGGGCCAGGTGTCCGAAATCCGTTACCGCTTCGATGAACCCGGTGAGCACACCTTGTTGTGCCACGAGTACTGCGGCGTCGGCCACCACACGATGGAAGGGAGAATCATCGTTGAACCCGCAGCCACACCGGCCGCTGCCCACTGACGACGCGCCTGCCTACGACCTGAGCGAGCTGTACCGGGCCGACAGCCTGCACATCCGGTGCTTCATCTACATCAGTTTCGCGCTCTTGGCCCTCGGGGGCGTCTTCGGCACCTTGCAGGCCTTGGACAAGATGCAGGTGGACTTGTACCGGTTTCTGCCGGGCAACCTCAAGCTGTACTACATGGGCCTGACCGTCCACGGGGTCGCGCTGGCGCTGTTGTTCATGGGAACGTTCATCATCGGCTTTTTGTCGCTGGCTGTCGTGCACGGGCTGCGCCGGCCGCTGGCGGATCGGGGCCTCGCGTGGGCGACGCTGGCGGTGGCGGTCACGGGGATCGTGGCCCTGCTGGTCACCATCTTCCGCAACCAGGCCACCGTGATGTTTACGTTTTACGCCCCGCTCAAGGCGCACCCGGGGTTTTATGCGGGCCTGGTGCTGGTGGCGCTGGCCACGTGGATGGCGGCCCTCAATGCGTGGCTCACGTGGCGGGCTTGGAAACGGGAGCACCCGCGGGAGCGCACGCCGCTGATGGCTTTTGCCGCCCTGTGCACCTGGGCGATGTGGTTTCTGGCGTCACTCGGGCTCGCGGTGGCGCTCCTTGTGTATCTCTTGCCCTGGTCACTGGGCGAGGAGGCGCGGGTCAATCACCTGCTGACCCGGGCGTTGTTTTGGTTCACCGGTCACCCGCTCGTCTACTTTTGGCTGCTGCCTGCGTACCTCTCCTGGTACACCATGCTGCCGGCCCAGGTCGGTGGGCGGCTGTTCAGCGAGTCGCTGGCGCGGCTTGTGTTCCTACTTTTCGTGGTGCTGGCCACCCCGACGGGTCTGCACCATATGTACGTGGACCCGGGCGTAGCCCACGGTTTCAAGGTGCTGCACGGCGTCATGACTTACGCGGTGATCTTCCCGAGCCTCGTGACGGCCTTCACCGTGGTGGCGTCCGTCGAAGAGGGCGCCCGGCGCCGCGGCGGGCGGGGCTACATCATGTGGCTGTTGGCCTTGCCATGGCTCTCCAACCCGTCTGCTGCCGGGCAGCTTTTGGCCATGCTCATCTTCGCGACCGGCGGCATCACGGGCCTCATCAATTCGTCCCTCAACATGAATCTCGTCGTCCACAACACCATGTGGGTCGTGGGGCACCTGCACACCCAGGTGGCCGGAGCGGTGACCTTGACGTTTATGGCCATCAGCTACTGGTTGGTGCCGCTACTGTCAGGCCGCGAGCTGTGGGGGAGAAGGTGGGCCGTGTTCCAGGTGTGGAGCTGGTTCTTCGGGCTCGCGACTATGGCCCGCGGCATGCACTGGATGGGGCTGGCCAGCGCCCCTAGGCGCACGTTTCTGACCTACGCCCCGTACGCGGAACGCTTCGGCGAATGGCACTGGGGCGGGGTGTTGAGCGGCGTGGGCGGCGTCATCATGTTTGTCTCCGGCGGCCTGTTTTTCTTCATTATGCTGCGGACGATTTCCGGCCGGCGGCTATCGGAACCCGTCACGGTGCCCGAAGCAAAGCCTCTCTTGGAACCCGGGCACATGCCCGGGTGGCTGGACCGCATCTCGCCCTGGTTTGCCCTGGGGCTCGCGCTGTCGGCGGCGGCGTGGCTGCCTTCCTTGTGGCGCATGGCGGCCGAGTACCCGACGATGCCTGGCTTCCAGTTGTGGTAGTGGGGAAACCGTTAGGCGCATGGCGGCGGCCGCCCGCAAGGGCGGCCGTTTTCGTTGGCGAGTGGGGGTGGGCAAGGAATCTGGTCCCGGCAAGGAATCTGGTCCCGGCAAGGAATCGGGTCCCGGTGAGGCGAAACACAGTGCCCCGGGGGAAGCCGCGCAAAGGTCCCGGGAACGGAGGAACCCGCGCAACGATGGACACCGCGCTGCAGCTCAAGGTCTGGATCACCGTGTGGCTCGTGGCCGGCAATGCGCTGCTGGCGTTATGGTCGCTGTTCCTGTACTGGCGCCAGCGGGCGCCCGGCCCGCTGTTTTTCCAGGCACTCGTCTTCTTCCAGTTGCTCATCGGCGCCCAGGTGGTGCTGGGCATCTTTCTCTTCGCGGGGGGCCTGCCGCCCAACTCGGGGCACCTCATGTACGGCGTGCTCAATGCGGCGCTGGCCGCCGGCCGCGTGCTCGGGCACACGCGCCTCGTCGGTGCGGGTGCCCAGGGAATGCTCTGGCACGGGTTGCTGTCCCTCCTGGCCATTGCCCTAGTCGCCCGGTCGCTGGTGACCGCCGCCTCCTAAACCCCTCCGAACCCGGTGTTTGCAAGGCCCAGCGGATCGCCCGCCGGACCGGCGGGGGCAGGGCTCGCCGCGGACACAACCGGGCACCCAATACGAAAGCCGGCCTCCCGGCACGAGCGCAACGCTCGCCTGGGAGAGCCGGCTTTTTGGTTTCCCGGGGATGGTCGGCGCTCCGGCTAGATATGGATGGCAGCGCCCAGCGCCGCCAGGGCGGCTTCCTTGACGCTTTCGGAGAGCGTCGGGTGCGCGTGCACGGTGGCGGCCACGTCGTGCAAGGTCGCCTCAATGGTCTGGCCGAGGCCGATCTCCGCGATGAGCTCCGACGCCTCGGGCCCGATGGCGTGCATGCCGAGGATCTCGTCGTAGCGGCTTTCGGCCACGATCTTGACGAACCCGTCGGTCCGGCCCGTCGCGACGGCCAGGCCGTTGCCCCGCAAGGGGAAGATGCCGACCTTGACCTCGTGGCCCTCTTGCCGGGCCTGGGCCTCCGTCAGCCCCACCGATGCCACCTGGGGGTGGCAGTAGGTGGCGCGGGGGACCTTGCGGTAGTCGAGCGGCCGCACCGGATGCCCGGCGATGGCTTCGGCGGCCAGGACCCCCTGCTCGCTGGCGACGTGGGCCAGGAGCGGGGGACCGGTGACGTCGCCGATGGCGTAGATGCCGGGCACCCCGGTTTCCATCCGCTCATTGACCCGGATGAAGCCCCGCTCGACCTGCACGCCCACGCCTTCCAGGCCGAGGCCTTCCGTGTTGCCGATGACGCCGATGGCCACCAGCACCTTCTCCGCCCGCAAGGTTTCCCCGCTGGGGCGGTCGCCGGCGGTGACCCGGATCGCGAGGCCGTCCTTGTCCTCGTCAACGCCGGCCACGGTGGCGCCGGTGAGCACCTTGATGCCCCGCTTCTTGAAGATCTTGGTGAGCTCTTGGCTGATCTCGGGCTCCTCGGCGGGCAAGATTTGGGGCAAGGCTTCCACGAGCGTCACGTCGACCCCGAAAGAGTTGAAGACCGAGGCGAACTCGACGCCGATGGCGCCCGCGCCCACGATCACGATGGACTTGGGGAGCTCGGTCATGGCCAGCGCGTCGCGGCTCGTCAACACGCGCTGGCCGTCGGGCTCAAGCCCGGGCAGGCTGCGGGGCCGCGCGCCCGTGGCGACCACGATGTTGCGCGCTGCGATCACGGAACCGCCGGTGATGGCGACCTGGCCGGGACCCGTGATGCGCGCCTGGCCTTGGTAGACGGTGACGCCGTTGTTGCGCATCAAATACTCGACGCCCTTGCGCAGCCGGTCGGCCGCCCGGCGGCTGTGCTTTTGGGCCGCGGCGTAGTCGGGCCTGACCTTTTCTACGACGATGCCGAAATCGGCCGCCCGCCGGATGTCCTCCAGCAGTCCGGCGCTGTACAAAAGCGCCTTGGTGGGGATGCAGCCCCAGTTGAGGCACGTGCCGCCCAGGGCTTCCCTTTCGATGAGCCCGACGCTTAAGCCCAGCTGGCGCGCGCGGATGGCGCACACATACCCGCCCGGCCCGCCGCCGATGATGACCACGTCGTGGCGCGCACCCTCCTGGTTGCTCACAGCGTTCACCCTTCCTCATCAAGTCTTGGGGCAGGCAAGTGGGCTGCCCGCCCGGTGCGTCTGCCGCAGCCTATATGAGTAAACGCAGCGGGTTCTCCAGGATCGCTTTGAGGTCCTGGAGGAACAGCGCCACCTGAGCCCCGTCGGTCACCCGGTGGTCGGCCGAGACGGTGGCCCGCATGACCCGGCCGATGGCGAACTGCCCGTTGCGGACCACGGGCTGCTCCGTCACGGCGCCGACCGCCAGGATCGCCCCTTGCGGCGGGTTGATGATGGCGGCGAACTCCTCGACGCCAAACATCCCCAGGTTGCTGACGGTGAAGGTGCCGCCCTGGTAGTGCTCGGGCTTAAGC
>DATCLD010000064.1:0-2529 GCA_036564115.1 Limnochordales bacterium
CATCGTGACCACGGCCAAGACTGACGAAGAAGCTTACGCCCTGCTGTCGGAACTGGGGATGCCCTTCCGGGCGGCATGAGAGAGGTGAAACCATGGCGAAGAAGTCGATGATTGCCAAGGCGAAGCGGCCGCCCAAGTACAGCACCCGCAAGGTCAACCGGTGCCGCATTTGCGGCCGCCCCCGCGCGTACATGCGGCGATTTGCCATGTGCCGCGTGTGCTTCCGTACCCTGGCCCACCGCGGACAGATCCCCGGCGTGGTCAAGGCCAGCTGGTAAGGGGAAAGGGGTGGAAGGAACATGGTGATGACCGACCCGATTGCGGATATGCTAACGCGGATCCGCAACGCCAATTTGGTGTATCATGAGTCGGTGGACATTCCCGCGTCCAACCTCAAAAAGGAACTGGCCCGGATCCTCAAACAGGAGGGCTTCATCCGCGACTACCGCGTCATCGACGACGGGAAGCAGGGCGTCGTGCGGATTTATCTCAAGTACGGGGCCAACAAGCAGCGGGTCATTTCGGGGCTCAAGCGTATCAGCAAGCCCGGCCGCCGCGTGTACGCCCGCCGGGACGAGATCCCGCGGGTGCTCGGAGGGCTCGGCGTGGCGGTGCTGTCCACGTCCCGGGGTATCATGACCGACAAGGAAGCCCGGAAGCTCGGCGTGGGCGGCGAAGTGATTTGCTACGTCTGGTAGCGGCGCGAGGGAGGTAACGGTTGTGTCACGCATCGGGAAGCAGCCGATCCCGATCCCGGCAGGGGTGGAGGTGCGGCTGGAAGGCAATACGGTGCGGGTGAAAGGACCCAAAGGCGAGCTGTCCCGGACGCTGCACGAGGCGGTGCAGGTGGCGGTGGACGACGGCCGGGTCATCGTCACCCGTGCTTCCGACGAACCCGAGCACCGGGCATTGCACGGCCTCAGCCGCACCTTGGTGGCCAACATGGTCAAGGGTGTGACCGAGGGATACGAGAAGCGACTGGAGATCAGCGGCGTCGGCTACCGGGCCAGCAAGCAGGGCAACAAGTTGGTGCTGGCGATGGGCTACTCCCATCCGGTCGAGTTCGAGCCGCCCCCGGGCATCCAGTTCGAGGTTCCGACGCCCACCCAGATCACCGTCCGCGGCGTGGACAAGGAACTGGTGGGCGAAATTGCAGCCCGCATCCGCCGCGTCCGCCCGGTCGAGCCGTACCTGGGCAAGGGCATCCGGTACGAGGGCGAGCACGTACGCCGCAAGGCCGGCAAGGCCGGCAAGGTCGGCGCCGGCAAGGCTGGCGGCAAGGGCAAGAAGTGATGCTGGAGGGATCGGCACGTGGCCAGGCTGACGCGCGTTGAGGGGCGCAAGCGGCGCCATATGCGCCTGCGCCGTAAGATCCAGGGGACGCCGGAGCGCCCCCGCTTGTCGGTTTATCGCAGTTTGAAGCATATGTACGCCCAAGTCATCGACGATACGCGGGGCCACACGCTCGTGGCCGCCTCCACCCTCGATCCCGAACTGCGGGGGCGCCTTGAGAAGACGGGCAACGTCGATGCCGCCCGCGAGGTTGGGCGCCTGCTGGGCCAGCGCGCCCTGAGCAAGGGGATCACGAAAGTGGTGTTCGACCGGGGCGGCAATCGCTACCACGGCCGGGTTCGCGCCCTGGCGGAAGGCGCCCGCGAGGCGGGGCTCGAGTTTTGACAGGGGAGGTGGAGGCCCATGCGTAGTGAAAGGACAAAGCGCGACAACCAGCCTGAGCTGGAAGAGCGGGTCGTCTGGATCAACCCCGTTTCCAAGACGGTGAAAGGCGGCCGCATCCGCCGGTTCGCGGCGCTGGTGGTCGTTGGCGACGGAGCTGGTCGCGTCGGGGCTGGCGTGGGCAAAGCACGCGAGGTCTCGGAAGCGATCCGCAAAGGGACCGAGAAGGCGAAGAGAGAGCTGCAGACGGTGCCCATCGTCGGCGCAGGCACCTTGTCCCACGAGGTGAGCGCCAAGTTCAGCGGCGCCCATGTGTTTTTGAAGCCGGCTTCGCCGGGCACCGGCGTCATCGCCGGCGGCCCCGTGCGGGCGGTGCTGGAGCTGGCGGGCGTGAAGAACGTGCTGAGCAAGTCGCTCGGGTCCAACAACCCGATCAACGTGGTGCGTGCGACACTCAAGGGCCTTTCGCAGCTGCGCCCGGTGGAGCAAGTCGCGGCGCTGCGGGGCAAGTCCGTCGAGGAGATCGTCGGTTAGGAGGGCTCACCATGCCCGGGCAGTTGAAGATCACGTGGAAAAAGAGCGCGATCGGCTACGCGCAGGACCAGAGGGATACGCTGCGCGCGCTGGGGCTGCGCCGGCTCAATCACACGGTGGTGAAAGAGGACACCCCGACGGTGCGCGGGATGGTGTACAAGGTCCGCCACCTGGTCGAAGTGGAGGAAGTGTGAGATGAAGCTGCACGAACTGCGTCCGGCCCCGGGCGCGCGCCGGGACTCCAAGCGGCTCGGCCGGGGCATCGGTTCCGGCAAGGGAAAGACCGCCGGCCGAGGAACCAAAGGGCAGAAGGCTCGCTCG
>DATCLD010000065.1:0-6040 GCA_036564115.1 Limnochordales bacterium
GCGAGGGCCGCCGTACCTTGGTGTCCCTCAAGCAGTTGGAAAGCGGCGAGGCGGTGGTCGTGGCCACCAAGCGGGCCGCCGCGACCGTCGCCGCGGCGCCCCTGCCAGCCAGTGAGGAGCCGGACCCCTGGAACGGCAGCGCGGGTGTGGCCGTGGCGGTTGAGGAAGGCGACGACGGCCTCGAAGGCGGCTTCCACGGCGGCCTCGCCGAGGGGAGCGAACCGGACGCGGCCGGCGCCGCGGAGGCGGCTGGGCCAATCGACCTGGCGGTGGAAGACGTGGCGGCGAGCCGGACGGCCGTTGACGACGACGCGGAATTCGGGGGTACCGGCGCGGCGGACGAGCCTGCTGAAGGGGAGGCCGAGGCGGGCGGCTCCGAGGCCGGGCCGCCGGACCTAGAAGCCGAGTTGCCAGGAGCCGGTGCGCGTGGCGAGGAGAGGCTGCGCCCCAGGGGGCGCCGCCGGGGACGCCGTCGCCGCCCCCATCGCCGTCCGCCCCAGACGGGGGAGGCCAGGAGCTGAGTGGCTGCCGGGCCGGGCCAGTTGTACATCTGCGGCACGCCCATCGGGAACCTGGAAGACATCACCCTCAGGGCTCTGCGCGTCCTCCGGGAGGTCTCCCTCATCGCCGCGGAGGACACCCGCCACACGCGCAAGCTCCTGGCGCACTTTGGCATTAGCACCCCGGTTGTCAGCCTGCACGAGCACAACGAGGCCCAGCGGACACCGCAGATCCTCGAGCGGCTCATGCAGGGCGAGTCGGTGGCCCTGGTGTCCGACGCGGGCATGCCCCTCATCCAGGATCCCGGGCAAGGTCTTGTGCGGGCGGCCGCGGAGGCGGGCATCCCGATCACGGTCATCCCCGGGCCGACGGCCCTGGTCGCGGCGCTGGCGGGATCTGGGCTGCCCACCGACCGGTTTGCCTTTGAAGGTTTCCTCCCGCGGGAGGCGCGCCGCCGCCGGGCGCACCTGGAGACTCTCAAGAACGACCCGCGGACGCTCGTCTTTTATGAGGCGCCCCACCGGCTGCGGGCCGCACTCGCGGACATTCTGGCAGTTTTGGGAGATCGTCCGGCCTGCATCGCGCGCGAGCTGACCAAGGTTCATGAAGAATGGCAGCGGGAGAGCCTAAGCGAGCTCGTCCGGCAGTGGGCCGAGCGCACGCCGCAGGGGGAGTTTGTCATCGTCGTGGCGGGCGCGTCCGCGGGCGAGGCCGAACCCGCGCCCGTGGCGGATAACACGGCGATCCTGGAGCGCCTGCGGGCCCACATGCGTGCCGGAGCCGACAAAAAAGCCGCCGTGCAGGCCGTCGCCGCGGAATTCAGGCTCCCGCGGCGCACGGTCTACCAGGCGGCGCTGGCCCTCCCTGCGGAGGGTGCGGCCCCGGGAACCGGCGCGGCCCCCGGGCGGGGCACCCGCGAGGACTAAGCCGACGACTCCAGTGTCAGCTGCTGCATCTCCTTAAGGCAGTTCGTGCAGATGTTCTTTTCCCGGAAATGGCGGATGTTGCTGGCGTTCCCGCAGAAGATGCAGGCGGGCTGGTACTTCTTGAGGATGATCATCTCCCCGTCCACGTAGATCTCCAGCGCGTCTTTCTGCTCAATCTGCAGGGTGCGGCGCAGTTCGATGGGAATCACAACCCGCCCCAGCTCGTCAACCTTCCGTACAATCCCGGTGGACTTCACTGCATGCACCTCCCCGCCCCACTGGCAGGCATTGGCACTCAAGTAAAGAGTACTAAAATTTCCAGCATAAGTCAATGAACCCGGCGGGGTCGGGCAAAAACCCCTGCTGCAACGCCCGGCGCGGGCCTGGAGCCGCGCCTAGCGCGCTACCAAGCGGTAGAGGACGGACGCGATCCCGGCCGCTACCAGCGGCCCGGCAGGGATCCCTTTAAGAAAGTACACGCCGATGACGGATCCGACGATGAGCCCGACCAGGACCTCCGGATGAAGCCGCAGCATGGCCACGCCTTGGGCCGCCAGATACGCCGCAAGGGTGCCGACCCCGACGGCGATCAGTCCGGCGGGTTTAGTCAGGCTGGACGCGGTCGCGGCCACGCCCAGCCGGTCGGTGGCAAAGGGCAAAAGGAGCCCGAGGAGCAGGAAGACGATGCCGAGGTCCAACCCGTGCTCTTCGAGAAACTGGAACGCATGGCCCAAGCCGCTGGCCCGCAAGAAGAGCAATACTGCCGCCGATACCGACACGAGCTCGTTGCCGCCCAAAAGGCCCGCCGCCAGTATCAGCAGCAGGATGACCGTGCCCTCACCCACGCCACGACCGCCTCCCGGTGTATCTGTATGCCCGCGGCCAGACCGGGCTTTCCAGGACGTCCCGGCCCGAGTGCGCTTGCGCGGCCGCAAATGGCCTCGAGATGGCCCTTGCGGGTGCGCCGGCAGTACTGTAAAATTTTAGCTCCGCGGCTTCCGAACGGGATGACGTCCAGCAGCGCTGGCTGCTACCGGACCAGCGGCCGGACGACGCCGCGAAGAGCGACATGAACGCCTATCTCCTCTCCGCCTCGAAAGCCTATCGCCGCCACCTACAATACCGCGCTGCGCACATGGTCAACAACGTGGCGAGCGCCATCTTCGGGTTCATGTACATCGCCATCTGGCAGGCGGCCACGAGCGCCCACCCCGCGGTGGACGTGTACGGCGGGGCCACCATGGCCCATTGGGTGGCCTTCAACCAGGTGATGTTGTGGGCGTGTGTGTTCGTGACGCGTGGGCTCGGCATCCCGGAGGCGGTGCGTAGCGGCGCCATCGGCCTGGAGCTGGTGCGCCCGCTGGACTTTCACCTGTATAGCCTCAGCCGCGAGCTGGGCACCGTCGGGTACAACCTCCTGTACCGGGGCCTGCCGCTGGCCGTCGTCTTTGGGATCGTCGTCGGTGTGCATACGCCGTCCCGGGCTGCGACGTGCCTTTGGCTTTTGTGCGCCGTGACGCTGAGCATCTACATCGGCCTGTGCCTGCAGTACCTGATCGGGATCAGCGCGGTGTGGGCCATGCAGATCCGCGCCGCCAACCACCTGTTTTTCACGCTCCACACCGCGTTTTCCGGGTTCCTGGTGCCCATCGACCTGTTGCCCCGGCCTTTTGACACGGTGGCACGCCTCTTGCCGTTCGCACCGCTGCATCACGACCCGGCCCGCATCTACCTGGAGATGGCGGGGCTGGAGGCCCTGGCTTGGCCCGCGCTTTGGGCGGCGGTGCTGACCCTTGTATGCCGGGGGCTCACCATCGCCGCCCGCCGCCGGCTGGAGGTGCAGGGAGGGTGAGCGGTTTTGTGAGCGGCTTGAGCCTTTACCTGCGCAGCGCCCAGGCGGCCATGCGGGCCAAGATGCAGTACAAAGGGGACTTCGTCGCCGGGCTGCTCTTGTATGCGGCGCTGTCGGCCACGGACTTCCTCATGATCGCGGCCATCCTGACGCGGTTTCCGCGCCTGGGCGGCTGGGACGTCTACGAAGTCGGGCTGCTTTACGGCATGGCCAGCATCGCCATGGGGCTTTACCGCACCTTTGGGGCCGAACTGCACGAGTTTGAGCGCTACCTCGTGCGAGGCGAGTTTGACGTGCTTCTCTTGCGCCCGTGGCCGACGCTGTTGACGCTGCTCGGGCGCAACGTGGAACCGGAGCGGCTTGGGAATGCCCTGCAAGGGGCGATCATCTTGAGTCTTTGCGCCAAGCGGCTCATGGATGCCGGGGCGCTGGATCCCCTGGAGGTCGCCTACGTGGCCGCGGCCAGCATCTTGGGGACCCTGGTGCCCTTCAGCCTCGCCCTGATCACGGCCGCAGCCGGCTTTTGGGTGGTGCGCATCGGCGAGCTGCAGACGTTTGTCATGTACGCGCCCGTTTCAGCCAGCCATTACCCGCTTACCATCTATCCCGGTTGGCTGCGGGCGCTCTTGACGGGCGTGCTGCCGGTGGGGTTCATGAACTTCGTCCCGGTGCAGTACCTGCTGGGCAAAGGCGGCGGCCCGTGGGCCTTATGGCTGTCGCCGCTGGTGATCGCCGCGTTTAGCGTTCTGGCGTACGGTTTCTGGCGCCTGGGCGAGCGGCATTACCACAGCACGGGGACGTAGCACAGTCGCAAGGCGGCGCGGGCTTAGGGAGGCGGCAGCGTTGAGCGCCATCGTTGAAGCCATCGAGTTGCGGAAGGTGTTCCGGGTTGCCAAGGATCGGCCGGGCGTACTGGGCGCGCTGCGGGGCCTTTTCTCCCGGGAAGGACGGGAGTTCCGGGCGGTGGACGGTATCTCCTTCACCATCGGGAGGGGCGAGTGCGTCGGGTATCTCGGGCCCAACGGCGCCGGCAAGTCGACGACCATCAAGATGCTGGCGGGCATCTTGCACCCCACGTCGGGGGAAGTGCGGGTGGACGGGCTGAGTCCCCAGCGCTCCCGGAAAGAGGTGGTCAGGCGGCTGGGAGTGGTCTTTGGCCAGCGGACGCAAGCCTGGTGGGATTTGCCCGTCCGGGACACGCTGGAGCTCTTGGCCGCGATGTACGGGGTGAAGCCGGCCGAGTACCGGGCCACCTTGAAGCGCTTTGACGAGCTGTTGGAGATCGGTGCGATCCTGGACGTGCCGGTGCGCAAGCTGTCGCTGGGCCAGCGCATGCGGGCCGACCTGGTCGCCGCGTGGCTGCACCGGCCGCCGGTCGTGTTTCTGGATGAGCCCACCATCGGCCTGGACGCGGTGGCCAAGCGCCGGATCCGGGAGTTTCTCAGGGAGGTCAACCGGCAGGAAGGGACGACCATCCTGCTGACCACCCACGACATGGACGACATCGAGGAATTGTGCTCCCGGGTGATGGTCATCAACCACGGGCGGCTCGTCTACGACGGCGACGTGGAGGGCATGCGTCGAGCGGTGGGAGCGCCGTCCCGCATGCGGGTCGAATTCGCGGCGCCCCCGCAGGGGCCGCTGGTGGGGCCGTGGACGGCGGCGGCGCAGGCAGGCCCGGCGGTGACGGTCGCCTTTGATAGGTCCCGTTGCACCGCGGCCGAGGTGATCGCGGCCTTGAGCCGGTACGGGCAGATACGGGACATCTACATGGAGGAGCCCGACATCGAGCAGGTGATTGAGCGGCTGTACGGGCAACCGGGGGCAGCCGCAGGCCCGCTGTCGGCCTTGAGCTCGGGTGGCCGTTGACAGCCCTGGCCGGCTCGGCTAGAATTGAAGGCAATTAAAGCGGTCAGGTGCGATGACAGGGAGGAGTAGGCGGAGGTCCGCCGACCCCAGAGAGCCGGGCTAGGTGGGAGCCGGCGTCGGAGGTTCCGCTGAAGATGGCCCTGGAGCAGCCCGCCCAACGCGGCGCGCCAGCGCCCGCTGCGCAGCGCACGCCGCCAGTAGGCGAGGCCGGGAGGCTGCCGGCAGGCAGCCGCGGCGCCCGTTACAGCGCCAGGGTATGGACCGGGTTGCACCGGGAGTACCTGCCGAGGGCGACGGCCGTGAGGCGTCGCCGAACCGGGGTGGTACCGCGAAAGGCCGCCTTTCGCCCCCGCAGGCCCATGGGGCCGCGGGGGCGTTATTTTTTGCCCGCTCGGGCCCTGGCGACGGCTTCGTCGGGGCGAGGCGGCAAGTCTTGGCGTGACACCAATAGGGAGGGAACCGGCTTATGGCGCAGCGCACGTTCTACATCACGACGCCCATCTATTATCCCAACAACAAGCTGCACGTCGGGCACACCTATACGACGGTGGCCGCCGACGCGCTGGCGCGCTATCACCGCCTGCGGGGCGACGACACGTGGTTTCTGACGGGCACCGATGAGCACGGGCTCAACGTGGAGCGGGCGGCCCGCCAGGCGGGCAAGGAGCCGCTCGAGTACGTCGACGAGATCGTCGCGTGGATCAAGGAACTTTGGAAGACCCTCAACATCAGCTACGACGACTTCATCCGCACCACCGAGGAACGGCACAAGAAGCGGGTGCAGGACATCTTCCAGAAGCTGTACGACCGGGGCGACATCTACAAGGGCGTCTACCGGGGGCTCTACTGCACCAACTGCGAGGCGTACTACACGGAAACCGACCTGAAGGAA
>DATCLD010000066.1:0-2159 GCA_036564115.1 Limnochordales bacterium
GGTGGCGCCGGCGACGCCGTACGACGCCAAGGGGCTGCTCAAGAGCGCCATCCGGGACGACAATCCGGTGGTGGTGTTTGAGCATAAGCTCTTGTATAAGACCAAAGGGCCGGTGCCGGAGGAAGACTACACGGTGCCCATTGGCAAGGCGGCGATCCGGCGCGAAGGGACCGACATCACCGTCATCGCCACGTCCGTGATGGTGCTGCGCAGCCTGGCGGCGGCCGACCGGCTGGCGGAGGAAGGCATCTCCGTCGAGGTCATCGACCTCCGCTCGCTGCGGCCGCTGGACGCGGAAACCATCGTCCGGTCCGTCTGCAAGACGGGCCGCGCCGTCGTCGTGCACGAGGCCAACAAGTTCGCCGGATTCGGCGGCGAGATCGTGGGCACCATCGTGGAAAGCGAGGCCTTTGACTACCTGGACGCTCCGGTGGTGCGCTTGGGCGGCAAAGATGTGCCCATTCCGTACAACCCGCAGCTGGAGCGGGCCGCAGTACCCCAGGAAGAAGACATCATCGCCGCCTGCCGCAACCTGATGCGCCAAAGCCCCCGCTGGCGCGTGCGGGCCTAACGGTTTCCGGTACGGGGAGGAACCATACCCGGCTGCGCCGAAACCGTTGGACACCCTAAGGCAAAGGGGGAGACCAGCATGGCCGGGTCGCTCGGGGAATTGGTCTTGTCGGTTCTCCACTGCCAGGCGTGCGGCGAGGAGCGGCCGCACCGGGTGCGCCTGAGCCAGGACGGGATCGTGGAAACCGTGTGCACGGCTTGCGGGCGCGCCTTGTCCGTCCCCCAGCGCAAGAGCGCCCGGCTCGCTTTCGGCCCCTACACCCTCGGCGGCGGAGCACCCATGCTGGTCCACGGACGGGTTCCGGCTGCCGCCGCCGGCGCGGCGCTGAGCGATGCAGTGCGGGCGCTGGCCGCGGCGGGCTGCCACGTCGTGGAGGTTACCGCTGCGCAGGCACAAGACGTGCACGCCCGCCGTCTCGCTGGCGAGATCCCCGTGGCGCTTGTTGTGGACGCCGGATCGCGGCTGGCGGACGCTTATCGCTTGACGGCCGATGCACAGGCCGGGCGGCCCGGCGGCTGGGCGGCGGTGCGGTGGGTGTACGACGGCAGTCCTGGGCACCTGGGGCTGCTGTTGGAGGCGGCTGCCCGCCGCGGGGTGGCCCTCATCGTCGCGGTGCCTCTGGATGAGTGGGCGCCAGACACTGTTCTACGAGCGCTGCGGGAGTGCCGGGCGAGCCTCGACCAACTGGTCCTTGAATTTTTCGGTGCGGCGCCGCACCGCCTCGTGGCCGCCTACGGGCAGGCCGCAGGATTTTTGCGCAGTCCCTTCTACGGCCGCTTCCCCGCAGTTTTCTTGCGCGGTGCGGCCGGCGAGGAGGCAGACCCTGCCCTGGCGGCGTTCTTAAGGGCGCGGCAGTGCGACTGCTTAGGTGCCGAGGGGGATGGGCCGGCCGGACCCCACGCGGCGCAGCGGGCGCTCTTGGACTTGTGGCTGCCGGTGGCGGCGTCGCCGCCGCACTTGGAGGTGACGGTGGCCGCGGGACGGCAGACCGGCGTTCTTGGGCACGTGCGCGCCCTCGAAACAATGGGGGCTTGGGCCAGCGTACCCGGGCGCGTCGTGCGGGGCCTGCGCAGCCCGGCCGTCGGCCGGCTTTCGGCCCGGGTTCTCACCAAGCCTGTGCGCTTCTGGCACGAAGTGCGCCGGGAGGGGCCCGGCGTGTTGCTGACGGTGCCACGCCGGGTGGCCACCAAGCCGGTCCGGCTCATGCAGGAGCTGCGCGGCGGGCGCGAACCTCACAGTTCCTCTACGCACACGGCCTCTACTCACACGGCCTCTACTCACACGTCCGCTACGTCGTCCTCGCCGCCCCGGTAGCCCTGCTCGGCGGCCCAGCGGCGGAACTCCGCCAGCTGGCGCATGTCCTCGATCTCGAGATCGTCCACACCCGCCAGCGACTCGATGTGGTGGCGGATCTCGTGCAGGATCGTCTCCCACAGCTCCTTTTCCCACACCTCGACGGGCTCATCCGCAAAGAGCTTGCGGAAGGAGCCATAATAGAGGACGATCTGGCGTCCGAGGCCGTAAGGGTCCTCGACGTACTCGCCCAAGATGTACACGTCCGGCAGGTCGGGATCCCGCTGCTCCGCTT
>DATCLD010000067.1:0-7502 GCA_036564115.1 Limnochordales bacterium
CCGCCGCTGGAGCTTTGCACCGACAACGCCGCGATGATCGCCGCCGCCGGGTATTTTCGCCTGCAAGCCGGCGAACGGTCGCCCCTATCCCTCAACGCCGAGCCCAACCTGCGGCTGCGTTAACGTGCGGCTGCGTTACCGTGCAGCTGCGTTAGCGTGCGGCTGCGTTGAAACGGCGGTCAAAGACCCACCCGGACCCCTCACGCACGCGGCAGGAATTGCCACTTGGCGACGGGAAACCTCTAGGCAACGGGTAACCGCTATGCAAAGGGTAACCTCTAGGCAACGGCACGGGGGGAGCTGGACGGGGAGAGCGGACGGGAGGTCCGGTGTATGTCTCAAGCAGGCGTTCCCACGGCCCAGGCGCCTGGGCCGTCCCCGGCCGCCGGCCGGCGCACCGGCGCTGTCTGGGCGGTGGCTGCGCTTTTGGCCCTATCGATTCTGCTGGGATTGTGGTATTACTGGAACAACCGCGTGACGGTGCTTGGCCAGCGGGAGAGCGTCAACGTCCTGGCCTTGGGCGTTAGCAGCGACGGGCTGGACGCCGTGACGGTGGTTTCCTTTAACCCTGTGACCAAGGCCGTGGCGGCGGTGGCGCTGCCGCTGGAAACCCGGGTTTCCGCGGGCACAGAACCCCAGCGGCTCGCAGACGTGTACGCGGCCGACGGGACCGCGGGGCTGGCGCGAGCGGTCGAGGGGCTGCTGGCCGCCCCGGTGCATCATACGGTGCAGGTGGACTTCGACGGCTTTGAGGCCCTCGTGGACCTGCTGGGCGGCGTGACGGTGGAGGTTGACACGGACATCGTCTACCGCAGCGCGGCAGGGGAAATCGTGTTTCACCTGGAGCCCGGCGTGCACCGGCTGACGGGTGAACAGGCCCTGCTCTTCATACGCTACAAGGGCGACCACCTGGAGGACGAGAGCCGCCGGGTGCAGCGCCAGTGGCGGTTCCTGACCGCGATGGCCCGGCAGGCCCGCAGCAACCTCGACTGGCAGCGGGTGCAAGGCCTGCTGCAGCTGGCCGTCCGTCACGTGCAGACCGACATGGACCTGGCCGAGGTGACCCGCCTCGCCCAGTTTGCTTGGCAGGCGGAAACGGAATTGGCGCTGCATCTTGTGCCCGGGCATACCGAGGATGGCGACTGGGTGCTGGACCCGGCCCAGGTAAAGGCGCTGAGCGAACAGCTCTTCCACAACCCCAGCTGGGCCGCGGCCAGGCGTTAGAGGGAGGAGTCTTCAGTGAAGTTCTTCATCGACACGGCCAACGTCGATGAGATCCGGACCGTCAACGATTGGGGCATCTTGGCCGGCGTCACCACCAACCCGACGCTGGTGGCCAAGGAAGGCCGGGTCTTTGAAGAGGTCATCAAGGAGATCTGCGCGATCGTGGACGGGCCCGTCAGCGCGGAAGTGCTGGCGACCGATGCCGAGGGCATGATCCGGGAAGCCGAGATCTACGCCAGCTGGGCCGACAACGTGGTCATCAAGGTGCCGCTGACGGCCGAGGGGTTAAAGGCGACCAGCGCCTTGGCCAAGAAGGGCATCAAGACCAACGTGACGCTCATCTTTTCGCCCAACCAGGCGCTCATGGCCGCCCGGGCCGGAGCGTCCTACGTGAGCCCGTTCCTGGGGCGGCTGGACGATATCAGCTACGACGGGATGCAGCTGGTGCGGGACGTGGTGGAGATCTTCTGGACCCACGACATTGAAACCGAGGTCATCGCCGCCAGCATCCGCCATCCCTTGCACATGGTGGAGGCGGCCAAGGCCGGCGCCCACATTGCCACCGCACCTTTTAAGGTGTATCAGCAGATGCTCAAGCACCCGCTGACCGACATCGGCATCCAGCGGTTCATGGAGGACTGGCAGAAGGCGCAGGCCGAGCTCAAGGCTCGCAGCTAGCCGAGCTCAAGGCCCCCAGCTAGCGTCACCGGCGGCCTTTGACCCAGCGCAAGGCCAGGCGGCCGTCGGCTTTGCGGACGATGCGCAACGGCCCCAGCGCAAGCAGGGGCCGTTCGTATTCGAGCACCCGCCGCCCGATCTTCACCCCCGTCCGGCGCAGCTGCCGGGTGGGTTTGGGGTCGCGCGGCAAGTACGTCACATCGGTTGTCCGCTCGCTATTGTGCATTGGACTCTCTCCGCACCCATTCATACCTGGGCAGCAGGTCCGCGGTAAACGCGTCCACCGCCTTTTGAATGGCCTGCTCCCGGGCTTTGGGGATATCCCGCCGGTGCGTCGGGGGGAGAACCGAGCGCGGCGGCGGTTCGGCGCTCCACCAGAGGAGCTGGCGCACCTCGGTCACCTCGGCGGTGCGCTGGCCGCTCCAGCGGTGGACGACGAGGCCCGTATGGACGTTGACCAACTGCGCCTGCATCCCGACGGTGACCGACGTCCGCTGGTCAACCCGCCAGTTGACACCGGCTTCCGGCTGCTCGCCACGGGAGCGGTAGGGCATGTCGAGGGCCACGTCTTCGAAATAGTAGTCGGCGATGCCTACGACAAACCCGTCGGCGCCCAGCTCGGCCGCGATCTCCCGCGCGATGTCCCCGCCGGTGACCTGGCGGCTGTCGACGCGCCAGCGGGCCATGACGGACTCCACCTGTTCCGGCGGGATGATCTGGTACCAGCCGGAATCCTGCAGGCTGCGCAGCACCCCGTCGGTGAGGGCGCGGGCCAACCCGGGGTCGGAGCTCCATGAGGCGAAGGGGAACACCGCCACGACCGAGATGCCGGTCACGTCCGCGCGGGGTGGGCGCAGCACCTGCTCATAGTCGCCCGTGCAGCCGCTCAACGCCAGGGCCAAGACCAGCAGCGCCGGGAGCACCACCTGATTGCCCCTTCGTCCCGTGGTGAACACCGTGTTTCCCCTCTTCCCTGAATCGGTATACACTGGGAGTGTCTTCTCGTTTACTGGGATGATACCTCCTCCTCACGGCCGGGATTGCCCAGGCCGGAGGCGGGTATCGCAGGGGACTGCAGGGGACTGCAGGGGACGTCAATCGGTCCCGGGACGTCGATCGGTTGGGGCAAGGAGCCGGAGCGGCGGAGACGCCACCCAGTCAAAGGAGGGACGGCCGGTGGACGGTTTCACCCACTTGAACGAACGGGGCCTGCCAAGGATGGTAGACGTGGGCGGCAAGGAGGAGACGGACCGGGAAGCGGTGGCCCGCGGCCGGGTGCAGACGACGCCGGATGTGGTCGCCGCGATCCGGGAGGGGCGCGTCAAGAAAGGCGACGTGCTGGCCGTTGCTCAGGTAGCCGGCATTATGGGCGCGAAGCGCACGGCGGAGTGGATTCCCTTGTGCCACCCGCTGCCCTTGACCGGCGTCGATCTCTCCTTTGAGCTGGATGAAACCGGCGGGACCATCGACATCGAAGCCCGGGTGCGCACGCGGGCGCGCACCGGGGTGGAGATGGAGGCGCTGACGGCCGTGGCGGCGGCGGCGCTGACCCTCTATGACATGTGCAAGGCGCTGGACCGGGCGATGGTCATCACAGATATCCGCCTGGAGGAAAAGCGGGGCGGCAAGAGCGGCACCTTCGTGCGGGGCGAGGCGGGTGCCGCATCCTGAGGGTTGCAGGGCGGGGTCGGGTCGACTATGATTATCGGTAGATCTATTGGCACTCGCGGCCAGTGAGTGCTAACGGTCCAAGCAAGGGCCTATATATGCCAGCGAAATCCCATGCGCCAAGGAGGTTGACCTATGCAGCTGCAGCCGTTGGCTGACCGCGTCGTCGTGCAGCCCTTGAACGAGGAGGAAAAGACCCCCGGCGGGATTTACTTGCCCGACACCGCCAAGGAAAAGCCCCAGCAGGGCAAGGTGGTCGCGGTCGGGCCGGGCCGCGTCAACGACAAGGGCCAGCGGATCGACATGACCGTTAAGGTCGGCGACCGGGTGGTGTACTCCAAGTACGCCGGCACCGAGGTGGAGATCGGCGGCGAGGAGTATCTGATCCTGTCCGAAGCGGACATTCTCGCGATCGTCCAGGACTAAGCGAGACAGGAGCAAGCGGGAAAAAGTAGGCGGGACCGGCGGGAGGCCTGCGGCTCCTTGGCCTCGGCTCCCCTGCCGGCCAATTTCTCACACAGGAAGGTGACGCACGTGGCAGGCAAGGAGCTTGCTTACCGGGAAGAGGCGCGCCGCAAGCTCGAGTGCGGCGTAAACATCGTGGCCGACGCGGTCAGGGTGACGCTCGGGCCCAAGGGGCGCAACGTGGTGCTGGAGAAGAAGTGGGGCTCGCCCACCATTACCAACGACGGCGTGACCATCGCCCGGGAGATCGAGCTGGAAGACCCGTTTGAGAACATGGGCGCCCAGCTGCTCAAGGAAGTCGCCACCAAGACCAACGACGTGGCGGGCGACGGCACGACGACGGCGACCGTGCTGGGCCAGGCCATGATCCGCGAGGGCCTCAAGAACGTGGCCGCAGGCGCCAACCCGCTGCTGCTCAAGAAGGGCATCGACCGGGCCGTGGCGGTGGCGGTGCAGGAGATCCGCAAGCTGGCCAAGCCCGTGGAAACCCGGGACGCGATCGCCCAAGTGGCCAGCATCTCCGCAGCCGACACCGAGATCGGCGAGCTCATCGCCCAGGCCATGGAGAAGGTGGGCAAGGAAGGCGTCATCAGCGTCGAGGAATCCAAGAGCATGGGCACGACCCTCGAAGTGGTCGAGGGCATGCAGTTTGACCGCGGGTACCTCTCGCCCTACATGGTCACCGACCCCGAGCGCATGGAGGCGGTGCTGGAGAATCCCTTCCTGCTCATCACCGACCGCAAGATCAGCTCGATCCACGACATCGTGCCGCTGCTGGAGAAGATCATCCAGACCGGGCGGCCGTTGGTGATCATCGCCGAGGACGTGGAGGGCGAGGCCCTGGCGACCCTGGTCGTCAACAAGATCCGCGGCGTGCTGCAGGTGGCGGCTGTCAAGGCGCCGGGCTTCGGCGACCGCCGCAAGGCCATGCTGGGCGACATCGCCGTGCTCACCGGCGGCCAGGTCATCTCGGAGGACCTGGGCATCAAGCTTGAGAACGTCACCCTGAGCATGCTGGGCCAGGCGGGCAAGGTCCGCATCACCAAGGAGGAAACCACCATCGTCGAAGGCCGGGGCTCCAAGGCGGAGATCGAGGCCCGCATCGCCCAGATCCGCAAGCAGATCGAGGAAACCGACTCCGACTACGACCGGGAGAAGCTGCAGGAGCGCTTGGCCAAGCTGGCCGGCGGCGTGGCGGTCATCAAGGTCGGGGCGGCCACCGAAACCGAGCTCAAGGAGCGCAAGCACCGCATCGAGGACGCCCTGTCGGCTACCCGGGCGGCGGTGGAGGAGGGTATCGTGCCCGGCGGCGGCACGGCGCTCATCTTGGTGCAAAAGGCATTGGACAACATCCAGGCCGAGGGCGATGAGCGCACCGGCGTCGAGATCGTGCGCCGGGCCCTGGAGGAGCCGCTGCGGCAGATTGCCGCCAACGCGGGCTTCGAGGGCGCGGTCATCGTCGAGCGGGTCAAGCAGCTCCCGGCCGGCCAGGGGTTTGACGCCCTCAACGGCAAGTTTGTCGACATGGTGGCGGCGGGCATCATCGACCCGGCCAAGGTGACCCGCTCGGCGCTGGAGAACGCCGCCAGCATCGCCGGCATGGTGCTGACCACCGAGACCCTCATCGCGGAAGTGCCCGAAGAGGAGGAGCAGCCGGGCGGCACCCCGGCCTAACGGCGGCACGCCGGCTAAAGCCTGGGCGCCAAGGCGTGGAGACCAAAGCCCCGGGCACTGAACCGTGCCCGGGGCTTTCGTATTTTGCCTGGCGTTCCCTTTCCCCTGGCGTAACCGTTGCGGCGCCGTTGTCCTTGCCCTCCTCTTTGGCGATGTGCTAGGATCAGAGAAAATGTGGAGGCGGTGACCCCGCTTGCATCCGGATTTAGCCAAGATCCTCCTGGATGAGCAGACGATCCAGGGGAAGGTGCGCGAACTTGCAGCGCGCCTGTCTGAGGATTACAAGGGCAAGAGCCCGGTGCTGATCTGCATCTTGAAAGGTGCGTTCATGTTTACCGCCGACCTGATGCGCCACATGACCATCCCCGCCCGGGTGGATTTCATGGCCATCTCCAGCTACGGCAACCGAACGCGCTCTTCAGGCGTGGTGCAGATCCTCAAGGACTTGGACAGTTCCATCGAGGGCGAGCACGTGGTGGTCGTGGAGGACATTATCGATTCGGGACTGACCCTCACTTATTTGCGCGAGAATCTCCTGTCCCGCCGCCCCGCGTCGCTGCGCACCTGCGTTTTGCTGGACAAGTCCAGCCGGCGGGAGGTGCCGTACACCCCCGACTACGTCGGCTTCCAGGTGCCCGACGAGTTCGTCGTCGGCTACGGCCTCGACTACGCCGGCCTGTATCGACACCTGCCCTACATCGGGGTCTTGAAACCGGAAGTTTACCAGAAACACGCGTGACGGTTCCTGCGTCCGACAAACGGGGGCTTCGAAGGTGACGACCGCCGCATCCCTTTCCACGAGCAAGCCTGCCGCGGGCGAGCGGGTCATCGTCTTGGACTATGGCGCCCAGTACGGGCAGCTCATCGCCCGGCGCATCCGTGAGCAGCAAGTTTACTGCGAGGTTTTGCCCGGCGACGCGCCGGCCGAACGGGTCCTGGCCCTGGATCCAAAGGCCATCGTCCTCTCGGGCGGGCCGGCCAGCGTCTACGCGCCCGATGCGCCGCGGGTCGACCCGCGGCTGCTTGAGGCCGGGATCCCTGTGCTCGGCATCTGCTACGGGATGCAGCTTTTGGCGGCGCAGCTGGGCGGCCGGGTGCGGGCGGCGGCAAAGCGGGAGTTCGGCCGCACGGAACTGTTTGTCAGCGACTTTGCGGACCTCTTCCGGGGCCTCGAGCAGCCAGGCGGCGGCCCGCTCATCTGCTGGATGAGCCACGGCGACGTGGTGGAGGCGGCGCCGCCCGGTTTCGACGTCCTCGCGCGCACGGCCGACTCGCCGGTCGCGGCCATGGCCGACCGCCGGCGCAAGCTCTACGGCATCCAGTGCCACCCCGAGGTCGCCCACACACCCTGGGGCAGCCAGCTCTTGCGCAACTTCCTGTTTGACATTGCCGGCTGCCGGGGCGACTGGACCATCGGCTCCTTTACCGAGCAGGTCATCGCCGAGGTGCGCGCGACGGTCGGCGAGGGCCGGGCCATTTGCGCCTTGAGCGGCGGCGTCGACTCCGCGGTGGCGGCGACCTTGGTGCACCGGGCTTTGGGGTCGCAGTTGGTGTGCATCTTCGTGGACCACGGCCTCATGCGCAAGGACGAGCCGGAGCAGGTGGTCGGCACCTTCCGCCGGATGGGGCTGGAGCTGGTGGCCGTGGATGCGCGGGAGCGGTTTCTGAAGCGGCTTGAGGGAGTGGCGGACCCCGAGCGCAAGCGCAAGATCATCGGGGAAGAGTTTATCCGCGTCTTTGAGGAAGAGGCGGGCAAGATCGGCGATGTGCGGTATCTCGTGCAGGGCACGGTG
>DATCLD010000068.1:0-6125 GCA_036564115.1 Limnochordales bacterium
GCAGCCCATGGGACCCCACAGCGGCCGCATCAGCGCCGAGTTCGCCGCCGCGCAGCGGGTGCGGCAGGCGCTCATGGAAAATCGCCTGCTGCTCCATTACCAGCCCATCGTCTGGCTGGCCGACCGACGGGCCTTCGCGTACGAGAGCCTCTTGCGCCTGCGGGAAACCGACGGCCGGATCGTGTCGGCCGGCGAATTCCTGGCCTTGGCGGAACTGGCTGGGTTCATGAACGAAATAGACCGCTGGGTGATGGAGTCCACCCTGCGCACCCTGCGGGAAAAGCCCGATGTCAGCTTGACCATCAACGTCTCCGGCCACGCGTTCAACGATGACGACTTGATCGCGTGGCTGCTGGACGAGCTCGCAAAGCTGGGCAGCGGCGCCGCCCGCCTAGGCCTTGAGCTGACGGAAACCGCCGTCATCCACGACCTGAACATGGCCCGCAAGGCCATCGACCGGCTGCGCCGGGCGTCCGTCAGGGTCCTGTTGGACGACTTCGGCGCGGGTTTCAACTCCTTCGCCTACCTGCGCCACCTGCAGGTGGACGGGATCAAGATCGACGGCGGGCTCGTGCGCGATCTGCGGGGAAACCACCGGCACCGGGCGATGGTCCAGGCCATCACCCTTTTGGCCGACGCCTTTGGCCTCTTGACGGTGGCCGAAGGCATCGAGGACGCGGCGACCGCCAGCATCCTCAAGGATTTGGGCATCACTTGCGGCCAGGGCTACTATTTCGGCCGGCCCCAAGACGAGTTCCAGCTGCTGACGGGTTGAACCGGCCGTCGCGAAACAGGGCTAGCGACACGACAGGAGGCCAGGCCCGATAAGCGGGTCTGGCCTCCTGGGTGCATAGGGCCACCAGAACCTTGACTCGACGGATGTACTTGTTTTAGAAGCTGACCTCGACGCCGGCCGTCACCAGGTTGGCCGAGGACTTGACGGCGTGGAACTCCGACCCTGCGCCCGCGATCGCGCGGGACAGGCCCACGGTCAGCTTCGCCGCCTGGGTGATGTCATAGGTGTAGCGGCCCGCGGCGATGATACCCCCGTCGGTGGCGTTAGCCAGCACGATGCCTTCCAGGTTGTGGCCGGCCTCCGGTGAGTAGCGGGCGATGCCGAGCAGGTAGGTCTGGGGCTTCACGGCAGCCCCAGGTTCCTTGTAAGGCATGAGGAGCGACCCGCCGCCGTTGTAGATCACCTGGCCCGACACCATGACGCCGTTGCGGAAGGTGTAGTCGGCGCCGATGACGGCTTCCAGGTACCCGTCGTTGGAAGACAGGGCGCCGGGCCCGTCCAGGACGGCCAGCTTGTCAGGGACGGTGTAGGAAAACTCCGTCCAGACGCCCGCGTCCCGGATCGTGCCGGCCGTGGCTAGACCGAACTTTTGCACCCGGCGGTACTGGGCGGCAACCTTCGACGGAACGGAACCCTCGAATTCAACCCACGCCGCCGGGTAGTCATCCCAGCCGCGGAAGTAGCTCACGTACACGTTGTGGCCACCCACCAGCCAGTCGCCCCGCACAGCCCATTCGATCTGCGACCCATCGGACGGCACCGGCGCGGGGCGGTCCACGGCCACGGGCAAACCGCCCTGCCAGGCGCTGAGACGGGCCGCGATGGCGGCCAGCATGTCCTCAGCACCAGCCGCGGGCACGAATTCCGCCACGGCGACGCCCGTCAAGCTGCCGCCCAAGGGCAGGTAGTACGAACCCTGTATGGCCAACACGGGCTCGCCCTCGAGGGCCCCGTCAGCCAACGCTGCAGGCGACAATGTCTCCCGGGGGTTGATCACATTGGTAGGGTTAAAGCCGTCCGCCGTGCCCCAATTGATGACCTGCCGGCCGATGCGCCAGTCCGTCGTATCCAGATACCAGTCCAGGTACGCTTCGCCTAGGTCAAATTGGGCTTCGCCGCCGTTCAACGGGATGAGACCGTCCAAGCCGATGTGCAGCTTGCCGTCAAAGCCCAGCCGCTGCTCCACCCTCAGCTTGAGGTCCAAGGCGCTCTCGACCAGCTTTCCCTCATCATAACCGTACGTCAACTGGTACGCTGCGTTTCCCCGCACGGTTACCTGTTGGGCGGCGGCTGCCGGTACGAAGGCTACCATAAGCGCCAGCACGGCCGCCCAGGCCCACGCCCGCGCTCTCCTCAACGACAACATCATCGTTCCCTCCTTACCGTGTTCCACCGCTACCGCCGCAGGTAGCGCAGCGTGAAGTACTCATCGGGCACCGGCTCGTCGCTGGTTTCCAAAACCCGGATGATGGTGCGGCTGCCGGTGTTCTCGTTGCGCATGGTGATCATGTACGGCCGCCAGCGGCCGCTGGCATCAGGCCGCAAGTCCTCATTGAGGAGGACTTTGTCCAGCTTGCCTTGGCGGTTGTAAAACTCGACCCGGACGGGGATCAGGTGCTCTTTCCAGACCCACATCTTGACGGCGCTGTACTTGCTGTCCGGGCTCTTGGGGGTAAGACGGAGCACGTAGCTGTCCCATTCCTGGTACGTCTCGTCCGGCAGGCGCTCGGCGTCGAAGTCCTTGGCAAAGTTGCCCAGGCTGCCGATTTCTTCAAACGTGAAGTCGGTGCCCATGAAGTTGTCCTGGGTGGCGCTGCCGCTGATGCGGCGCTCCCGGCCCAGGGCGGGCAGGTACAGCCACATCAGGGTTTCGCCGCTGGCGTCATCCGTGGTCAAGAACTTGGTGCCGGCCACGTCCGCGGGCGACAAGTACTCGAGCAACTGGTTGGCGCCGTACGGCGTCTCCTGCCGGTAGAAAGCGAGGCGGTTGGAGCGCTCCTGGCCGCGGGCGTTGATCGTGATAAGCTCGACGGTGGCCTTGCCGCTGCCGACAAACGCCGTTCCTTGCAGCTCATCCAAGATCTCGTCGGCCGTCAGCTCCGCGGCGGTCGCACCGAGTCCGGCCGCGAACACCAGGGCAATGGCGAGGCTTCCCAGTGCCATCCCTGATCTCCGCATCTTCGGGAAACCGCTTAGCGTCTGCATATTGTTCCTTCCCTCCTCCGAGGTGGTTGTTGGTTTGCGAATCGGCGCCGCTTGCACGGGTTTCCTCAGGTCGTCCTGGAGACCCGCGCCGCGTGGGGCTGGGGCACCGCCCGGGCACCGTCGGTGAGCATAAAGAGCGCCGGGAGCACCGTCAGCGCCGCGGCCGATGACACGCCCATCGTCAGGGCCACCAGGAACCCGAACACCCGCAGCGGTGGGAACACGGACAAGAGCAGTACCAAGAACCCGGCTGCGACAGCAGCCGCGTTCAGCAGCACCGCCCTCCCCGTAGTGGCCAGGGTAGTAATCGCGGCGTCCCTCGGCCCGCGGCCGTGGACGGATTCCTCGCGGTAGCGGCTATAGACGTGGATGCTGTAGTCGATGCCGACGCCCACGACGACGCTGGCCACCAGGGCGTTGATGACGTCGAAATCCATGCCCGCCCAACCCATGACACCGAAGTTGATGGCGATGGTGAGGAGGATCGGGCTCAGGCACAACAGCGCCTTGCGCAGGGAGCCCACCATAATCGAGAGCAGCACCAGCACGCCGGCCACGGAAATGACCAGGCTCTGGATCTGGCCGGTCGTAATCAGCTGCGCCATGCCGTCCACCAGGTACGGCAAGCCCGTAACGTGCACCCGGCCGTACGGGCCGAGCATTTCCTGGGCCAGCTCGTCGATGCGCCGCAGGACGTCAGCCCGCTCCTGCGCCGAAGTGGTGGCCACAGGCACCTCGATCTTGGCCGTGGCCTGGTCAAACGTCAGGAACTGCTCCAAGGTCGAGTCACCCGACATGGACAATAGCAGCAGGTACTGCGCGACCGCGGCCCGGCTGTCGGGGATGACCGCGTAGGCCGGGTCGTCCTCGTTCAAGGCCCGGCCGACCTCCTTGACGATGTCGACCACGGACATGGAGTCGCCGAGCCACGGCATGGCCTCGAGCTCCGCCTGCAGCGCCTCCATGGCCCGCAACGTCTCCGGCTCCAGGATGTCGCCTTCCAGCACGATCTGGACCGTGTCCACGCCGCCGAATTTCTCCTGGACCAGCTGGTAGGCTTGGCGGGCCTCGCTGCGGGCGTCAAAGAACCGCAGGTAGTCGGTGTCCACCTCCAGACGGGCAAAGCCTGTAAAGGACACCAGCGCCACGACGGCGGCGACGACCAAGGGCACCGCCGGCCGCTGCGTCACCGACGCCCCGAGCCGCTCCAGGAGCCCGCTGGGGGAGTCCTCCCTGCCGGGCGCGGGCGTGGCCCCTCGGGCAGGCACGCGCTTTTCTCGGCGGCTCAAGACCAGCAAGGCGGGAATGAACAGGATCGAGATCACCAGCGCCGCGGCCACGCCGATGCCCATATAGATCCCGAACTCCCGGATGCGGACGATGCTGGTGAAAGCGTTGGAGACAAACCCGACTACCGTCGTGAGGCCCGACATGACCACGGCCAATCCCACGGAGCGGACCGTCTGTTCCGCGGCGGCGCGGCTGTCGCCGGTCTTTTGCCACTCTTCATCGTAGCGCCGCAAGACGTGGATGCCGTAGGCGCTGCCCACGCTGACCAGCACCACCGGGATCGCAGAACCCAGCTGGCTCAAGGAGACGCCCAGGAAACCCATGAGCCCCAATGTCCAGATGACGCTAATCCCGACAGCGGCCAGCGGCAGGATGACCCCCGCCGCAGTGCGGAAGCTGAAGTATAGGATCGCAACGATGACCACCAGGATGAGCGGCGTCAGGCGGACGATGTCCTCCCGCAGCACCGAGTTGAGCTGCTGCGTGAGCGCCTGGGAGCCCGTCAGCTGCACCGTCAGCCGGTCGTCGTAGCGGCGAACCACATCCCGCACCGCCAGCACCGCGGCATCGCTGTCCACGTTCCTGGACAGCTGGATCAGGATCAACGTGTGCTGCTCATCGCCGGACACAAACCGGCTCGCCACGGTGTCGCTGCTCAAGACCCGTTCCCGGAAGCGCTCGACGGCGGCGTCGGAGTCCGGCAGCACGTCCATGATGGGCGCCACTTCAATTCCCCACGGCGTCCCCAGGACATGCTCCACGTTGGTGATGCTGCGCACGCTGGCTACGCCAGGTACCCGCTCCAGCTCTTGCGTGAGGGAATCCAGTGCCTGGATCACCGGGACGCTGAAGATATCCTCGGCCGACACCACCGCCAAGACGTAAGTGGAGCTGCCAAACGTGTCGCTGACCCACTCGAACGTCACCAGGCGCGGGTCGTCTTCGGCGAAGAAGCTGGTAACGTCAGTGCTGACGGTCAACTGCAGCACGCCGTAGGCCCCAACGGCCGTGACCAAGAGGACTACGGCCACAATCCATCCCGGGTATTGCCTGACGAGGCGTCCCAACAATCCCATCCCACGCGACTCCTTCCAGGGCGCGGAGCGAAAGCCACCGGCTAATCGCTTCGCTCACGCGGGCTGCGGGGCAAGCAGCCAAAATAACCCATAAAACCAGCAAGACCAAAATATGCGGTACAAAAAACCGTCTACCCTTGCGCGCTGGCCGTCTCTTCCGCCAGCGCCTCGTTGAGGAAGCTCACCAGCATGGCCTTTTCGGGCTCGGTCAGATCCATCACCGATCGTACAAACCGGCCCAGGAGCCCGATCAGCTCCTCCCCAACTCCAAAGCCCATCGCCTCAATGGCCATGCCCAGCACGATGCCGACAAACACCGTCAGGGGCATCTCCACCCCCGGCGTTTCCCGCACGAGCCGGCGCACGACCCCCACGGCCGCGTCGCTGAGGCTGCCCAGGTGCACGAGGAAGAGGGCCATGATGTAGGTGCAGAACTTGACCTGCACATCGGCCTCCGCGATCACCGCCATGACGCGCTGGGTCGCCTGCGCGGGATTGAGCGCCCGCCACTCGGCCAGGGCCGCCAATGCTTCTTCCTTGAGCGCGGCCAGCTCCTCGTCGTCCAGGGCCGATGAACGCGCCTGCGTAAAGAGGGCTTCCGCGGCGGGAGTAGGAACAAACACGATCTGGGAGCGGCCCGGCTCTCCCCGGCTGACGGCGTAGTCCCGCGCGAGCAGCCCCTGCTCTTCTAGGGCCCGCAGGACGTCGTAGGCCGTCCACTTGCTCACGCCCAGGCGCTGGGCGAGCGTCTCATAATG
>DATCLD010000069.1:0-16646 GCA_036564115.1 Limnochordales bacterium
CCACGACTGGGACATCCGGTCCAGGATCATGGCGATGACGACGATGGCGAGTCCGCCTTCGAACGAACGGCCCAGGTTGACCTGGCTCAAACCCCGCAGCACTTCCTGGCCCAAGCCGCCTGCGGCGATCATGGCCGACAAGACCGACATGGACAAAGACAGCATGATGGTCTGGTTGACGCCCGCCATGATGCTGGGCATGGCCAGGGGCAGCTGCACTTTGACAAGCATCTGCCATGGCGTTGCCCCAAAGGATTGGCTCGCCTCCACCACCTCGCGGGGAACCTGGCGGATCCCCAAATTTGTCAGGCGCACCGACGGCGGGGTCGCGAAAACGAGCGTGGCAAACACCGCCGGCACCTTGCCGATGCCGAAAAACATCAGGGCCGGCACCAAGTACACGAAGGCTGGCATGGTCTGCATCATGTCCAAAACGGGGCGGACCACCGCCAGCATCCTGTCGCTCTTGGCGCACAGGATCCCCAACGGCACCCCGATGGCCACCGCCAGCGTTACAGAGCTCACCATGAGGGCCAGCGTCGTCATGGCACGGTCCCAGAGCTCCATGCTGCCGACGAGGTACAAGCCGGCGGCCGACAAGAAGGCCCCGCGCCAGCCCGCCACACGCCACATCAAGAGGGCCACCAGGACTGTGAGGACGGGCCAGGGCAGCCATTGCAGGAAATCCTCCGTCGTGTTGAGCAACGTCCCGATCACCTGGCGGATGCCGAAAAACAGCGGCGCCAGGTTGTCCACCATCCAGTCGACGACGGCGTTCATCCACTGCCCGACGGGCAAGCGGACAAAGTCCATCCCAGCCACCTCCTCACGCGCTCGGGCCCGCCGGCCTGACGTTTGTGTCGCTGGTGTTGGTCGCGGCGGCGCTGCTTCTGCCCGGCGCCAGGTTGTGCGCGGGCTCCCGCATCAACGACGACAGCACCGTCACCCGCACGATGATGCCCAATAAGCGGTCGCCCTCGACGACCGCGATGGGAAAGCGGGCTTGCGCCGCGATGGGAATCAAGTCGGCCAGCGGCGTACCAGGGGCTACCCGGGGAAAGTCCTGCCGCAAGACGTCCCTGAGGGGCAGGTCGCGCTCGGCCGCCTGCACCGCGTCGTCCACCGTCACGATGCCCGCGACCCGGTCCCCGTCCTCCAGCACAAACACGCTGGACAGCCCGTGGTGGCGCATGACGTGTACGGCGGTGCGGGGCCCGGCGTGGAGCGGGACGACCGTGTCGGGCTGGAACATGATCTGCTGGGCCGTCAGGACGCGGGCCGGATCGATGTCCTGCACGAACTCGGCCACGTACTCGTCAGCCGGACGCCGCAGGATCTCTTCCGCCGTCCCGATCTGCCGGATTTCCCCGTCCTTCATCACCGCGATGCGGTCGCCCAGCTTGATGGCTTCGTCCAGGTCGTGGGTGATGAAGATGATGGTCTTTTTCATCTCGGACTGCAGGCGCAAGAGCTCGTTTTGCATGTCCCGGCGGATCAACGGGTCCAGCGCGCTGAACGGTTCATCCATCAGCAGGATATCGGGATCGATGGCCAAGGCCCGGGCGAGGCCCACCCGCTGCTGCATGCCGCCGCTCAGCTGCTCGGGCAGGCTGTCCTCCCAACCCTCAAGGCCCACCGCTTTGATCACCCGGCGAGCTCGCTCGCGGCGCTCATCGACCGGCACCCCTTTCAGCTCCAGCCCAAAGGCCACGTTGTCGAGAACCGTCCGGTGGGGCAGCAGGGCAAAACTCTGGAACACCATGGCCATCTTCTTGCGGCGCACTTCCCGCAGCTGGGCCGCGCTCATGGCCGTCAGATCCTCGCCGTCCACTTGGATGCGCCCGGCGGTCGGCTCGATCAGGCGGTTGATGCAGCGCACCAGGGTTGACTTGCCGCTGCCGGACAAGCCCATTACGACGAAGACCTCGCCCTCGTTGACCTCGAACGATACGTCTCGCAAGCCGACGGTATGCCGGTAGCGGCGCAGGAGCTCTTCTTTGCTCAATCCCTCCCGCCGGAGCTTCTCCAGGGCCGCTTTGGGGTTGGGGCCGAACAGTTTGTACAGGTGCTCGACGCGCACCTTGGGTCGCACGCGAATACCACTCCTTTCCGTCCTGGGGAGAGGGGGAGGTGAAAGGTCCGCGCAACAAAAGAGCGCCCCGGAGAAGGCGTTCTCCGAGGCGCAACCCGATCGCACCGTGAGAGGATACGAAGATGCGGATACCTTCTCGCTCTAGTGGCGCTTACGAGGTTAGCTGACGGGCTCGGGTAGAGCGAACCCCTACCATCCGTTAACGCAGGATGGATGCGCCCCGCAAGGTTTGGTTCCCCCGTTCCCCGCCAAAGCGGAGATTCAGCGCAAGGGCTTTTCAGTTGGATATAGCCGTATGCGGTTTCATTTTATCCTAACGCGGCGGCGGCATGCAACCCGATCGCCGCCCCAACGCGACGGGGAGTCTTGGACGATAAGCGGAAACACAGTAGACTAATCAGAAACTGCCGCCGCTCGGGGCTTCTCCCCGATGCAGGCAAAGGAATTCCGAGCATGAAAGCAGAATAGGACGTAGGTCTGGCAAGGACCCTATGTGCGGGGGGCTTTACCGTGCTGATCAGGGCTCAATCCGGCCGCACGGCGCGGCTGTTGCTTTATTCGGGCATTGTCTGGTTGTTCGTGGCCCTGGCCGCGGGCGCGGGGGCACTGCTCACGGCCGCCGGAGCGTTGTACATCCAACTGCCCTTTGGCCCGGCCGGCGTCGACCTGCTGCAGCCGGTCTTCCTCAACATGCTGGTGTTTGGCTGGCTGGGCATGGGCGGCTTGGGCGTCGGTTTGCTGGCAATCCAACGGGCCCATGGGCTGACCTTGGCCAGCGAGTTCTGGGGCCAGTTGGCCGTTTGGCTCTGGAACGCCGCCAACGCGGCCGGCGTCCTGACGCTGCTGATGGGCTGGATCGAAGGACCGGCGTGGACGGAGATCTTGTGGCCCGTCAAGATCGCGTTGCTTGTGGCCGTGGTCCTGCTGCTGCTCAACATCTACAGCACCCTCAACCGGGCGGAGCAGCCGCTATACGCCAGCGCGTGGTATGTGGCCGCGGCGCTGGCTTGGTTGGCGCCGATGCATCTCCTGGGCAGCGGCATTCTCGCCCCCGGCTGGCCGGTAGAGCCGCCTTACGCGCTGCTCTACGGCGTGTACACCCAGGCTGTGGTCTGGCTGTGGGCGGTGCCGCTGGCCTTGGCGGCGGCCCTCTACGTCGCGCCGGACTTGGCCGGGCAACCCCTGTATAGCCGCGCCTTGGCGCAGTGGGGTCTGTGGGGCCTGGTCCTGTTTGCGGGGGCCGGCCCGGCGCGGTTGGCCGGTTCCGGGATTCCCGCCTGGGCGTCGGCCCTGGCTACCAGCCTCGCCGTCCTCTCCTTGATCCCGACCTTGGCCAGTGCGGCCAACATCGTGGGTACGATCCGGCCGCGGTGGCATGCGGTGGTTTCGACGCCTCCCGGCCATGCGTTGATCTGGGGCACGGCGCTCTTGGTCGTGGCGGGCGTGCAGGCCGCCCTCTTGCCCTTGAGCATCGTGGAAACGGCGGTGCGCAACACCGCGTGGGTTGTGGCCGCCCCCTTGACGGCACTCGTGGGGGGTTGCACGTTCCTGCTCTTTGCCGGCATCTATCACCTGCTGCCCATGCTGCGCCGTCCGGCTGATCGGCCCAGCACGCCCCTTTACGGCGTGCGGGCTGCCCGCTGGCACCTGGTCCTGTCCAGCCTCGGCGCGGTGCTGTATCTCGCCGGCTTGTGGTATGGCGGCACGGCGCAGGTGCTCGCGCGGGCCATCTACGGCTCAGGCGCCAACATGGCGGCAGCCTTGGGGCCGGCCCTCATGCTCCAGGCGGCTGCCCTCGGCCTGCTCCTGGTGGCGCAGGTGTTCCTCGTGTACACCGTGGCTAAGGCCGCCAGCGTCCCGCAGCCGTACAAGCTGCCGGTCATCCTTACCGATCCTCGATAAGCACCTAGACCCCGTTCATCCTCCGGATCCAGGCGCCATCGCCGCCGCTAAGGCTACCAGCGGGCGCTCGTCCCGCGCTGGGACGGTGCCCGGCTGGGCGTGGCGCGGCTCCACGGCCGCGACCCCGACGTCGAGCACCGACACCCTCCCTTCCGCGAGGCGCGGGAGCGCTTGCGCCAGCGCGGCCGTAAGCTGCTCGAAGGTGTCCACCCGGTACCCGTCGGCCCCGCACGCGTGGGCCAAGGCCGCCCAGTCGGGATTATGCAGTCGCGTGCCAAAGGGCTGCCGCCCGGTCTGCCGCTGGAGCGACTCTTCTTCGGCGTAGCGGCCGTCCCGCAGGATGACGCAGGCGATGGGCAGCCGGTACTGCACCGCAGTGGCGAGTTCGCTCACGCTCATGGCAAACCCGCCATCCCCCGTGAACACCACCACCTGCCGGTACGGCGCGGCCAGCTTGGCGCCGATCCCTGCCGGGAGGGCGAACCCGACGCTGCGCCAATGGCCGGACAAAAGCAGCCGGATGGCGGGCCCGCGGTAGTAGCGGCTGAACCAGAAGGCGTTGTTGCCCACATCCAGCGCCACCACCGCATCGGGTACCAGGTGGCGGGCCAGGTTCGCCACGACGGCGGCCGGGTGTAAGGGCCCACCGCCCATGGGCACTTGCGCCACCTCCGCGTCCCATGCCCGGCGGGCCTGCGCGACCCGCTCCGCCCACTCGGGCCGGTGGGTGCGGGAAGCAGCTTCCAGGATCCGCGGCAAAACATCCGCCGCGTCGCCCCAGATGCCAAGGTCGACTGGAAACGTCAGGCCGATGTGGTGCATGGTGTTGTCGATCTGGATGACCCGGGCCCGGCCCGGCACGAACTCGGGCTGCCACCAGGTGGTCCCGACGGCCAAGATCAGGTCCGCCTGGGCCAGCACGTCGGCGGCGGCCTGCGTGCCGAACTTGCCAATGACGCCCAGGTTCCACGGGTTGTCCGTCGGGATCATGCCGATGGCAGGCATGGAGTGGACGATGGCCGCCTGGACATGCTCGGCCAACGCCAGCATAGGCCCAACAGCCCCTTGCGCCCCCAGCCCGGCGAAGATGACGGGCCGATTGGCCGCTTCCAGCCAAGCGGCCGCTTCCCGGATGAGGTCCGGGCGGGTCTCCACGCGGGCCCCAAAGTCCCTGGGCGGCAGCTCCACCTTCACCTGGCCGCAAGACTCCATCCACATGTTTTTGGGCACGCCGATCCGAACGGGCCGCGCGGCAAACACGGCCCGGCGCAGCGCGTGGGTGAAGACGCTGCACGCCTGGCCGCTGTCGGCCAACGTGTGGTTAAAGGCGGTGCATTCCCGGTACAGGGCGTCCAGGTCCGCGTCCTGGGGCCAGTGGGTGCCAAGGCGCCGGGTGGGAAGCTCCCCGGTGATGGCCAAGAGCGGTACGCGGTCCATCGCAGCGTCGTAGACGCCGTTGAGCATTTGCACCGCCCCGGGGCCGGCATCGGCCACACAAGCGGCCAGCCGCCCGGTCAGCTTCGCGTAGGCCGACGCCATCATCGCGGCCGCGCCCTCATGGCGGCAGACGATAAACCGGGGCGTGCCGGCCCGGCGCAGCTCCTCAAGCAAAGGCAAAAGCGTATCGCCGGGCACGCCAAAGACGGCGTCGATGCCCCACGCCTGCATCTGCCGCACCGCATACTGGGCGACCGTCATGGACCCGTTCATAGCCATCTCCTCCCTCGATTGCCCCGCAGCCGGACCTGCCGGGCTGTAGAACCCGGAACCGGAATTAGCATGTCCCACGAAGGAAACGGCTACGACGGCGGGAAGGAGCCAGTCGTCGCGGCGCGGAGCAGCGCCGGGAGGGAATGCGGCTCGGGCCGGCCAATTGGTGCTGACGGAAAGGGTGACGTTAAACGTGCAACTGTCCGAGGAAACGGTCATCGAAACGGTCATCGCGGTCGGCTCGACCAATCCCGCAAAAGTGGGAGCTGTGGAGGCGGTGGCAAGGCGCGCCTTCGCAAAAGCCCGCGTGGTACCGGTAGCCGTCGAAAGCGGCGTTGCCGCCCAGCCCATGAGCGCCCGGGAAACCGCGGCCGGCGCCCGCAACCGGGCCGCCGCGGCCCTCGCAGCGGTGCCAGGGGCAGCACTCGGCATCGGGCTTGAAGGCGGGCTTGAACCCACGCCCGGCGGCGGCGACTTGGTCAACTGCTGCGCCGTTGCCGCGGCCGACGGCCGCGTGAGCATTGCCTGGGGCGTGCGGTTTCCCCTGCCGCCGGCCGTGGTGCAGCGGCTTCTTGGGGGCGAGGAATTGGGTTGCGTCATCGACGAAGTGACGGGCGTCGCGGGCGGCAAAGGGCGGCTCGGGGCCGTCGGGATTCTCAGCGGCGGCCTTGTCACCCGCGAGGCCGTGTGGGAACAGGCCATCGCCTGTGCGCTGATTCCCCACAGAAACCCGGGGTTGTATCCCATCGGCGGGGAACCGCACCGGCTCGGCAGGGAGCCACACCCGCTCGGGGGAGACCCGCACCCGCTCGGCGGAGAGCAACGCGTGCAAGGAGGTCAACGCCCGCAAGACAGGTGACGCCGCCGCGGGGTGCGCGGTGCCGCCGACACGCAGCAGGGCCCGGACAGAGCCGCTCCGAGGGCGGCCCGCCGGGCCCGGTCCATTGACTCTAGTCCTCTGATTCTAATCCTCGAGGAAAAGGAAGCGGCCGTTCTCCTGCACCAGTTCCCCGTCCAGGTAGATGCGCCCGTCCTGGCGCAGGTCCTTGACCATGTCCCAGTGGATCGCCGACTGGTTGGTGCCCTGGCACTCAGGGTAGGCCGCGCCGACGGCCAGGTGGATGGTGCCGCCAATCTTCTCGTCAAACAGGATGTCCCGTGTGTAGCGGGTGATCCCGTAGTTGCAGCCGATGCCAAACTCGCCCAAAAACCGAGCTCCTTCGTCGGCGTCCAGCAGTTTGTGCAGCAATTCCTCCCCCTTGGCGGCCGTCGCCTCCACGATCTTGCCATCGCGGAAGGTCAAGCGGATGCCCTGCACCTCCCGGCCGCCGTAGATGGCCGGCAGCTCAAAGGCAATCGTGCCGTTGGTGGTCTTCTCATGGGGAGCGTAGAACACCTCGCCGTCGGGCATGTTGTTGCGGCCGTCGGCCACCACGCCCGGGCGGCCCTTGATGCTGAAGGTCAGGTCCGTGTCCTGCCCCACGATGCGCACCTCGTCGGCCGCGTCAAACCGCTCCTTGATGCGGTGCATGCGCGCGGAAGCCGCCTGCCAGTCGATGTTGCACGCCCCAAACAGGAAGTCGGCGTACTCCTCCAGCGACATGTCCGCGTCCTGGGCCAGGCTGGGCGTCGGGTAGTTACACAGAACCCAGCGCACCTTGCCCGACATGATGTACTCCTGGAGCGGGCGGTTGGTGCGGCTCATCCGCTGCATCTTCTTGGGATCGACGCCGGTGAGCTCCCGGGTGTTCTCAGGGGCGTCGATGCGGATGAGCACATCCGAGTGTTCAATGATGTGCTTCTCGATGGGGTTCAGGTACTCCAGGTGCGCGTCGGTGGCTTCTTCGTAGAAAATGCGGGAGAAGCTGCCGTAGCTCAGCTGCAGCATCGGGTAGGCGCCGTTACGCAGCACGAGGCGATAAATGGCCTCCACCAGCGGCCGGGCCAGCGGTGTCGCCCGGATGAGCACGTGGTCGCCGGCTTTCACTCTAGTGGAGTAGTTGACGAGAATGTCGGCCAGCTGCTCGATACGCGGGTCTTTGCTCAAGGTGCGTTGTCCTCCTTGTCGCCGCCGGCCCGGTCCGCTGCCTGGGCCCAGCGCCTGCGTGATTGGCCTTTCCGTGGTTCGGCGGGGCGTCGCGGGACCCCTGCCTCCCAGAAATCCTTCTTACAACTCCGCCAAATTTTGTTGACAAGTATCCAGCACACAGCTTATACTTCTTGCTGTGGCTCCATCCAATGCTTGGCCCAGGGAGGTGGCAGAGGCATGCGCAACATGATTCCCACCGGCAATCGCTCCCTGGGATCCAGCATGTCCGGCTTTACTCAAACGGAGCCTACCACCCGCTTTCTCTGACAACTCGCCTGTCGATCCCAGCGGTGTAGGTTCCATCGTCGCACAGCCGGGTGCGCGTCCCAGGGGCGGGCGCCGCCAGGTTGTATTCGTGTTTCCCGTTGGTGACGTCTCGAGGACAAACGCGCGCCTTAGGCCGCGCCATTACCAGGAGGAGCAGAGATGTCCGCGCCTTTGTCCATCGACGTGCAGCATGTTAGCCGCCAGTTTGTGACCAAGAAGGGACAGACGTTTTGGGCCTTGCGGGACGCGTCCCTGCAGGTCCACGAAGGAGAGCTGTTCGGCCTCTTGGGGCCCAACGGCGCGGGCAAGACAACGCTGATCAAGATCTTGTCCACGCTGCTCTTGCCCACCTCGGGGCAGGCCCGGGTGGCCGGTTTCGACGTCGTGCGGGAGGGCGACCGCGTGCGCCGCGTCATCAACATGGTTTCCGGCGGTGAGCACTCCGGCTACGGCATTTTGACGGTGCGGGAAAGCCTCTGGCTGTTTTCCCAGTTCCACGGCTTGCCCACCAAGGTGGCTTTGGCCCGCATCGATGAGTTGTTGGAAGTGGTTGGGCTCGCCGAGCATGCCCACACCCGCGTCAACAAGCTGTCCACGGGGATGCGGCAGAAGATGAACTTCGTCCGGGGATTCCTCAACGACCCCAGGGTCCTCTTCTTGGACGAGCCGACCTTGGGCCTGGACGTGGAGACGTCCCGCATTCTGCGCAGCTACGTAAAGCGCTGGGTCAAGGAGAAGCCGGGCCGCACCATCCTGCTCACCACCCACTACATGGCCGAAGCCGACGAGCTGTGCGACCGGCTGGCCATCATCGAGGGCGGGCGGATCCTGGCGTGCGACACCCCCGCCAACCTCAAGCGCACCATGCAGGATGAAGTCGTGCTGCGCATGGAAGTGTACCCGTCGCTGACCGAGCCTCAGCGCCTAACCCAGCTCCCCGGCGTGCTGCGGCTGGTGCCCGACCGGGGGCAAAACGGCCACCAGGTGCTGACCTGGGGGCTCAAGGACGACGGCGTCATCGGCATCGTCATCCAGGCCTTGCAGCAGGACGGGGTGCGCATCCTACGCCTGGAGAAGGCGGATCCGACGCTGGAGGACGTCTTCATGCGCATGGTGGGAAGGAGGCTCACCGATGGCAACGGCCGGTCCAACCACAGCGCCTAACCCGCTGGAGCCGGCGGCCGCGCCGGCAGCCAGCCTGCCGGACTTGACGCTCATCCAGCGGCTGGTGCTCAACCTGCGGGCGGCCCGGGCCCGGGCCTACGTGCGGGTGGTCGCGACAGGGCGGGAACTGTCGTGGCTCGCGTTTGAGGTGGGGCTGCCCATCTTGTCTGCGGCCGCGTACGTGTTCATCTATGAGGCCCTGGGCGCACCGCCCCGCTACACGGGTTTCGTGCTCCTGGGCAGCGCCATGACGGCCTACTGGATGAACGTGCTTTGGGCCATGGCCAGCCAGTTTTACTGGGAGAAACAGAGCGGGACGCTGGAAATCTACTTCCTGGCCCCCGCGTCCCGGGTAGCGCTGCTGCTCGGGATGGCCAGCGGCGGCATCTTCATGTCCACCAGCCGCGCCGCGTCGACGCTCATCGCCGGGAGCTTCCTCTTCGGCGTGCGCTACGAAGTGGTCAGCTGGCCCTTGGCCATCCTGGCCTTTGTGCTGACGCTTGCGGCCTTGTACTGCCTCGGCATGCTGTTCTCGTCCGTATTTCTGATGTACGGGCGGGAGGCATGGCACATGGCCAGCGCCCTGCAGGAACCTGTGTACCTGCTTTCGGGGTTCTACTTCCCCGTGCGGGCGCTCGGTTTTTGGGCGGCGATGGGCGCGTCCCTCATCCCGCTCACCCTGGGGCTTGACGCCATGCGGCAGCTCATGTTTGGCGCTCCGGATTCCGCGTTTCTACCCGTGGGGTGGGAGCTCCTAGGGCTTGCCGTTATGACCGTGGTGTACTTCCTCTTGGCCCTGCGGTCCCTGGCCGCCATGGAGCACCTGGCCAAGCGCGAAGGGAGGCTGACGCTCAAGTGGCAGTAGAAACCCGTGCTGCACCCGTGCCGGCGGCTGCGCCCGGCCCGGCCGTCACGTGGCGGGATCGGTGGCAGACGTTTCGCCTATCGGCGTGGCTTGGGTGGCAGGTGGAGAGCAACTGGGCGGATCCCGTGCTCTTTTCCATCTACTCCATGGCAAAGCCGATCGCCGGTGCGCTAATCCTGGTGATCATGTACCGGATCATCGGCAACGAGTCGGCCCAAGCCCTGTTTCCCGGGATGTTCCTGGGCAACGCGCTTTTCATGTACGTGGGGGCGCTTATGTTCGGCGTCAGCTGGGTGATCATGGAGGAGCGGGAGTATTACCAGGTCCTCAAGTACATCTACATCTCCGTGGCCGACATGTACTGGTACTTGGCCGGGCGGGCGGTGGCCAAGTTCCTGATCACGACCGTGGCGGTGGTCATCCTCTTGGCCTTCGGCGCCGCGTTTCTGGATGTGCCGCTGCGCCTGAACCAGGTCAACTGGGGGCTGTTCGCGGCCGCGTTCCCGCTGGGACTCCTGACCATGGTCGGCATGGGCTACGTCTTGGCCGGCGTGCTGCTCATCTCGGCGCGCCACGGGTCGGGCTATGTGGAGTCGGTGGCGGGTGCGCTGTATCTTTTGTGCGGCGTCGTGTTCCCGCTGGATGCGCTGCCGGGGTGGCTCGTGGCCATCGGCAAGGTTATCCCGGTCACGTACTGGCTGGAGGGGCTGCGCCGGGCGCTGCTGGGCCATGGCTTCGCGCAGGCGCTGGCGGGCTACTCCGACGGGCAAATCGTGCTCTTGCTCGCGGTCAGCACCGTGGCGACGCTCGCGCTCTCCGTCTGGTTTTTCAACCGGATGGACCGCGTGGCCCGCAGCCGGGGATTGATCGACCAGGTAACGGAGCATTAAGGCGACGCGCCAAGGAACGACCTGAATCGGGAGTGGGCCCTATCTGGAGTGGATAGGACAACTTGACCATCCCTGTGTCGTCGGACATAATCCTTGCTAGCTCAGATAGATAGTAGGGGAGAATGGCCCTGCCGATCCGAAGCCCCGGGCTTGAGTCCTGGTGGTCCGTAGTAGGTGAGGTGGGGCCTTTTCTTATCCTCGTTCGGTGATAGCCTCGCTCACGGCTGCTTCCCTGTTCGTCGGTGTGAAGAGCCAGTGCCGGTACGGATACCGGAAGCGGTTCGCCAAGTCACCGTGTACTCCAGTGGAAATCCCAATGTTGAATTGAAAGTGCGGATAAAGCGAACGGATGTGCCGGTTGATATGTTTATACAGCTTGTACTTGGCAACCGTCTTCGCGCCTCTCCTTAAGCCCCCTGCAGACCTTTGATGGTGTTGCTGGTTGAGACGAAATTGCATAGCCCCAAGGAGAAGGTCCACACATTGCAGGATATCGTGTTGCGTTGAATCCACTTCTGCAATGTCCTCACGTGCTATTTGGATTCCAGCCCTTTGGAAATCCGCATTGTTGGACAAGTTCGCTAGGAAATCGCGGAACCGCTCCTTGGTCGCATTGTTCCCAGGCATGTGGTCCAAATATATGCGCACACGGATCATGGGATCCCCTTCGTCGGAATACTGCAGGCCGAATGCGTGCTTCGGAAACTGGTAATAGAGGATGAAGTATCGGTTGCGACGGTGCTCCTCCGTCAACTTCGTAGGCTTGATTCGGTTGTCAGTGAACATGATTCGAAACTTGAGCGTGTCCGTTCGCACAAAGTCGAAGACATGGTCAACAAAAGCTTCGTACTTGTCGAGATACGACTCGCTGACTTTGTGCCACTTGACTTCAGCAAGCTTCAGACTCGACTTGACGCGCTTAATCTCGGCAATTACTCGGTTGATATCGCGTCCCCTGACTAAGGCGCCGCCGTAGAAGTTGCTGTACCGCGGACCGTTATAAATCGATTCGTCGGCATAAATGATGTACTCCACAGCAACCCCCCGAATACGTTCGCGACCCAGAGTGTAGCCCGCCTTCGCAGAGACAGCTCGATGGTAAGCACAAACTTCCGTTCGACGTCCTTCGGAGATTCCCTAGCAGCCCAGAAGGTGGTCGCGGTGGGTTGCCTTAGGAGGGACGATAGACTCACACTTGCGAGTAGTAGACGCAGTAGCTCCGCTGTAGGCTTCGAACCCAATCCTTGCGCCTCAGATTGCGTCCCCCGAACTATATTGCCCTATCGCCAGCGCCGGGTTGATGGTTCCTTGCGCACTAGGACGTCGATTCGGGGTTCCTGCACGTCCAGCAAGGAGAAGCCGTTGCTTGCGGCCGCCTCCTCCTCGGCGGCAAACGCCTCGCCGGCGATATAGCGGGCCAGGCGGCGGTAGGCGTCGGCACCCGGGTGCAAGGGGGCAAACGCGAGGATGGACTTGCCTGCGGCTGCCGCTTCGGCAAAGCGGATGCTGCGGGGCACCGCGCAGTCTACCAGCACCGGCACCTCGCCCGCGAACTGTGTGACGAGCGCGTCCAGTTCCTGCTGCGAGTGGCGCACCCGCCGGTCAAATAACGTAGGCAGGATGCCCGCCACCTTGAGCTTGCTGTTGAGCCGCAGCTGCACCTTGCGCACCATGCGCAAGAGCACCTGGATGGCCCGGGTGGACAGGAATTCGCAGGCCACCGGCACCAGCACCTCATCCGCCGCAGCAAAGGCGTTGATGGTCAAAAGGCCTAAAGACGGCTGGCAGTCGACGAGGACGAAATCGTACTCATCCCGCAGCGGCGCGAGGACCCCGCCCAGGCGCCGCTCCCGGGCGACCATGCCCACCAGCTCCATCTCCGCCAGCGACAGGTCGATGTTGGCCGGCAGCAGGTCGGCCCCAAGCGGGGTTGAGAGCAGTATCTCCCGGGAATCAAGCCCTTTGACCAGCGCGTCGTAGAGGGACTTCTCCAGCTGGTCAGGGTTGCGGCCCGACCACAGCGTGAGGCTGCCCTGGGGGTCCATGTCCAGCATGAGGACGCGGGCGCCGAGCTGGCTGAGGGCGGCCGCCAAGTTGGCCACGGTCGTCGTCTTGGCCACGCCGCCCTTTTGGTTCGCCACTGCGATGACCCGGCTCACGTCCATCATCCTCCCGCCCAACAACATGCAAGATTGTGATTCTTCATGCAGCAGCCGCGCACCTGCCGGAGGCGCGCCGCGGTGTACAGGCGGGTGCGCTTTAGCCTAATCCACTTGCGCTCAGGAGCAGATCAGCGAGGGGCCTGCCCGTGGGTCGGCGCCTGGTGCGGCTGCACCTGCTGCACCGGCGCCTAGCGCGTGCGTGCCTGCTGCGCCTGTGCCGGCAGTTGCTCTTGTTCTTGCAGCAGCTGCTCCCACTGCTCAAGCAAGGATTCCAGGGTCTCACAGGCCGCGCGGTGGGCTTGCACGGCTTCCCGGGCGCGCTCGCCGTCGGCGTACAACCCGGGATCCGCCAGCACTGCCTCCCAGCGCTGTTTTTCCTCTTCCCAGCGGGCGATGTCCGCTTCGATCGCGGCGATCTGGGCCGCCAGGCGCCGGGCTTTGGCCACGTGCTCGCGATCGGGCCGCCGGGCAGACGGCAAGGCTCCGCTCCCGGGCCGCCCGTCCCCGCTGAGCCCGCCTGTGCCGTCCCTGCTTGTGCCGTCCTCGCCTGTGCCGTCCGGCTTGCGGGCTTGGTTCCCGAGGCTGCCCGCCGCTTCGTTCGCCTGCGCCGCCTGGCGCTGCGCGGCGTACTCCGAGTAAGTGCCGGCGAAGGGCCGCACCTGGCCGCCTTCTACGACCCAAAGGCTGTCGCAGACGGTGTCCAGGAAGTAGCGGTCGTGGGAGACGACGATCAGCGTACCGTCGTACTCGGACAGGGCCGCCTCCAGCGCGGTGCGGGCGGCGATGTCCAAGTGGTTGGTGGGCTCATCCAACAGGAGCAGGTTCGGCTGCATCAGGATGAGGCGCGCCAGCGAGACCCGGGCCCGCTCGCCGCCACTCAAGCGGCCGACGGGCGCCAGCACCTCATCCCCCTGGAACAGAAACCGCGCCAGGTGGCGCCGGGCTTCCTCGGGCGACAGCCGCCGCACCATGAGCATGTGGTCCAGGACGGTTCGTTCCGGTTCCAGGTCTTCCTGGCCCTGGGCGAAGTAGCCCATGCGGACGCCTTCACCGGGGATGACCCATCCTTCATCGGGGACAAGCCGGCCGGCGATGAGCTTGAGCAAGGTCGTCTTGCCGCTGCCGTTGGCCCCGATGACGCCGATGCGCTGGCCCCGCTCAACCGTAAGGTCGACGCCGTCGAGCACGGTGCGATCGCCAAACCGCTTGACCACGCCCACGAGGCGTACGACTTCCCGCCCGGTGCGGCCCGCCGCGGCCAGCGTCACCCGCGGGCCCCGGGGCCCGCTCGCCGGGGCCTCGACCCGTTCCAGGCGTGCGAGCAGCTTCGCCCGTCCCCTGGCCTGCCGGGCCTTGACGCCGGCGCGATAGCGGCGGACGAACTCCTCCAACCGCTGGATCTCCGCCTGCTGCCGCTCATACTCCTTGCGGCGCCGTTCCAGCCGCTCGACCTTGAGCTCCATGGCGCGGCTGTAGGCGCCGGGATACTCCTCCACCCGCCCGCCTTCGACGTCCCATGTGCGGACGGTCACCGCATCGAGAAACCAGCGGTCGTGGGAAACGATGACGACGGCTTGCTTGAGCTGCCGCAGGAAGGTCTCCAGCCACTCGGTGGCCGCAGTGTCCAAGTGGTTGGTCGGCTCGTCCAAGAGCAGCACGTCCGGGGCCGACACAAGCAAACGGGCCAGCGCGAGCCGCACCCGTTGCCCGCCGCTCAAGGTGCCGACGGGCCGGTCCAGGTCGTCTTCGCGAAAGCCCAGTCCGAAAGCGGCGGCCCGCAGCCGGGCCGGCGCCTCGTATCCTCCGGCCTGCTCAAAACGGGCCGACAGGCGGCTGTAGCGGTCCATGACCGCCGCAAGCCGCGCCGCATCCGCGTGCACGGCCGGATCGGCCATGGCCTGCTCCAGCTCCCGCAGCTCCGCCGCCATGGCTTCCACCGGCGCGATGGCCTGCCGGAGAAACGCATGTACCGGCATGGCCATCTCGGCGGGTTCAAAGCCGACCGACTGGCCGAGGTACCCGACGACCGTGTCGCGGGCCGTTTCGCGCCGCCCCGTGTCGGGTTCGAGCAGCCCCGCCAGCATGCGCAACAAGGTGCTTTTCCCGCTCCCGTTGGGGCCGACGACGCCGATCTTGTCGCCCGCGGGCACGGTTACGCTGACATCGGCCAGCACCTGGCGGGCGCCGTAAAACTTGCCCGCCCCGGATAGGCGCAACAGCACGCTACTGGCCGCCCCGGGGCGCGCGGTCAAGCCCGCGCCGCACCGCCCAGGCCGCGGCCTCCGCCCGGTTGTGCAACTGCAGCTTGGCCAGGATGTTGCTCACGTAGTTGCGCACCGTCTTTTCGCTCAAATAGAGGGCGTTGGCGATCTCCCGGTTGGTCTTGCCCTCGGCGATCAGGGCCAGGATGCGCTCCTCCTGCTCGGTGAGGGCTTCCGGCGTGCCGCGGCCGTCGGTGCCGCTCAAGCCCGTGCCGCCCCTCACCCGCTCGAGGATCTTGCCCGTGACCCCCGGATCCAGCAGCGACTCGCCCCGCGACACCCGCCGGATGGCATCCACGAGCTCCTGCGTGCCGATCTGCTTGAGCACGTAGCCGCTCGCGCCCGCCATGACGGAACCGATAACGGCTTCGTCATCCGAGTAGCTGGTGAGCATGATGACCCGGATGTGCGGCCAGCGGGACCGGATGCTGCGGCACGCCTCGATGCCGCTCCCGCCGGGCATGCGGATGTCCATCACGACCACGTCGGGCTGCACCTGCTCCACCACCTGCTCGGCTTCGGCGGCGGAACCCGCCTCCCCCACCACCTCCAGGTCCGCGACCCGGTTGAGAAGGCTTTTGAGCCCGACGCGCACCACCTCGTGGTCGTCGACGATCACAACTTTGATGGTCTGCACCCATCCCACCCCTTCGTCCGTTGCTTCCGCCCAACCCCGACCGCCCCGCGCTGTTCGCCGCCCGGCATGGTCAGGCCCTGCTGGTCAGGCCCTGCTGGTCAGGCCCTGCTCGTCGAATTGAGCTCGTCGAGCCCGGCTCGAGCCGCCGGCCATATCCCGCGGCACCGCGACCCACACCCGGGTCCCGCGGCCTGGGGCGCTGGTAACCTCCAGCTCCCCGCCGAGCAGCTGCGCCCGCTGGCGCATGTTGCGCAGGCCGTTGCCTGTCGGGGGCAGCGCCTCGCTCATCTGGAAACCCGTGCCGTCGTCCTGCACGGTCAACTCGACCCGGTCCTTGGACACGTCCACCAGGATCCGGATGCGGCTCGCCCGCCCGTGGCGCACCGCGTTGGTCAGCGACTCCCGGGTGATCTGCTTGAGATGGTTGAGCACATCCGGGCGCACCCGGGTTGCCGTCTCGCCCCGTGCCTCCACCGTGACCGCGACGCCGAAACCGGCGCGGAACTCGGCCGCGAGGGCCGCCAGCGCCTCCTGCAGCGTGCGGTTCTCATCGATGGGGGAGCGGAGGTTGGTGATGTACTGCCGGATGTCCCGGATGGCTTCGTTG
>DATCLD010000070.1:0-4228 GCA_036564115.1 Limnochordales bacterium
TCGGTGGGGGCGGCCTTGTTGCTGGGCAGCCTCAGCCTGCGGGTCCGGGGCGTGTATTTCTCCATGGTGACGCTGGCCTTCGCGGAGATCGTGCACGTGCTGGCCCTCAAGCTCAGCCGCTTCACCGGCGGGGAAGACGGCATCACCCGCATCCCGGCGCCGCCGTGGCTGGCGGATCGCACGTCCTTCTATTACTTCTCGCTCCTGGTCCTTGTGGCCGTGTACCTGGGACTCCAGCGGCTGATCAGCTCGCCTTTCGGCCGCACCCTCGTGGCCATCCGGGAGAACGAAGCCCGGGCGGCGGCCCTAGGCTACAACGTCTTTGCCCACAAGCTGGTCTGCATGGTGATCGCCGGGTTGCTCGCCACGCTGGCCGGGATGGGCAACGCGATGTTTTTCAGCTACGTGTCGCCGGGGCTCTTGTCGGTCTTGACCACCATTGACGTGCTGCTCATGACCATGGTGGGCGGTGCGGGCACCCTGATCGGCCCGGTGCTGGGCGCCGGCGTCGTGGAGGTGCTCGACACCGTCTTGAGCAGCGTATTCCGCCACTGGCTGCTCATCTTTGGCCTCATGTACATCCTGATCGTCATGTTCCTGCCCAAGGGCATCGTTGGCAGCGCCGCCGACTGGTGGGCCCGGCGGCGGGCGCCGCGAGCGCTGACGCCAGGACGCTGAGCGGGGCTGAGCAGGCCCAGCTGCGAGCCGGAAGGCCACAAGGCCAAAAGGCCAAAAGGCCAAAAGGCCAAAAGGATCTGAAGGCTAGAAGAAGTGGAAAGCGGGCCGGGGCCCGGCAGGTTGCCGGGTACGCCGGCCCGCTTTGGCCGTCACATGCGCGCGCCGCCGTTGACGGGCAACACCTGGCCGGTGACGTAGCCCGCGGCGGGCGAGGCCAGGTAAAGCACGGCGGCGGCGATCTCCTCGGGCTGGGCCAGGCGGGCCGCCGGGATGCCCGCCAGGATCTTTTCCTTGACCTTGTCCGGGATGGCCGCCACCATGGCGGTATCCACAAACCCAGGCGCGACGGCATTGACGGTGATCCCGTAGCGGATGAGCTCCCGGGCCAGCGTCTGCGTGAGGCCGATGACGGCCGCTTTGGCGGCGGCGTAGTTGGCCTGGCCCAGGTTTCCGGTCTGCCCGACGATGGACGAGATGTTGACGATGCGGCCCCAACCCCGGCCGATCATAGCGTCCACGAAGGCTTTGCAGCAGTAAAAGACGCCGTGCAGGTTGACGTCGATCACGGCGTGCCACTGCTCCAGCGTCATCTTGGTAAAGAACGCGTCCCGGGTAATCCCTGCGTTGTTGACGAGAATGTCCAGCCCGCCGTAGGCGCTGACCACCTCTTCCCGCATGCGCTCTACTTCCTCAAAGCGGCTCACGTTGGCGGCCACAAAGCGCGGCGTGCCGCCGTGGGCCGCCAGCGCGTCGAGGAGGTTCTCCATGTCCGGTGGCGGCGCCAGGTCGTTGACGACCACGCTGGCCCCCGCACCGGCCAGAGCGTGGGCGATGGCGCGGCCGATGCCCCGCGCCCCGCCGGTGACCAGGGCGACCTTGCCGGCCAGGGGCCGCTCCGAAATGAGGGGCGCCGCGGCCGGATTTTCCACCTGCTGGAGGAAGGTCAGCACCGCCTCGTTGAACGCCCCGGGCTTCTCCAGGAACGGCAGGTGGCCGGTACCACGGATCCAGTGCAGGCGCGACCCGGGGATGAGACGGGCCAACTGCTCGGCGAAGCGGGGCGGCACGACCCGGTCTTCCGTGCCGTGGAGGACGAGGGTGGGGCAGCGCAACTGGGGCAGCCGATCACGGGCGTCAAAGGCGGCGCCGGCCTGGAATTGCCCCTGGAATCCATGCCCGCTGCCCGGCAGCTGCACCCGCAGGCGGACGAAGCGCTCCACCTCGTCGGGATGGGTTTCCCGGAACTGGGCCGTCGTGCCCCACTCGAGCGCCAGGCGGAAAACCTGCTCAACGCTCATGCCGGCCACGTTGAGCCGCTCCCGCCACATCTCGCTGGTCGCCTGCAGGTACTCAGGCCCCCCGGGGTAGGTGCAGGCGAGGATGAGGCCGTACACCCGGTCGGGCCAGGAGAGGGCGAGTTCCTGGGCGATGAGGCCGCCCAGCGAGAGGCCGAGGATGTGGGCACGGGGGATGTTGAGGTGGTCCAGCAGCTCCACCACATCCTGCGCCATGCGGTGGATGGAGTAGCCCTCGTAGGGCTGATCAGAGCGGCCCGCGCCCCGGTTGTCCAGCACGATGACTTGGTGGCGGGCTGCAAAAGCGGGCACCTGGTGGTACCAAGTGGTCGCCGGCATGCCGAGGCCGTGGATGAGCACCAGCGGCGTGCCTTCGCCGTGGACCTCGTAGTACAGTTCGATGCCGCCGACACGGGCTTTGGGCATGGCGGGTCAGCCTCCTTGACGAGTCAACCTCCTTGCCGGATCGCGCCGTGGTGGCAGGCGCACCTGTGACGCTCCAGCACAGTCATGACGCTTCCGATAATGACATCCGACCCACTTCTCACTTAAGGGCAGGCGCAAAGGGCACTGCCGCGCCCCGCCGCACCCCCTCCACGCCGTAGAGGATGAAAGCCCCCAGCGACCGCACGACGTCGGGCAGATCCAACTGCACCGCGTCCGGGTCGGGGCCGGGCCAGAGCACCCAGCGCAGGCCGCTGATGTGGCCGAGGCCCAGGAGCGCGTAGGCCAGCGGTTCCGGCGGGATGGGCCGCACCGTGCCGGCCTGGGCCGCGGCGGCGAGGGCGGGCCCGTAGCCTTCGGCCAGGCGGGTGTAGTACCAGCGGGCTACCTCTTCGTCCACGAATTCGGCCTCCCGGACGATGCGGTAGATGCCGCCCCGGCCGTGCAGCCATTCGAGAAACGCCGCCAAGCCCAGCACTTCCGCATGGCGCCGGTCGGTCGAACCGGCGATGGCCTGGCGCACCCGGCGGCGCAGCCGCCGGTTGATGTCCCGCACCAGTTCCCGGAGAATGTCCACCTTGCCGGGGAAGTGGACGTAGAAGGTGCCCTGCGCGACGCCGGCCAGGCGCGTGATGTCGGCGATCTGGGCGCCGAAATACCCCATCTCGCCGAAGCACTGCTCCGCCGCCGCGAGCAGCCGGCGCCGGGTGCGCTCGCCTGCGGTTTCGTCCCGGCCGGTATCGGGCGTACTGCCGTTCCTGGCCGCGCCGCTGCCGCTGGTCGCGCTGCTGCCGCCTGCCGTGCCGCCGCTGCTGACCGTGCTGCCGCCGATCGCGCCGCCGCCGGCCGTGTTGCCGCGTCCGGGCGTGTTCCCGCTTCCGGCCGTGTTCCCGCCTTGGCCGTCGGCATCGCCGCCGGCCGGCGGCCACGGGATAGGCGCCATGGGGGCGCCCGTGCTCAGCCCGCGGGTGGCGAAATCGACGACCGCCTCCAGGTCAGCGTCGGGCACCGGGCGATTCTCCCAGATGATGTAGCGGGTGCCCACCATGTAGGCGCAGCCCATCAGGGCAAAGGGGATGGCGGCCCGGGCCGCGGCGTCCGCCCGGTCTTCGGGGGTGAACACGTGCTCCTCGATGCGGCGGGCCAACCGATGGTAGACCCGCACGGGCAGCTCCAGCCGCACGAACTCCGCTTCCCGGAAGATCTGCCACAACGCGCGGTGCTCGCCCACGTAACTGTAGAACGCGGCCAAGGCCCTACGGAGCCGATCCTCGACGGTGCCGGGCCGCTTGAGCGCCGCGGAAAGCACAGCCTCAAGCCCTTGGCCCAGGCGCTCGGCCAAGTGGAGAAACACCTCGTCCTTGTCGTGGAAGTACCGGTAGAAGGTGCCGTTGGCCACCGACGCCCGCCGGCAAATCTCGGCTACGGACGCCCCGTGGTAGCCGCGCTCTTCGAAAGTCTTTTGGGCCACGTCCAAGAGCCGTGCCCGGGTTTCCCGGCCGTCGCGCCGAGAAGGGAGCGGCTTCAATGGCGTCACCTCACTGCGAAATCCCTCAAAAATTCGGCAATGACGAGCACACTTCCTGTCCGAATCCAAGCCTCGCCTCGCCGTTCCGGCCCATTTGCGGCGTGGGTTGCGTTCAATACCCGGGATTCGCGCAAATGTTGTCCAAAAAAGTTGTCATATGGAAGGAGTTGTGCAGATAGCGTGGAATTACAGACCGCAAGGATCGTATCAGATATATGACCGGGAGGCCGGCGGTCCATGCCGTTCGTCGAAGTGCTGGTCTACGGCCGGCGCCTGACGCAAG
>DATCLD010000071.1:0-8679 GCA_036564115.1 Limnochordales bacterium
CTGCCGAGAAGGGCAAGACCGTCGCACAGCTGGCGGTGCGGTGGGTGCTGGACCAGCCGGGAGTGACGGTGGCCTTGTGGGGCGCGCGCACCCCTGAGCAGATCCGGGAGGCGGCCGGCGTGAGCGGCTGGCGGCTTTCCCGGGACGACCTCGCCCGCATCGACGCCATCCTGCGGGAGGCTGCCGGGGAAGAGGCTGGTTGAACATGGCGGTGCAGGACGGCCTCCGGGGGCTAATTGCCCCGGGAAAAACCGAACGAGCCCCTCGGGCCGCGACCGGCAGTAAGTCCGGTGCTAGGACAGCGGGAGTTCAAGCGGTGGAGCGGGCCGTGCAGCTGTTGGAGGTGCTGGCGCGCCACGATGCCGGCATCTCCGAGATGGCCAGGGAAACCGGGCTGCACAAGGCCACGGTGCACCGGCTCATCCGCACCTTGGAGCAGGCAGGCCTGGTGCAGGTGACACCGGACGGTACCCGCTACCGCCTGGGTTTGCGGCTCGCGGAGTTTGGCAGTCAAGCGCTGGCCCGACTCGACTTGCGGGAAGTGGCCCTGCCGCACTTGCGAGAGCTGCGGGACGAGACGCGTCTCACGGTGCACCTCGCGGTGCTGGATGGCACCGATGTGGTGTACATCGAGAAGGTGGACTCTCCGGCCAACCTTCGTATGGCGTCCCATGTAGGCGCCCGGAACCCCATTTACTGCACGTCGCTCGGTAAGGCCATCCTGGCGGCTCTACCAGAGACCCAAGCGGAGCGCCTCTTGGAGCGCGTGGCCATCGTTCCCCGGACGGCCAAGACCATCACAGACCCAGCCCGTATCCGGGAAGAGCTGGCTGCGGTGAGGCGCCGGGGCTACTCGCTGGACGACGAGGAAAATGAAGACGGCATCCGCTGCGTGGGGGCGGCGGTGCTAGGCCGCGACGGCCAGGTGGTGGGCGCGATCAGCGTTTCCGGCCCCGCTTTCTCGGTGCCCGATCCGCGGGTATCGGAGCTCGGCTGCGCTGTAGCGGGCACCGCGCTGCGCATCTCCCGCGGCATGGGCTACACGGGCCCCGCGCCAGCGGGCGTTGCCGGGGGCACCCCGGCTAACAGCATAACCGCCTGTTAACAGATGATACCCGGCGATTGGAAAGTCGAGAACTAGTTGCCAATTTTACCGGGATAGGGCAGGATTTGCCACTGAACCACTCGAATCTATCGACTGACCACGAGACGCCGTTGCGCTATACGAGACGGTTCTGCCGCTCGCAGCCGGCGGGAGAAAGGGGGCGGTGCCGGCTGGGTCCGGCGGCGCCGGGCTTGGCAGGGAGCCGGGACAGGAGGCCATACGGTTTCAACGTTATCCGGTTGCGTCGGCTCATGCAGGCAGGAGCAGACGACGAGAAGAAGGGGGTCGTGGCCTTGGCAAGGAGGCTCTTGGCGGCTGTTCTGGTGCTGGCGATGCTTGTGGTGATCCCCGTTATCGCCCACGCGCAGGCCCGCTACGTGCTGCGGTTCAATCACGTGCTCGGTCCCAACCACCCCTATCACGCGGGCTTCGAGCTGTGGGCCCAACGGGTCGCCGAGCGGACCAACGGCAATCTGCAGATTTTGGTCTTCCACAGCGCGCAGCTGGGCGTTGAGGAGGACATTTTGGAACAGATTCGGCAAGGCGTGCCCGTCGGCCAGAACACCGACTCCGCTCGTCTCGCCAACTACATCCCGGCCATCGGCGTCATGAACGGGCCGTACTTCGTCGAGAGCGTCGAGGACGTCGTGCGCCTCAGCGAGCTGCCCCTTGTGCAGCAATGGATCGATCAGCTCGCGTCCCGGTACGGGATCCGGGTGCTGTCCTTCCAGTGGGTCCAGGGTTTCCGGCACTTCATGACCAACAAGCCTATCCGCCAGCCTGGGGACCTCAATGGCCTGCGCATCCGCACACCGCCTGCGCCCGTGTGGCAAGAATCGGTGCGGGCGCTGGGCGCCGTCCCGACGGCCTTGAACTTCGGCGACATTTACCCCGGCTTGCAGCAGGGCGTGGTGGACGGCGCCGAACTGGTCTACGACAACATCATCGACGGCAGCTTGTACGAGGTGCTCAAGTACGTCAACGAGACGAAGCACTTCCTGCTGATCAACTTCCTGGTCATCAGCGAGCAGTGGTTCCGCAGCCTGCCCGCCGAGTACCAACGTATCCTGGTCGAAGAGGCCAACCGGGCGGGTCTGGAGACGTCGTACCGGATTATGGAGAATACTGCCCGCGTCCGGGAGCGGGTGAAGGAACTGGGCATGACCATCGTCACCGACGTGGACTTGGACGCCTTCCGGAAGGCCGGCGAGGCGGCCTATGAACGACTTGGCCTAGCCGAGGTCCGGGCGGAGATCTACCGCCAACTGGGACGCACTCCGTAACCGATCGGGCCCTGCGAGACAAAGGGGGACGACGGCACCTGCCGGCGTCCCCCTTTGGCCGCTGGTAAGGAGGAGAGACGGCCGTGGAGGCTTTGCGGCGATTTTACGCAAAGGTGTGCGCTGTCGAGGAGGTCGTGGCCCAAGCGTGCCTGATCATATCGGCCGCCATCATCACCTGGGGGGCATTGACCCGGGCCGCCGGCCACCCGGCCAACTGGAGCATTGAGATGGCCTGCTTCTTCTTTGGCTGGGCTGTTTTCCTGGCGGCCGACGTGGCCATGCGCAACGACCGGCATGTGGCGGTGGACATCCTCGTCCAGCGGTTGCCGGTTCGGGTGCAGCTTGGGCTGAAGCTTTTCAACTCCGCCCTTATCCTCATGTTCTTGGTCTGCCTTGTCTGGTACGGCGTGTCCATCACCTGGATCAGTCGCTTCCGGGCTTTCCAGGGCATCCCCGGTTTCAGCTACGCGTGGGTGACGTTGAGCGCGCCGGTGGGAAGCTTGCTGTTGGCCATCACGACCATTGGCAAGATGGTGGACATGGTGCGCCAGTGGCGTAAGACCGCAGGCCAGTTCGCGAGCACTCCGGGGGCTGCGGCTGGCAGCAAGCCTTGCGGGGTGGAGGAACGGGCATGACCGTCGTCATGATTGTCTTTCTGGTGTTGCTGGCGTTGGGGATGCCCGTGGCCTTTGCCATCGGCATCGCCGGGTTCGTGCTTTTCCTGCGGGAGCCGTGGCTGCCCTTGACCATGCCGGTGCAGCTGGCGGTTTCGGAAACCCAGAACTTCGCGTTGCTGGCTATTCCCATGTTTATCTTGGCCGGCAACCTGATGAACGAGACAGGCGTGACCGATCGGCTCGTACGCTTCGCCACGGTGCTGACCCGGCACATGCGGGGCGGCCTGGCGCAGGTCAGCGTCGTGCTGAGCACATTGATGGGCGGCGTCAGCGGGTCGTCGATCGCGGACGCGTCCATGGCATCCCGAATCCTGGGGCCCGGCATGGTTGCCCAGGGCTTGAGTCGGGGCTATGGGGCGGTCGTCAACGCGGCCACGTCGCTGATCACCGTCGCGATCCCACCCAGCATCGGCTTGGTGTTGTACGGCAGCATCGGCGAGGTGTCCATCGGGCGGCTGTTCGCGGGCGGGCTTGTTCCCGGCCTGTTGATGGCCGCGTTTCTCATGGGGGCGGTCTCAATTACGGCCAAGCGGCGGGGGTACCGCGCCCTGACCGAGCAGCGGGCATCGGGGCGGGAGATCTTCAGCACCTTCCTTGAGACGGTCTGGGCGCTGCTATTTCCGGTTCTGCTCCTGGTCACGCTGCGTTTCGGCCTGTTGGTCCCGTCCGAGGTTGGCGCGTTCGCGGCTGTCTATGCCATCGTGCTTGGGCTTCTGGTGTACCGGGACCTCACGTGGAAAAGATTTGTCCGAGCACTCCAGCAGAGCGTCATGGACGTGGGCACCATCATGCTGCTCATCGCCATGTCCGCCCTCGTCAGCTATGGCATGAAGTGGGAGATGATGCCGCAGCAGCTGGTCGGGTTCCTGCTCGGGCTGCATGAGTCGCCGGCCGTGATCGTCGGCGTGATCATGGTCTTCTTGTTGCTGCTCGGGTGCGTCGTGGACTCCACGGTCATGATCTTGCTGCTCACGTCGGTGCTGGTGCCCGTCATGCGCAGCCTGGGCGTCGACCTGGTCTACTTTGGCGTCCTGATGGTGATGACATGCGCGTACGGTTTGCTGACGCCCCCAGTGGGATTGACCATGTACGCGGTCTGCTCCATCATGGAGTGCTCCATCGCCGACTACCTGCGGGAAGGTTGGCCCTTCCTGTTGGCGGTGCTGCTGGTGCTGATCTTGATGGCCCTGGTGCCGGAAGTGATTCTCTTCGTGCCCCGGGCCATTTTCGGTTGAGTCTCGAGCGGGTCATCGGGCCTCCTCCGGACCTTAGAGGTTAGTGCTGTGGGGCCGTACGCATTGGCGTTTTGAGGTGTGCATGGAGGGATGTCCGTGCAGGGGAGAGTGGCGGTTGTCACGGGCGGGAGCCGCGGGATCGGTCGGGCTATAGCCGAGCGGCTGGCGCGGAGGGGCTGCCGGGTTGTGGTGGCCAGCCGGCAGCCTGGGGCGGCGGAAGCCGCGGCGGAGGCCATCGTGCAGGCCGGCGGCGACGCCAGGGGCGTTCAGCTGGACGTGGCCAGCTATACAGAGGTGCAGGAATTCATGGCCTTCGTGCGGCGCGAGTACGGCCGCCTGGACATTCTGGTCAACAACGCCGCGGTTATCCGCCGCGGCACCTTGATGGACGTCACCGAGGCCGATTGGGACGAGGTGATGGCCGTCAACCTCAAAGGCGTTTTCAACTGCGCCAAGCACGCGGCGCCCATCATGATGGAGCAGCGGTGGGGACGCATTGTCAACGTCTCCTCCATTGCGGGCAGGGTGGGGGACATCACATCCGCGCCGGGCTACGGTCCCTCTAAGGCCGGCGTCATCAACCTGACCAAGTCGCTGGCTAGGGAGCTCGCGCGCTACGGCATTACCGTCAACTGCGTGGCGCCCCACGCCATTGAAACCGACATGACCGCCCAATGGAGCCCGGAGCGGCGGGCCCAGGTAATCGCAGGCATTCCCTTGGGCCGGATGGGGAGACCTGAGGAAGTGGCGGCCGCGGTAGAGTTCCTCGTCTCGGAAGAGGCGGGGTTCATCACCGGCGCTACGCTGGACATCAACGGCGGCGCTTGGATGTAGCGGTACGGGAGGATCGGCGGTGAGAAGTCGGCTGGCGCAGTTATTTGATTTGACCGGCCGGGTGGCGCTCGTCACTGGGGGCAGCGGGGGCCTGGGAACGGATATGGGCAAGGCCTTGGCGGAGGCTGGTGCCACGGTGGTGCTCCTTGGGCGGCAGCGTGAGGCGCTGTCGCGGGCGGCTGCGGAACTCGGGCCCGGGACGGACACCGTTGTGGCCGATGTGGCCGATCCGCATGAGGTGGCCGCGGCGGTTGACGAGGTGCGTTCCCGGCACGGGCGTATCGACATCCTGGTCAATGCCGCCGGCACCCACGCGATCAAGCCGTCGCATGAGCTGCCCATGGAAGACTGGCATCGGGTGCTGAACGTGAACCTGACGGGCAGTTTTATCTGCGCCCGGGCGGTGGCCCCCGTCATGCGAGACCAAGGGGGCGGCAAGATCATCAACATCGGTTCCGTCATGTCCAAGTGGGGACTGCCCCGGCGGGCCGCTTATGCCGCCAGCAAAGGCGGGATCGCGCTGCTCACCCTGTCGCTGGCCCAAGAGTGGGGGCCGTGGCGCATCAACGTCAACGCCATCGCCCCAGGGTTTTTCCGCACCCGGATTAATGAGCAGCTGTTTCAAGATCCCGCGTGGGTCCAGCGCGTGACAAGCCGCATTGCTCTAGGAAGGATCGGAATGCCGGGCGATCTGCATGGTGCCGTCGTGTTTCTCGCGTCGCCGGCTTCCGATTACGTGACCGGGCACGTGCTGTACGTGGACGGAGGCTTTACCGCGGGCGAGCCGTGGTGAGGCGGGGTTTGGAGACAAGGAGGACAGGCACGATGGCGGTACCCGTCGAGAGCGTCCAGCGTCATCCGTGGGAGCCGCTGCGGGATCGGTGCCAACGGGTGCTGGTGCGGGCAGGCATGAAGCCCGACGACGCGTTTCTTGTCACCGATTCGCTCGTCCTCGCGGACATGCGGGGCGTCCACTCCCACGGGCTGATGCGGCTGCCGGTGTACGTTGAGCGAATGCAACGCGGTGGGCTGAACCCCAGGCCCAGCCCGCACGTGGTCAAGGAAACTGTAGCCATAGCTGTTGTGGACGCGGACGACGGACACGGCATCCCCGCGGGCGTGCAAGCGATGGATTTGGCCATCAGCAAGGCCCGCAGCGCGGGAGTCGGTGTTGTCGCCGTAAGGCGCTCCAACCATTTCGGCATGGCGTGGTATTTCGTGCGCCGGGCGGTGGAGCAGGGGATGGTGGGCGTCGCGTGCTCCAACGCGGACGCGTTCGTGGCGCCGTGGGGGGCGCGGCAGCCTTACATGGGAACCAATCCCCTCGCGGTGGGCATCCCGGCTGGGGAAGAACCGCCCATCGCGTTGGACATGGCCACCAGCGCCGGCGCCCATGGCCGCATTGTGTTGGCCCGGGATCGGGGCGAGCCCATCCCGCCCGACTGGGCGTTGGACGCGGACGGGCGGCCGACAACGGACCCCGCGGCGGCCTTGGCGGGAACGCTCTTGCCCTTCGGCGGCCCCAAAGGCTCGGCCATCTCACTCATCATCGATCTCGTGTGCGGGCCGCTGGCCGGTGCGCTCACAGGTCCCCACATTGCGCCCTTGTTTGGCGACACGGCGCGGCCGCAGCGGCTGGGGCACTTGTTCATGGCTTTGGATGTCGCCGCGTTCACCGACCCGGCGACGTTCGCCCGGGAAGTGGACGCGAGCATCCGGGCGGTGCGTTCCTTGCCGCCGGCGCACGGCTTTGAGCGCGTGCTCTTGCCCGGGGAACGGGAGTGGGAAGAGGAGCAGCGCTCCCGGCGGGAAGGCGTGGCCATCGCGCCCGGGACCCTCGCTGCCTTGGCGGCGCTAGAGCGTGAGCTGGGCATCGCGGGGCCGTGAAGCAGGGGTCACGCGCAGGAAAGGTACGCTCTTGAGGGACGGCGGTGGAGATGGCCAATTACGGTGAAGTGTTGACTTTCGGCGAAGTGTTGCTGCGCTACTCTACGCCCGTGGGCGAGCGGCTCCACCAGGCGGACCGGCTCCAAGTCCACCCGGCCGGAGCCGAACTCAACGTGGCGGCCAACCTGGTGCACCTGGGCTACCCGGCCCGGATGGTGACGGCTCTGCCTGATAACCCCCTGGGCCAGCTGGCCCGGCGGCGCATTCAGGCCTTTGGCGTCCCGCTCGTGTGTGAGACGGCGTCCCGGGGCCGTATGGGGGTTTACTACTATGAGCCTGGCGCTGCGCCAAGGCCGGGCGTCGTCACCTACGACCGGGTTGGCTCCGCCTTCAGCCGCTACCCGTGGAGCCAGCTGGACTGGAACCGCGTCATGCCGAAGCAGGGCGTGTTTTTCACCACCGGCATCACGGCCGCACTGAGCCGGAGGTGCGCGGTGGGGATACGGCTGGCCATGGAAACCGCCAAGCAGCGGCAAAACTGCATCGCCTTTGACGTGAACTACCGTGCGAAGCTGTGGCCCGTGGCGCGTGCCCGCAGCGTGCTGTTACCCCTTTTGGAAATGGTTGACTGGCTGTTTACGTCCCGGGGCGACGCGGTCACGGTCCTGGGCGCCCCCGACGACGAGCCCGAAAAGCTCTTGGCGTGGCTTGCAGATCGGTTTGCCCTGCGCCTTGTAACTATGGTCTACAACCCCCCGGCGCCGGAGGGCAGCGCTCTGCGCTGGCGAGCCGTCGCCTGGCACGAGGGCCGCTTCTACACGCACGACGAGACCGCACCGCTGGAAACCGTCGACCGCATGGGCGCGGGCGACGCTTACGCGGCCGGGTTTCTATGGGGGATGCTGCGCACCGGCGACGTCCAGCACGCGCTTCGCTGCGGCAGCGCCATGATGGCCCTCAAGAACACCTTCATCGGCGACGTCTGTCCTATTGCTGCCGACGAGTTGGAGCAACTCATCAGCGGCGACGTGCTGCAGCGGGCCGGCGTCAGGCGATGATGGGCTTGTGGCGAGAAATCGTGGTTCACGGTAGAATAAGGTAAAGGCGCTAGGGGTCGTTGGAGGGCTTGCTAACCGCGAGGGGCTAGGGCACAGTGTTTAGCCGTTTGACGTCCTTTCTGCTGACGCCTTTGGCGGGCCCCTTTTCTCTGATGGTTGGTCTGGACAAGCAGTCCGGCCATCCGGTGCTGCGCCCGGAGAGCCTGAAACCCCACCACGCGTTCCAAGCCAACATCGGAAGTTACATCGATCAGTTCTGTCCCACGGGAAGCCGGACGGGCAAAGAAGGGCAGCGACCGGTGGAGCGGGGAGCCCCGTACGACCACCCGAGATCCTATCGCGGCCCGCTTCTACATGGAGAGCACTGTCTTTTCCCGTTAGGACGCTCCAGCGCGAATCTCTGCTGGACGGAGCGAGATCCGTCTGGGCGGCGTGATGGGCGCGACGCGGACGCGTTCCGGAATTGGGCTGCGCAGGTGCTGCGCAAGCTGGAGAACCTCCACCGGCAAGCGTCCTGGCCCGCTCTCGAGGAAATGGCGGACAAGGCACTCCGGTTTGCGGCCGCCGACCCGATGCGGGCCAACGTGCGGCCTCCCGGTT
>DATCLD010000072.1:0-2889 GCA_036564115.1 Limnochordales bacterium
CCGTACCAGCCGGCGACTTTCCACGCCAGCATCAGCAGGATGGCGATGGTGTACAGGAGCGGGTTGGTGCTGGCTGTACCGGCCATCATGAAGTTGAAGTTCATGAAGCCGCCAAAGAACGCCGCGATGCCCGTGAAGGCCCCGAGCATCAGGGCGATGCCGACCAGGATCTCGCCAAAGACGACCAGCTTGGCGAACCAGGTGTAGTGGCCGCCCTCCAGGAGGAACTCGATAAAGTTCCGGTACCAGTCATAGGCGATGGGCGCCCTCGGTTCCGTCACGACGGCGTTCCGCCAGAAACCCTGGAGCGCGGCGCCCGTGTCCATCCACGCCGGGTTGCCGAGCTTGCCCCACCCGGAACGGAACCACACCCAGCCCAGGTAGACCCGCAGGAGCGTCCATAGCCAGGCAAAACGAGTTGTGTCAAACAGCTCGCGTGCAAGACGATTTTCAGGCACTTCCACCAGTTTCGCCATCACGCACACCTCCTGGCCGCGGCCCGTGAGGCCGGTGGGCCGCGGGCTTTCACGGCCGGTGCCCGGGCACCGGCTCCTTCACTTCCGTTTATCGCCGGCTGCCCGGAGCGGATAAAGAGACGTTTATCCCATCGTTGGACCGGTCATTCGCCCCTACCGCTGTGGACAACCATCTTGTCCCACCGCCGGCCCCGGGCGGCCAGCTTGGCCTCGATGCGGCGCAGCCGGTGCAGGAGTTCGTCCAGCTCGCGGTCGGCCGCCGCCCAGCGGGAGGCGCCGAGCCCGAGCCCGCGCAGCATGCGCCGGCGCTGCACCAGGTCGATGGCCCGCAGCGTCCACTCCCGGGCGGCTTCCAGGTCCCGGGCCCGGTGTTCGTAGTACTTGGCCAGTTCCACGTAGGGCCCGGTGGACAAGCCGTCCTCCCGGACCCAATCGTGCAGGACCGCCGGCTGGAGGTCGGACCGGCGCCGGCATGCGATGGCCAGCATCCGGTAGGCTTCCCGGCGCAAGGCATGCGGCAGCCCGCGCTTCAAGGATTCCCGGAAAGATGCGATAGCCTCATCCAACGCGTCCCGCTCGAAAAGCAGGCGGCCCAGGGCGTACACTTCCGCGCCCGAAAGAGGCTCCCCGGCAGGCGCGGCTTCGAGCGGGTCTGCGGCCGCGTGGCCCAGGTAGCCGGCCACGGCCGCCATGGAGACGATGTCCAGCCGGTTGTGGCGGAAGACGCCGGCCAGCGGCGCCGGATCCTGGGTGCGGACGTAGTTGAAGTAGAGCTGGGGGATAAGGGCGCCAGGCACATCGTCCTCGCGCTCTAGGCCAAGGATCGCCGCCTCCAGTTCCCCCAGGCGGCAGCTGTCGGTGACGGGCCGCCACACCCGGCGCGCGGGGTGCAGCAGGTCCAGGTGAGGGAGGAGTGGCAAGCGCATCCGGTTGAGCGTCGCCCGGGTTTCCAAAAGCGGCCAGTCGAAGCTGCGGCCGTTGAAGGTGACAAGGGACCGCGCGTTCTCTAGCTCCGCCTGCACGGCGGCCAGGACGGCGGGTTCCTCGGGGTAGTTGCGCATGAAGTACTGGCGGACGCGGAAGCCCTCTTCGGTAAAGCGGCCGATGCCGACGAGAAACGCGTACGTCCCCGTGCCGCGGCCGAGGCCGGTGGTCTCCAGGTCCACAAACACCGCGCCGCGGGCGTCAAAGGCCGCGGTGGCCGCCCGGGGAAAAAGGCGCTCCCAGCCGTGCCGGGGCACCTCGAGGCACGATCCCAGCACGACGCGGCCCTGCCGGTGATCCAGGGGGAAGGTTTGCTCGAGGCACACGACTGGTCCAAAGGGGGTGTCGACCAGGCGCTGCTCCACCCCGGGTTCGTCGGGGAGCGGCGGGCCGGGCATGGGCTTGCCCTGCACCGGGTATGCAATCAGGTTTCCGGCCGGCGGCGGGTTCGCCGCGGGCGGGCCCGGCTCGGACGGGGCGCTGGCCCCGGGCCGCATGAGGCGCAGGCGGTCACGCAGATTCACGCTGATCCGGCCCCTCCGCCGGGGCCTGGGCAGCGCTGGAAACGGGTGCTTGCGCCTGGCCCAAAGCCAGCTGCAGGAAGCGCACGGTCGGGGCGCGCCCGCCCGCGTCCGGGCCGACGCAGGCCGGACAGCCGTCCTCGCAGGCGCAGTGGGTCACCTGCTGCAGGCACGCCTCCAGCAGCGCGGGGGACAGGTCGTAGGCCTTTTCCGCCAAGCCGATGCCGCCCGGGTACGCGTCGTAAAGATAGATGGTCGGCCGCTGCGTCTGGGGCGCACGCATCTCCACCGTCGACCGCAGGTCCTTTGGGTCGCACATGAGAAACACCGGCGCCAGCGACTCAAGCAGGTGCGCCGTCCCGATCATGGCCGACTGCAGCTCGTCTGGCTTGAACTGGCTCGCCACCGCGTCCGGCACCTCCAGCCAGCACGCGGTGGTATGCATCTGGTCCTCCGGCAGGTGGATCTCGCCCCAGCCCACGTTTTCGTGGGTGTACAGCTTGATCTTCTTAAAGATCGTCGCCCGCCAGGCGGTCATGACCTCGCCGAACCGCTTCTCGAGCGGTCCTTGCGCGCCGGCGCGGAAGGTCTCCAGCACCCGGATGGTGACCGCCAGGTTCGCGTCGGTGTAGTAGTCCACGTCCACCCGGTGCACGTACGCGCGGTGCTCGTCCCAGTCCAGCCGGTCCACCAGGTACTGTTGGCCTTCGTGGATGTAGATGGCGTGGGTGTGCAGCATCGTCATGGCGGCCAGCCGGTCGGTTTCCCCGATGACCCGGTGCTGGGGGTCCGTCGTGTCCACTATGACGAAGTTCTCGCTGCTCGCGCTGCGCAGGGAGATCTCGTTGGCCGGGAAGCTCTCGCTCATCCAGTGCCACTGGCCGCCCGCGTGGTGCACGATGCGCTCA
>DATCLD010000073.1:0-5902 GCA_036564115.1 Limnochordales bacterium
GACGGACCGGGACGGGCAGACACCCAATCTCCCGGAGCTGGAAAGCATCAATGAGCTGGTGCAGCGGGGGAAAAAGCGCGGTGCGCTTACCTACCGGGAGATCATGGACGTGCTGCAGGACGTCGAGCTCTCCCCAGAGCAGATCGACGAGGTCTACGAGCGCTTGGCGAGCCAGGGCATCGACGTGATCCCGGACAGCGCCGATGCGGACGCGTTTCCCGACGAGGGTGACGACGCCGCCAACGGCATTGTCCCCGACACGGACTTGGCGTCCCTCGACTTGAGCGTACCCGAAGGGATCGGCCTCGATGACCCGGTGCGCATGTACCTCAAGGAGATCGGGCGGGTGCCGCTCCTCTCCGCTGAGGAAGAAGTAGAGCTGGCGAAGCGCATCGAGCAAGGCGATGAGGAAGCCAAGCGCCGGCTGGCCGAGGCCAATTTGCGCCTGGTGGTGAGCATCGCCAAGCGCTACGTGGGGCGCGGCATGCTCTTCCTCGACCTGATCCAAGAGGGGAACTTGGGCCTGCTCAAGGCGGTGGAGAAGTTTGACTACCGCAAGGGCTTCAAGTTCAGCACCTACGCGACGTGGTGGATTCGGCAGGCCATCACAAGGGCCATTGCCGACCAGGCGCGCACCATCCGCATTCCGGTGCACATGGTGGAAACCATTAATAAGCTGATCCGCGTTTCCCGGCAGCTCCTGCAGGAGCTCGGGCGCGAGCCGACGCCGGCGGAAATCGCGGAGCGGATGGGGCTGCCCGAGGACCGGGTGCGGGAGATCCTCAAGATCGCCCAGGAGCCGGTGTCGCTGGAGACGCCCATCGGCGAGGAAGAGGACAGCCACCTGGGGGACTTCATCGAAGACCAGGAGGCGCCGGCGCCCGCGGAAGCCGCGTCGTACCTCATGCTCAAGGAGCAGCTCGAGGACGTCCTGGACACGCTGACGCCCCGGGAGGAAAAGGTGCTGCGGCTGCGCTTCGGTCTCGATGACGGCCGGGCGCGCACCCTGGAAGAGGTGGGCCAGGTGTTTGGCGTCACCCGCGAGCGCATCCGCCAGATCGAGGCCAAAGCGCTGCGGAAGCTGCGCCATCCGAGCCGCAGCAAGAAGCTGAAGGACTTTCTGGAGTGAGCAGCCCGCGCACCGCGGGAGCGTTTGACAGGGCCGGCGGGGGAACCCTATAATGAGTTTGCGGTGAACCCGCCGGGCAACCACACCGCGCCGTTCCTCGGTAGCTCAATGGTAGAGCGCCCGGCTGTTAACCGGGTGGTTGCAGGTTCGAGTCCTGCCCGAGGAGCCAGTTGACGGGGCCCATAGCTCAACGGTTAGAGCAGCGGACTCATAATCCGTGGGTTGCAGGTTCGAATCCTGCTGGGCCCACCACACCAGGCCCACCGGTAGACGAGTTGCCGGTATCCGGTGGGCTTGACGTTTACAGGAAAGTCTGCACCGGTTGCCGCTGTCAATACCCCCCGCTGAACAAAGGTTTGACAGGACACCGGCGGCGCGTTAGAATAACGTGAGGAAGCCGCTGTTCATGCCCCCATCGTCTAGCGGCCTAGGACACCGCCCTTTCAAGGCGGCGGCACGGGTTCGAATCCCGTTGGGGGTACCAAGTTATTGCCATAAGCCGCGATGCTCCCGCTTGGGGCAGGGCGGCTTTCTTTGTGTCCACAATTGGCCAAGGGCGGGACAGGGCGATGGCACAGGAGAGCAGAGCGGGACAAGGAGGCCACTGGCTGGTCCTTCTCGCCGCGGTGCTGTGGGGAACGACCGGTACGGCCCAGGCGCTGGCGCCGGCAGGAGCCCAGCCCGCGGCCGTCGGCGCTGTGCGCCTGGCCATCGGCGGAGCGGCGCTCTTGATTTTGGCTTTAGGCCGCGGGCGGCTACGGCTGGGTGACTGGCGGCGTCCCGCCGCCTGGGTAGCTGCCGCGGGCGTCGCCGCCTATCAGGTTTGCTTTTTTGCTGCCGTCGCCGCCACCGGCGTCGCCCTGGGAACACTGGTGGGCATCGGCAGCGCTCCCATCAGCGCCGGATTGCTAGAGTGGCTGGTCACCGGCGAGCGCCCGTCGCGGCGGTGGGTCCTGGCCACCGCTCTGGCCGTGGCCGGGTGTGCCCTGTTGTTGAGCGACGAAGGCGGCTGGCAGGTCAACTCGGCCGGGGTGCTTTTGGCCCTGGGGGCTGGTGCCTCCTTTGCCGTCTACACGGTGGCCGGCCGGCGTCTCCTGCGGGCCGTCTCGCCCGACGGGTACGTGGCCATGGCTTTTGCCGGCGGCGCCTTGCTGCTGGCTCCGGTTCTCTTTGGATCCGACCTGAGTTGGGTTGCGGAGCCACGGGGCGCCCTGGTCGCCCTGCATCTGGGATTGATCGCCACCGCGCTGTCCTACGTGCTGTTCGGTCGCGGGCTTGCCCGGGTGCCCGCGGCTACGGCCACGACTCTGTCCTTGGCCGAGCCGCTCACGGCGGCGCTGCTGGGAACACTGGTCCTCGGGGAACGGTTGGGCCCCGTCGCTCTCTTTGGAGCCGCCCTGATCTTCATTGCCCTCGGCTGGCTGGCCTGGCCGTCGGACCAGCCTCGGGGAGCGAGTCCTTCCTCGCCTTCTGCGCCGGCGGGCAAGGGTTTTGCCGCCGCGCGGTGAAACAAAAGCCTCATGAGCCGCTCACCGTGGGCATGGCAGCCGCCTGGAGCGACTGTGGTGGTGGGACCGCCGCCACGGCCGCTTGACGCGGATCTGGCCGTGCCCGGATCGAAAAGCGTCACGAACCGTGCCCTCATCATCGCCGCACTGGCCGAAGGCGTGTCGCACCTGGACGGGATTTTGCGCAGCGACGATAGCTACTGGTGCGTCCAGGCCTTGGCCGCTCTAGGGGTCGACGTCTCTGTCGAGGGGACGTCGGTGCGGGTCGCAGGCTGCGGCGGCCGCTGGCCCAACGAGCGCGCCCAATTGTACGTCGGTTCCGCGGGGACCTTGGCCCGGTTTCTCCCCGGGGCGCTCGCGGCCGGGTCCGCCGGTGAATGGCAGGTGGATGGAAGCGCCCAGCTGCGGGCGCGGCCCATCGCCCCATTGGTGGACGCCTTGCGCGAGCTTGGGGCCGACATCGCCTATCTGGAGGCGCACGGTCAACTGCCTATCCGGGTACGGGCCGGCTTGACCGGCGGCAAGGTCGCCATATCCGGACGCGTTTCCAGCCAGTTCACCAGCGGCGTGCTGCTGGCGGCCCCTTACGCGCGTCGCCCGGTGGATGTGGAAGTCGTCGATCAGTTGGTGCAGCCCGAGTACGTCGGCTTGACCATCGAGATGATGCGGGCCTTCGGGGCCGACGTGGAAGCGGAAGGATGTGAGCGAATCCGGGTGCGGCCGCGGCCCTACGCGGCCCGGACGCTCACCCTGGAGGCCGACGCCTCCACCGCCTGTTACTTCTTGACCGCGGCAGCGTTGTCGGGCGGCCGCGTCCGGATCACCAACGTGGGCTACCGGTCGCTGCAGCCCGACGCGCGGTTTGTGGACGTCCTGGAGCGGATGGGCTGCCGCGTGGACCGGGGGGCCTCCTACTTGGAAGTGGTGGGACCGGCGCGGCTGCGTGGCGGTTTTGCGGTGGACATGCGGGCCATGTCCGACCAAGCGTTGACCCTGGGGGCGGCGGCCGTGTTTGCCGACGCCCCGGTCACGGTGACCGGCGTGCCCCACATCCGCCGCCACGAATCGGACCGCATCGGCGTGTTCGTGAGCCAGATGCGGCGGCTGGGCGTCCGGGTCGACGAGCATCCCGATGGGTTCACCGTCTACCCGGCCGATCCGCGCCCGGGGGGGACCCTGGACCCCCACGACGATCACCGGCAGGCGATGGCGTTCGCCCTGCTTGGGGTGCGCGTGCCCGGGATCCACATCGGGGATCCGGGTTGCGTGTCCAAGACGTGCCCGGCGTATTTCGACTTTTTGGCGCAGCTTGGCGTGTCAGTGGCTTATCGATGAAGGAGGGTGCGGCCATGTCCAAGTCTTTGCCCCAGCGGTGGGACCTGGAGAGGTTTTTCCCCGACGGGAGCGCGTCCGCTTCCTTCGCGGCGTTCCTGTCCGACTTGGCCCGGGACGTGGAGGCGTTTCGCACACGGGTGCAAGCGGTGACTGCGCCCCGGCCAGGAGAAGGTCCCGGAGGCTGGCCCGACCTGATCACCCGCTGGCAGGATTTACAGCAACGGCTGCAGGAGGCAGCCAGCTTCAGCCGCTGCCTGACCGCCCAAGACACGAGCGACGCGGCGGCCCGCAGCCTGCTCGCGCGGGTGCGTGCCGTCGGCGCGGCCCTGGAGGCTGCTTTGAGCCGCCTGGAAGCGCAGCTGGCCGTCTTTTCCGATGAGGCCTGGCAGGGGCTGCTGGCCGACCCGGCCGTTGCGCCCGTGGCCTTTGCCTTGGATGAGCGGCGGCGGCTCGCCCGGGAAAAAATGCCGCCCGACCGCGAGGCCCTCGCTGTCGAGCTCGCGGTTGACGGCTATCACGGCTGGGGTGAGCTGTACAACACCGTGGCGGGCCGCATCCGCATTCCTTTTGAGCACGACGGGCGCCAGATCGCCCTGTCGGTGGGCCAAGCCGCCCAGCGGCTGACGGACCCGGACCCGGCCGTCCGCGCCCGCCTGGCGGCTGCCTATGAGCAGGCTTGGGCGCAAGAAGCGGACATCTTTGCCGCGGCCCTCAACCACCTGGCGGGCTACCGCTTGACCCTGTACAGGCACCGGGGCTGGGATTCCGTGCTGCACGAACCGCTGGCCCGCAACCGCATGGAGCGGGCGACGCTGGACGCCATGTGGGCGGCGGTGGAACGGGGCCAGGCCAAGCTGCTGGCTTACCTCGAATGGAAGGCGCGCCTCTTGGGCCTCGAGCGGCTGGGGTGGTTCGACGTGGGAGCGCCGGTGGGGAAGAGCGGGCAGGAAACGATCCCGTACGACGAGGCCGCCCGGTTCATCATCGACCAGTTCGCCGCGGTGAGCCCGCGGCTTGCCGCCTTTGCCTCCCGGGCGTTGGCCGACGGGTGGGTCGAAGCGGAGGATCGGCCGGGCAAGGAGGCGGGGGGCTTTTGCGCGAGCTTCCCCTTGCGGGGGGAAAGCCGCATCTTCCTGACGTATGCCGGCCGACCCCAGGCCGTCGACACCCTTGCCCACGAGCTAGGCCATGCGTACCATTTCTCCGTCATCAAGGACTTGCCGCCTCTGGCGCGGATTTATCCCATGAACTTGGCGGAGACCGCGTCGACGCTGGCGGAGATGATCGTCGCCGATGCCGCCCTCAAGGCCACGACCGACCCGGATCGGCGGCTGGCGCTCCTGGACAGCCGGCTGCAGCGCACGGTGGCCTTCCTCATGAACATCTACGCCCGCTATTTGTTTGAGGTGGAGTTTTACGCCGCTCGTCGCAACGGGCCCCTCACCGTCGCACAGCTCAACAGCCTGATGGAAGCCGCCCAAAAGCGCGCGTTTCTCAACGGCCTGGGCAGCTGGCACCCGCTCTTTTGGGCCAGCAAACTACATTTCTACCTGACCACAGTGCCCTTCTACAACTTCCCTTACACGTTCGGCTACCTCTTCAGCGCCGGGATCTACCTCCGGGCGCGCGAGGAGGGTGGCGCGTTCGCCCGGAAGTACGCCGAGATGATGCGCGACTCCGGCCGCATGACGGTCGAGCAACTGGCACGTCGGCACTTGGGTGTGGACCTGACCAGGCCGTCCTTTTGGGAGGAAACCATCGACGCGGTGCTCGGCGACGTCGAGGCGTTCTTGCGATCGTTCTGAGCCATCCACGGGGCCGTCGGGGTCCCGCGGGGCCGTCGGGGTCCCGTCGCCCAGCGGCCCAACGGTTGGCCAACGGTTGCCCAACGCCTGGCACGCTTGGAGGAGGAAACGCAATGGAGCGTGAC
>DATCLD010000074.1:0-2154 GCA_036564115.1 Limnochordales bacterium
CGTGGTGGGCAATCCCATCGGCGTGCTCATCGCCATGCGGGCAGGCCTGTCGTTCCCGGACTTCCTGCGCTGGGCGACGCCCATGTCCATCCTGGCCCTGATTACGACCGTCGTTTTGTCGTTCTGGTATTTCCGCAAGCCGATGGCCGACCTGCAGGCGGCCATCCAGTCCCGCAAAGGCGCGGTCGAGTCGGGGTCCAAGGAGGGCATCCTCGTTCCCTCGCTCTTGTTCGGCGGTACCATCCTTGGCCTCTTGCTCCACAAGAATATCGAGCATTGGCTGGGCCTTGAGCACAACATCATGCTCATCGGCGTGGCAATGCTGGCGGGGGGCATCGTGCTTTTCGTCGAGCGGCACCAGGCCAAACGGTTGGTTGAGACCCGCGTCGACTGGTGGACGCTGCTCTTTTTCATGCTGCTGTTTGCGTCGGCCGGCACCCTGCGGTATGTGGGCGTAACGGAGAACATCGCCCAGGCCATGATCAACGCTACGCAAGGGAGCCTCACGTCGCTGTTCTTCCTCATCACCTGGACCATCGGCGCCATTACGGCGCTCATGGACAACGTACTGGCCGTGGCCAGCTTCATTCCCATCGTGGGCGACTTGGCGGCCGCAGGCGTGCAAGTTGCCCCTTTGTGGTGGGGCATGCTCATGGGTGGGACGATCCTCGGCAACCTGACCTTTATCGGCTCCACGGCCAACATCGTCGCCATCGGCATGCTGGAGCGCCAGGAGGGCCGCGGCGTGACCTTCATGGAGTGGTTCTGGCCCGGGCTGGTCACGTCGGTGCCGTCGCTCCTCGTGGCCACCCTTGGGCTCTACCTGCAGATCCCGCTCATGCTGCGCTGAGCTGCACGGGCTAGTGAGCGGCCGAAAGCGTGCCGGCCCGGGAAGATTCCCGGGCCGGCGCGCCCGACGCACAAACAGATAAAGGACCGGGCGTTTCGCGCTCCGGTCCTTTGTACGTTGCTGGCAATGATGGTGTTTTCCCGGGGGACGCCGCCGGCCGGACACTGCCCTGCCGGCCCTGCACCGGGCGCCAGCCAGCCTCCGCTAAAACCGAGAGCCGCCGGTTGCGTTCAAGCGCAGCACGTTGGCCGCCTGCGGTCCCCGGGCGCCCTGGACGACCTCAAACTCCACCTCTTCGCCCTGCTCGAGGGTCTTAAAGCCCTCCTGCTGGATGGCGCTGTAGTGGACGAAGACGTCCTCGCCGCCGTCCCGCTCAATGAAACCGTAGCCCTTTTCGTTGCTGAACCACTTTACTCGACCGCGTGCCATGAAACCGCCATGCCTCCCGCTACCTGTTGTGACAATGGGCCGGCAGGTGCGTCCGGACCTGCCCACACCCATCTGGTTAAAGTCTACCAAACTCAGCGTTCATCGGCAAGTTGTTTTCAGAGAATTACCCAATGATTGCTTCTTCTCCCACCGAAGGCTCGTCCAGGGCGCTACCCGGCCGCCGGTTGGTTGAGCCGGGCCAACGCTTGCTCCACGTGGTGGCAAGCCGCCCAGTGTCCCGGCGCATGTTCCACCAGCGGCGGCACTTCCGTGCGGCACCGTTCCGTCGCCAGCGGGCAGCGCGGGTGCAATCGGCAGCCGGACGGCGGATTGGCAGGATTGGGGATTTCCCCTTTCAGCCCTGTGTAAATGCGCTTGCGGCGCGGGTCGGTGGAGAGGACGGCCTGCATAAGCGCCTGGGTATACGGATGGTGCGGCCTGTGCACCAGTTCGTCACAGGTCGCCTGCTCCACGATCTGGCCCAGGTACATGACCGCCACCCGGTCGCAGAAATGCCGGGCAAGGGCGAGGTCGTGGGTAATGAACACCAGGGACAGCCCCCGTTCCCGGACGAGCCGCTGCAAGATCTTGAGGATCCCGCCGCGGATGGATACATCCAGCATCGACACAGGCTCGTCGGCCACGACGAAGTCCGGCTCCAGCACCAAGGCCCGTGCGATGGCCACCCGCTGCCTCTGGCCACCTGAGAGCTCCTTGGGGTAACGGTACATGTACTCTTCCACCGGCACGAGCTCCACATCGGCCAGGGCCCTGGCCACTCGTTCTTCCATCTCTTCGCGGCTCTTGGCTAGGCCCTGGATGCGCAAGGGCTCGGCGACGATGCTGAAGATGTCCAGGTTGGGATTCATCGAGTC
>DATCLD010000075.1:0-5453 GCA_036564115.1 Limnochordales bacterium
GGTCCCACCAAGGCGACCCGCATGCCGGCCCGAGCGGCGGCACCGTCCATGACCGTCTCGTCCCCGATCATCAGGCACTCTTCCGGTTTTACGCCGATGTGGTCGGCGATTTCCTGGAAAAACTCTGGGAACGGTTTCGAGCGGCGCATGACCTCTGAAGAGGAGATGAACCGGAAGGGCACGTCGTCCAGTCCCGCCCAGCGCAGCCGCTCCCGGATGGGGAGTTCGGGATAAAACGGGGCCGTGGCGACGACCACGTCCAATCCCCGCGCCAGGGCCGCCTCGATCAGCTCCCGCGCTCCGGGCACCGGCCGGCCCCAGGAGCGCAGCCGGGGGAAGTCGGTCTTGTAGTAGTCGTGGAAGCGGTCCAGGGCGTCGGGTGGCAGCGGCAACGCCCGGCTGAAGTCCTCCATGAACGCCTGCAACATGGTGCGATCGGTGTCGGTCTTGGCCACGGCGGCACTCATGGAGGCGAGGACCTGCCGCTGGAAACGCTCGGGCGGGATGCAGTCGGCAAAGCGCCGGGAAACATCCGTCAAGTACTCGCGCATGAACCCGTTGAAATCGATGTCCAGCAGCGTCCCATCCAGGTCGCAGAGCAGTGCCTTGACCATGGAAACCCTCCTTGGTGCCGTCAACAGTTGGCTCAGCCGGGAAGGTGGCGCTGCTCTGGTGCGACGGCCCGGACCACCGTGACGGTGTCCCCGGGCTTCACGGTGCCGCCCCGCACGACCCGGGCCAGCATGCCCCGGCGCCCCGCGATCTCCCTGATGAGCCCCGGCCGGATTTCTTCCAGGCGCTGGCACGGGGCGCAGTACTTAGTTATTTCCAGTTCGACCTCATCGCCGACGCGCAGAAGCGAACCCGCGCCCAGCGCCATAAGGTCCACGCCCTGCACGGTCAGGTTCTCGCGCACATCGCCCGGCTTGAGCCCGAGGCGCTCAAGGGTTTCGGCTTCCACGAGCAGCACCTGCCGGCTGCTGTCGGGCCGCGAGTGATGGTCGCCTACCAGCCCCCAGTTCGCGCGCACCTCTGCTTCATTGAGAAACTCCATGGGGGCCCGGTGGGCGGGGGCGATTTGTACGGACACGACGCGTCCAGCGGAAGGGTGGGTGATTGCGCTCAGCGACATGAGACCATAGTTCGGCGCAGGGAGGGTTTGACCTCTTTCGCCGGGTACGGGTCAAGGCGGGGTAGGACAGGCGATGCTTGCGTACGCAGCCAGGGAGCCGACGCCCGTGAGGCGCCGGCCATCGCTAATTTCCCCGTTGCGGCGCGTTGCTTGTTCCCGGAGCCGAGTCCGGGACCTTGAGGAGGACGCTTTCGCACCAGCGGCCGGACGCAAACCTCAGTCCTAGGGTCACGGCCCGCATCAAGAGGAAAGCCCCTAGGCTCCACCAGATCACGGACAAGCCGGGGCCGATCCAGCGCCAGCCGGCCAGGAGCACCGCCGCAAAGACCGCAGAGCTGACGAACATGGCGTTGCGCAGGTAACGGGTGTCGGTGGCGCCGATCATGATCCCGTCGAAGACGAAGGCTACAGCGGCCACGGGAAGAATCACGACGACCACGCCGGTGAGGCGGCGGACCACTTCCTGCACCATGGGGTCGTGGGTGAACACCCCGGCGATCCAGTCGTCGGCGCCCAGGTAAAAGGCGCTCGCGGCCAGCGCCAAACCGGTGCCCCACATCAGGGCCGCCAACGCGCTGGCCCGGGCCCGGGCGGCGTTGCCGTGGCCGAGCCACATGCCAACCGTCGTCTCCGTGGCGTAGGCGAAGCCGTCCACCCCGTAGCTGCCCAGCGTGTAAAGCTGCAGCAGGATCGCATGGGCGGCCAGCTCGTGGGCGTTGTGGAGCCGGGCCGCGAAGGCCGTCACCGCGCCGAGGCTGGCTACCAGGGCCAGCGTGCGCAGGAAAAGGTCCCGCTGCACATGCAGGAAGCGCCGCCATGCCAGCTTCCGCACGCGCATGATCCACGTCCAGCTCCAGCGGTGGCGCACCTGCCGCCCCACGACGGCGGCCGCGGCGACAAAGCCGACGGTTTGGGCGGCCAGGCTCGCCCACGCCGCGCCCCGGATGCCGTAGGCCGGCAAGCCCCATGTGCCGGGGACGAGGAGCAGGTCGCCGGCGATATTGACGGCGTTGATGAGAACCACAAGCAGCATGGGGAGGACCGCGTCGCCTCGGCCCCGCAGGTAGCCGGTGAGCGCCATGGTCATCAGGAACGCCGGCGCCTCAAAGATGCGGATGGCGAAGTACTGTTTGGCCAGCCGGTCCACTTCCGGCTCCGCGCCGATCAGCGCAAAGCCGGCCCACGCGATGGGTCCCCGCAGCAAGACCAGGAGAAACCCCATGACGGCGCCGATGGCCAGCGCCTGAAACAGCGTGCGCGCGGCCTCATCGTCATCCTTGCGTCCGCTGGCCTGGGCCACCAGGGCCGTCGTCCCCATGCGCAGGAAACCAAACACCCAAAAGAGGGAGTTGAAGATGGTGTTGGCCGCAGCCGCCGCACCCAGAGGCTCCACCTCCGGCAGTCGCCCGAGGACGATGGTATCCACCAGCCCTAACAGTGGCACTGCCAGGGTCGAGACGATGGTCGGCAGCGACAGGCGCAGCAGCTCCAGATGAACTTCGCGGGAAAGCCAGAGGCGTCGATGGCCTTCCTTGTCCGCCATCAGAACTCGTAGTCCACGGCCAGGATGTCTTCGCACACCTGCTCCGCGTACTGCTTCACGGGCACGTGCTCCGGGTGAGGGCCGTAGCGCTCCAGGGCCGCCCGGTCCGCGAAACGGACCACGAGGCCAATCGTGTAGCCCTTGTGCCGGTTGGTGAAGCTCTCGCCGGCCGAAAGATCCACGATGCCGTCAATCTTGCCTTTCAAGCCCCGCAGCCTTCGCAGCAGCTCATTCTTTTCGGCCTCGGTGGCGGTGGGCTTCAGCTTGAACAGGACGATGTGCTCGACCATGGCCATACCTCCGGTGCTCTCGCCCACGGGGTCGTGCCAGCACATATGACAACTTGGCTCCGTTTCCCGCCTGTACAGCACTCCCCCGGAAACATGCCTGGTATCCATTCGACATCCTGCGGCGGGTTCCTTACGCCGGCGCGGCAGGAGGTCCCTCGTGGCCGCCGAACCCCTGCGGCAATTGGGGAGGTTGCCCACACTTCGATGTTGACCATCGATGCAACGACGGCCCGGCGGTTTGTCCTGGGCAAGCAGGGCTTGTGGCCCGGGCGGAGGTTCCGGGGCTTGGCGGGCACGGAGCAGGCCATGCGGGCCATGGAATACCTGCAGCTGGACCCGCTGCAGGTGGTGGCCCGCAGTCACGACATCGCACTTTACAGCCGGGTGATCGACTATCGACCAGGCATGTGGGAAATCCCCACCTACCGGGAGCGCCGCTTTTTCGACTGGGGCGGGTGGCTTGCGACACGCCCAATGGAGGAGCTGCCCCACTGGCGGGTCGTGATGCGCCGCGAGCGGGACGGCGGGCCGGGGGCGGAGACGCGCGTCTCCTGGATTGGCCGAGAGCACGCCGCCGCCATCGAAGAGATGCGGCAGCTGCTGCGGGAGCGGGGGACGGTCAGCAATCGCGATTTCGACATGGCCAGCCGCACCCGGACCAACAGCTACCGCGGCCGCAAGGACAGCGCCTTGGCCCTGTATTACCTCTGGCGCACCGGGGAAGCGATGACTCACCACCGGGTCAATTTCGAGCGGGTCTATGCCCTCACCGAGGCCGTCGCGCCGCCGGAGCTCATCTACGAGAGCCCGGAGGACGAGGCGGACCGGTTTCTGGTCAAGAAGGAGATCGCCTTCTACGGGCTGGCGCGCCTCGGACGGGCGAGCGAGGCCTCGCAACGGGGCGTGCCCTTTGGCAAAGGCCGGCAGATCGTCGCGGACCTTTTGGCCGCAGGTGAAATGGTCGAGATGCGCGTCGAAGGTTGGAAGGGCGTGTGCTACGCGCTCGCGGGCGACGTGCCGGTGCTCGAGGAACTGGCTGCCGGGCGGGTGCCTGCCGCGTGGAAACCACTGGAGACCACCACCGAAGAGGAGGCCACGTTCCTCGCCCCTCTGGACCCGGTGAGCGCCCGGGGGCGGGCAAAGGTGCTCTTTGACTTCGATTACGTGTGGGAAGTGTACAAGCCCGAGCACCAGCGGCGCTACGGCTACTACGCGCTGCCGGTGCTGTGGGGCGACCGGCTGGTGGCCCGCTTCGACAGCCGTATGGACCGCCAGGCGCGGCGGCTCGTCCTCCAAGGATTGTGGCTGGAGGAGGAGACGCTTGCTGCCGACGAAGCCTTTGTGGAGGCTTTGGCGGCCGGCTTTCAGCGCTTCCTGCGGTTTCTGGGCGCGGAAACGCTGGATGCCGGAGCGATCACGGAGTCCAGGCTGCGGGCGCGGCTTGGCGCATTGAAAAACGGGTGACGGCCGCGCCCGGTTATGCAGGCGGCGCTCGCCGAGGTTGGGCGGGTGGCCAACGTCGACCAGATTTCTAGCCAAAGGAGCTGAACGGAGCATGGGACGCAACTCGGGTATCGCAAAGACGCCCACGATGTACCGCCGGCGCAGCACTTGGCTCTGGCGGGCGCTGGCCGGGTTGGTCATCTCGGGCGTAGTGGCCGTCGTGGGTGTGTCGGTGTATGTGGGTTGGTCGCTGTCGCACCCCGCGCCGCGGCCGGTGGATCGGACGCCCGCGGAGGTGGGCTTGGCCTACGAGTCGGTGGCGTTTCCCGCGACGGACGGACTGACGATCCGCGCTTGGTTCCTGCCGGCGGAGGACAGCTCCAGCACCATCATCATGGCCCACGGCTACACCAGCAACCGGCTGTCGCCGTCGCTGCCGGCGCTGGAGCTGGCGCGGTCTTTCGTGGACGCGGGCTTCAACGTCCTCATGTTTGACTTTCGCAATTCGGGCGAGTCCGAGGGCGACGTGACCACCCTTGGGTATCATGAGGTCAAGGACATCTACGGCGCGGTGGAGTGGCTCAAGTCCGAGAAGCCCGCACAGGCGGAGCGCATCGGTCTCATCGGCTTTTCCATGGGTGCGACGACCGCCATCCTGGCCGCGGCCAACGAGCCTCGCATCGAGGCCGTTATCGCCGACAGCCCCTTCAGCGACCTGCGGGACTACTTGTCCGTCAACATGCCCGTGTGGACTGGGCTCCCCAACTTCCCGTTCACATGGCTGATCATCACCCTGCTGCCGCCCCTGATCGGGCTCGACACCGACGCGGTGAGCCCCATCGCCGTGGTGCCGTATCTCGCGCAGCCGCTGTTGCTCATCCATACCGAAGGCGACGACGCCATCCCGTCCAGCGAGAGCCGGCGGCTGTTTGAGGCGGCGCGGCCAGGCCTCGCGGAGCTTTGGATCGTGCCCGGCAGCACCCGCCACGTAGGGGCGCGCCAGGTCGACCCGGCGGCCTATGACGCCCGCGTCATCGGGTTTTTC
>DATCLD010000076.1:0-22730 GCA_036564115.1 Limnochordales bacterium
CCGGAACTCCTGCTCCAGCTGCCGCACCAGCGCGGCGTCGCTGCCCTCTTTGATGCGGACGCGCCCGGCCTCAATGTCCTCCAGCAACCGGCCGACGACCGCCGCCAGCGTGTAGCGGTCCGCCGGCTGGTCGCCCCGGAAGGCGCCGTCACCGCCCACGTCGATGTAGCCGCGCTCAATCAGCGCTTGGACAGCCTTGTATGCCCAGTGGTTGGTAGGAACGTCCACCGCCTGGGCAAGGGCGCTGCCGGCGGCGATGGCCATCACCAGGAAGGCGATGTAGACAAGCTTAAACCGTCCCATGGTCTCACCCCTTTGACTTGTGGCGGCCTCCCCCGCCGGGACGCCCGCCTTTGCTGCCGTCCCGGACGGTGTCGCGCCTTTGGCCGCCGCCTTGGCAATCACACCGATTACGGCTCCCCGACCCGCACGGTGATTACGGTTTCCTCCGTCATGACGTCAACGGCGTTGCCCGAACCGTCCGCAATATAGGCGCGCTGGGCGTCCGGGCTGAGGAACGGGTTGTCCGGGACCATCACGAACCGTAGCCGTGCCTGCCCGGGGCCCACCGTCCGGAAGCGGATGGTGGCCAAAGAGTCGCTCAGCCATGCCAAGGGACCTTCAGGCGCCCGGCTGGCGGTGATCCGCACGACGCCCGCCCGGTTGTCCACAAAGACCGGACGCACCCAGTTGAGCAGTTGGTCCTCGCCGGTCACCGGATCGTTTTTCACAAACGCCCGCCCCGGTCCTACGCCGAGCCTCCCGCCCAGCACCTGGAGGACGCTGGGGTCAAAGTGCAGCTCGAAGGCGACGCCGTACAGCTCCCGGACCGAGTGGGCCAGCACTTCCACGTGGAACAGCTCGCCCACCGCAAAGGTGTTGCGCGTACCGCCCCGTTCGTCAAACACGGCGACGCGCAGGGCCGCGTCGAGCCGCGGGACACTCACGAAATGCGTCGGCAAACGCGGGTCAATCCGGGCGGCTTCGGCCCGCAATTGCAGCGAGACCGGCAAGTTGCCCACCGCGCCCGTCGGCATCAGGTGCCACTCCACCGTGACCGTCTCGCCTGGGCCAATGGCACCCAATCGCCGCAAAGGGTTGTCGCCTTTGGCTACGGCCAGGCCGATCGGCATGCGGATCTCCGCTTCCACGGCCTGCGCCTCAAGCTGCCCCGAATTGGTCACCTGGGCCGTTACCACGAAGGGGACCGGATCCCAGCGGCCGTCCACCACCCGCAGCTGTTCCACGCCACCCATCGTCGCGCTCAAGGAGGCCGGCGCGATGACCGTCACCTGGCGGTCGACCCGGTTGGGATCCGCGTTGCTGGCCGTGACAGACACCCGGTAGACAAAGTCGCCGGAGCTGCCGGGCGGCGCGGCCACCCGCCAGACAACCTGCCGCGACTGTCGCGGAACCAGATCGCCCAAGGCGACCGACTGCTGCCCTTGCACAAGCTGCAAGGGCGCGAGATTCTCCAGCCGGACGACCGTGTCGCGGGCGATCCATTCGCCGGTGTTCTCCACGTAGGCGCGGATCTCGAACACGACCGGCTCCGTGTAGCTGCCTTCGATCCGCTGCGGCGACGTCACGCCCAAGGACAGGTGGCCCGGTGCGATGGTGATGCCGCCAAGCCCGTAGTAGGTAATGTAGCGGCGCGACTCGCCCGGCTCCAGCGGGCGCGGATCCCAGTACAGGGCCACGGCGCTGTCCAGCACAAATTCTTCGCCCGCCCGGGTAAAGTCGCGGCCTGGAACGAAGTCAAACTCCCAGGTGCCGTCCGCGAGGCTGCCCCAGTTGGAGAAGTAAACGGCGTCGGGCACCGTCGTGTCCAGCGCCCGCAAGGTGCCCTGGGACACGACCTGAGGGTTGGCTAGCGAGTCGAACGCCTGGAAGTAGTCGGGAATCGCCTCACCGCGGAAGGCCATGTCGGTCAAGAGCCCCTCGCCGCTCACTTGGAACGGCGCACCGTCGTTGGCGCCCAGCATGGTGTCGAGCATAATGCGCAGGCCCACGTTGCGCGCCCGGCTACCCTCGTTGGTGATCACGTACTCGATCCGGGCCGTGTCCATCTGGCCGGTCGTGATGCCCGCAGCGAAACCGAGGATCTGCGTAACCACGATGTCCTCCATGCGCCACACGGCCCGGATCTCCCGGTCTTCGTGGATGTAGGGCGCCCTCACCATTTCCCCATACAGCCCGGTCCGGCCGGCCCGCTTGCCCGTCGGGCCGCCGAACACGTAGTCGCGCCCGTCGATGCGCACGGTCGTGTACGACGTCCACGGGCCGGGCGCGCGCTCAGTGCCGTACACGAGCGGCTTTTGCTCATCGCCTGCCCGCGCCGGGTCGCCGCCCGTGGTGTTGACGGAAAACCGCCCCGTGTCCTCCGCACGGCCGTTGACGATGATGGAGATGAACTCGTTTTCGATGACGAGGCTCTCGCCCGCGCGGGTTTGGAGCGCCTGTGCGAGGGTTTGGGCCTGCGCGCCCAGGAGGACGATAAGAAGCGTCAACAACCAAGCCAGCTGCGACCTGCGCAAACAACACACCTCCGCGGTTGGCTCATGGACGCGCTGCCGCTAGCGCCGTCCCACAAACTCCGGCCGCGGCACGGGCGTGGTGACACCCCCGACGACCGTATGGGTGAAGGTGATGCGCCAGATCTCAACATAGTCCCGCTCGTAAGGCGCAAACTGCCAGCGCATCATCAAGCCCGCCATCTCCAGGTCCACGTCCGGCCGTCCGGACGAGCTGACGATGTTATATCCGATCACCCGCCCCTGGCTGTCGACCGCCACTTCGATGACGAGGTCGTTCAACTTCTCCTGAGGCGGCACGTTTTCCAGCGACTTGGTGCTGCCCAACCCGAAGCGGGTGGCAAAGGTGGCCATTGACGGGGCTGCCTCTGGTGCGCCGTCAGGTTTGGTACCCCGCGCGTCTCCCTGCTGCACACTAGCCTCACCGCCTTGCCCGGACGGCTGCGACCCGGCCGGACCCTCAGGCGCCGGCGGAGGCTCTGGCTCAGGTGGAGGCTGAGGCGCAGGCGCAGGCTCTGGCGGAGGCGCAGGCTGCGGCCGTGCCTCTGGCTGAGGCACGGGCTGGGGCAGAGGCTGCGGCCGCACCGGCTGCGCGGCTGGCGTCTCGGGTTGCCGCGCTGCCGGGATCTCGACTTCGCCCCGCTCGCTCACGAGGATGTCCTCGCCCACGCCTTGTTCGGGCTCGGGTTCCGGGGCCGGCTCCGGCGACGGCCGGGGTTCCGGCTCCGGAGCCGGCTCAGGCCTGACCGGTTCCGGCCGGGGCGGAGGCTCCGGCTGAGGCTGCGGTTGCGGTTCGGGCTGCGGTGGCGGCGCGGGCTGCGGCTGGGGCCGCGGTTGCGCCTGCGGCTGCGACGGCGCCACCGGTTCCACCCGCTGCTCCGGCGAACGAACCACCGGTTCCGGCTCGCGTGCGGGCGCTTGCTGTTGCGGCTGCTGTTGCTGCTGTTGCTGCTGTTGCTGAGGCTGCTGCTGTTGCTGCTGCTGTTGCTGCTGTGTCGCGGGCTCCTGCTGCTGCGGCCGCGGACGCTCTGCAGCCGCGGCGGGCACGGGCTGTCCCGGACGCGGCGGCTGTGGCCGGATCGAGGGCTCGCCCGGCAACGTCACGATCTCGATGATCCCGCCGGCGTCAAGCCCGACGCCTGTGACCATCATGGCCTGCCACTGCGGCCACAGCCAGATCAACAACGCGTGCATCAGCACCGAGATGATGAGGAACCAGTGCAGTGTGGATTCGTCTTCCCGCTCGTCCGCGAACAACCTTCTCACCTGCCTCGCCGGCCGCGGGGGCCCTCGCATGGACGCTGCGCCTGGCGCCGTACCGCCCCGGCTCCCACCGCGATGGGCAACGCTCTCACTGCTGGGGTTCGACGCTGAGGGCGATCCGGTAGCCGCCGCCTTGGCGGGCTGCGTCCATGGCCCGCACCACGTAATCGTAGGCGACACGCCGGTCTGCCGACACGATGATGAGGGTATCAGGCCGGCGCGCGACAGCCTCCCGCACCCGCGCCCGCACCTGGTCCACCGAAGCCGCCTGGCCGTTGATGAACATAGCCCCCTGCTGCGTGACCGTGATGCGCAGCTCCGACCGCTCGATCACCGCGCCTGTCGCCGCCCGGGGCAGATCGACGCGTATGCCCACCGGATCGATGCGAAAAGTGGTGAACACGACGAAGAACAATACGAGGAAGAACATGACGTCGATCAAAGGCACGATGTTGATCGTGGGCCTACGCCGGCGCTGCCGCTGGATGGCCACGTCACTCACCTCGCAGGGTGGCCAGAGCTTCCAGGAGTTCGGCGCTGCGGCGATTCATCTCCGCGACGCGCCGGTCAATGATGCTGCCGATCCACTGGTACACGGCCACGGTCGGGATGGCGATGATCAACCCCGCTGCGGTCGTGATCAACGCCTCCGCGATGCCGAGGCTGAGGTCCTGCGGGGAGCCGAGTCCCTGAAGGGACCCGATGACGTTGAAGGTACGGATGATGCCGGTAACGGTTCCTAGCAGGCCCAACAGCGGCGAAACCGTGGCCACGAGGTCCAGGATCACCAGCCGCCGCTCCATCTTGTACACTTCGTCCCGGCCCACCTCGTCCAGGAGCTCCTTCAGCTCCTCGCGGGGCCGGTCCGAATAGGCGACGCCCGTTGCGACCAGCGCCGCGACCTGGCTGCGGGACCGCTTGGCAATCTGGACGGCTTCCAGCAATTTGCCCTGGCTGAGAGCGAGTTTCACCTCGTCCATGAGGTCCTCCGAATCACCCCGTGTGCTGTACAGGTACCAGAGCCGTTCTAGGGCCACCGCCACGGCCAGCACCGAACAGAACAGCAGGGGGATCATCACCGGACCGCCTTTGACGAGTACGTCGAGCATTTACGTCTCTCCCTCCACGGCCAGGGGAAATATGAAGTTACCTTTTCCTGCCCAGTTCGTCCAAAACTTCTACGCGACCCCAAGTAATCCTTGCGCTCCCAGGCGAGAAAAAAAGCGCCTGCTCCCGTTGTCGAAAAGCAGGCGCCGAGGGCACAACACGCGAATTGGTCTGAGACTGAGGGCGAGATTTGGGGAAAAAATTCTTACGCGGACAACGCCGTACCCGGTCCGCTATCCGGCGGCGATCCGTTGCCGTGGGATGCGCAGGAACTCGTCCCTCAGGATGCGCATGAGAAACACTTGCCGCCGCTCGCCGTCGGCGGCGCGCCGCACGAGCACACCCTCCCGCTTGAAGCCGGCTTTGCGGTAGCAGCGGATTGCCCTTTCATTAAAGGAAAAAACCCGCAGGTACACCCGCTGTAGGTTCATGGGCCCGAAGGCATGCGCCAACAGGAGCGTCACGGCTTCGGTGCCGTATCCTTGGTCCCAGTGCTGGCGCTCGCCGATGCGAATGCGCAGCTCCGCATCGCCGCTGCGCCAGGCGATGTGGTCGAGCTCCATGTCGCCGATGAGCCCTACACCAATAAGTTCAATGCCCCAGAGTTGGCGGTGCCGGTCGCTGGCCACCTTTTGGTGCCAAGCCGGGCATTCGGCCACCGACCGGGGATAGTCTCCTTCGAGAAGGCGGGAAAGCTCGGGGTCCCGTCCCCACTTGACCAGGAGCGGGTAGTCGTGCTCCCGGATCGGACGCAGTACGATGTTCTCCCCATGGATGACAGTCATTGTGCCGGGTCCACTCCTTCGACGCTCAAGTTCGCTGGCTGCTGCTGCATTGACGACTGGGGGAGAAACCCTTTGTTTTGCCTAGAGGGGACTTCGACCGGGGCGTGGGCGCCCCTTTCGGCAAATTCAGGCCGGGGGAGGATCTTCTGGTTGCACGGCCACGGGCTACGCCAGCCACTCCCGGAACGATCGCAGGAGGCGCTGTTCGGTACGGGACACGTGCGCCTGGGAGACGCCCAGCCGCCGGGCAACTTCCGTCTGGGGCAAGTCAAGCAGGAAACGCATGGCTACCAGCTGCCTTTCCCAGTCGGCCAGACGGGCCATGGCCGCCTTCAGGGCCGCGTTCTCGACGAGCGCCTCCCCGTCCGACGGCGCGGCGACGCGGTCGCCCAGCCGCAGCTCGTCGCCGTCTTCAGCAGCCAGCGGCGCGTCCAGGGAGTGCACCGGTTGGGAAGCCTCCAGCGCCGCGACCACATCTTCTCTGGCCACCGCCAGCTCCGCTGCGATCTCTTGGGCGGTCGGCGTGCGGCCGAGCCGCTGGGCCAACTCGGCCCGGCAACCTGCGACCCGCGCCGCCAGTTCGTGCAGGCTGCGGCCGAGGCGCACGGGGTGTTCACTGCGCAGGAATTGGCGGATTTCACCGATGATGACGGGCACCGCGTACGTGGAAAAGCGAACATCAAAGGAGAGATCAAAGCGGTCGATGGCCTTTATCAGGCCCACACAGCCAACCTGAAACAGATCCTCGTACTCGACCCCCCGGCCGGCGAAACGGGCGGCAACACTGGCGACGAGGCGCAAGTTGGCCTGTACGAGCCGGTCGCGGGCCTCCCGGTCCCCCGCCCGCGCCCGGACCAAGAGCGCTCGGGTTTCCTCGGGCGACAACACGCCTGCAGCCGGCCGGTCGACATCCGCTTCGCCCGGCTGGATCGGCGCCGCGTCCACCGTCGCGCGCCCCCCTCAGCCGGCGACCCGCGCCGCCGCGGGCCGCTTGCGCAGGGTGACCCGGGTGCCTGCGCCAGGTGCAGACTCCACCTCCACCCGGTCCATGTACTCCTCCATGAAGGTGAAACCCAGCCCCATACGCTCTTCCGGACGGCTTGTCCACTGGGCCTGGCGGGCCGTTGCGACGTCCTCGATGCCCTTGCCGTGGTCGATAATATGGATCACCAGTTCGCCTGCGGCCGTAATCGCCGCCTCCACCCGGACGAGGCCAGGCTCGTCGCCGTATGCGTGGATCACGGCGTTGGAAACCGCCTCCGACACCGCCACTTTGATCTCGTCCAGCTCATCCAGGGTAAAGTCCAGTTGCGCGGCAAACACCGCGATGGCCGTGCGGGCGAAGGCCACGTTCTCGGCCTTGCTGGGAAACTCCAGGGCCACCCGGTTCGCGATTCCCTCCGGCAGCGTCATGGGACTCGCTTCCCCTCCTTCGCGATGGCCAGCGCCTCCTGCTGGGTCTCGGCCACATCCATCACCCGCAGAAGGCCTGACATCGCCAACACGCGGCGGACCGGCACCCGCGGGCCAAAGGCGATCAGGCGTCCTGCACGCCCTTCCCGGATCTCCTTGTAGCGCCCCAGGATCGCTCCCACCCCGGAACTGTCGATGAAGGGCACTGCCCGCAGGTCGAGGATGAGGTTCCGGATGCGGTCAGAGGCGGCCAGCTGCTCGCGGACGAAGGCCCGGAAGGCCTCCGCCGTGTGCAGATCCAGCTCTCCATTGAGGCGGACGATGAGGCTGTCCCCCATGCGCCGCGCTTCCATGTGCACCGGGTTTCACCCCCTGCAAATCGGGGTGAAACTTTCGGTATTATCGAACCAGTTCCTGCTGCGGGTGCGCAATTCTTTCCGGCGTCCCGGGCGCGCAATTCCCTCCGGCGTCCCGGGTCACGACAGGAAGCTGCCCATGAGCCGGCGTACGGCCCGGGCGACCAGTTCCCACACCCGGCCCCGCGGCACGTCGCCGCCTACCACCAGGGGGACGCGGTCCAGTTCCTGACCGTCCAGCCGGATGATGAGCTCGCCCACAGCCTGACCCCGCTCGATGGGGGCGAGAACCCGATCCGGCAGGCGCAGCTCCTTTTGCACCTCTACCCGACCGCCCCGGGGGACGGCCACGTGCAAAGGCCGTTCGGGAACGATGGGAACCGCGTCAGCGACGCCCTTGGACACCCGTATGCGTGCCAACTCCTCGTCGGCGCGCACCACTTCCTGGGCCTGGTATTGGCTGAAACCCCAGTTGAGCAGCGTCCGGATGTCCTCATCCCGATCTTCCCGGGTCGGTGCCCCGAGCACCACCGCGATCAGGTGCAGATTGCCCCGCACGGCGCTGGCCGCGAGGCAATATCCCGCTTCCTGCGTATGGCCGGTCTTGATCCCGTTCGCGCCCTCGTAGAACCGCAGCAGCCGGTTGCGGTTCCAAAACTCCCGTTCGGCCCGGGTGCCCACCCGCACCCGGTAAGGGCCGTAGGTCGAGACCAGTTCTTCAAACATGGGCAGCGTGTACCCGTAGCGAGAAACCACCGCGATGTCGTAGGCGGAGGTCACGTGCGTCCGCCCCGGCATCCCGATGTCGGCCGGCGGTAGCCCTGAGGCGTTGCTCAAGTTGGTGTTCCTCGCCCCTATCGCCCGCGCCCGCTCGTTCATGAGCTGGGCAAACGCCTCTTCGCTGCCGGCGAGGTGCTCCGCCACGGCCACGGCGGCGTCGTTGGCCGACTCCACCGCGATCCCGTAGAGGAGGTCCCTGAGCGTCATCTGCTCACCGACCTGAAGGTACACCTGCGTGCCACCCATCCCGGCGGCGCGCCGGCTGACCGTGACCAGGTCGTCGAGGGCCACCCGCCCATCCCGCAGCGCCTCCAGGGCCACCACGAGGGTAAACACTTTGGTCACGCTGGCCGGCGGCAGCGGTTCGTGGCCGTTTTTCTCGTAGAGCACCCGGCCGCTGTGGGCTTCAATGAGCACCGCCGCGCGGGCGGAAATGGGCAGCTGCGGCGCGGTTTGAGCGAACGCCTCGGCGCCGAGGCCCAAAACCGCCAAGGCGAAGCCAGCCAACAGCCCCCACCAACCTGGGACCGTTGCGCGCATGGTCCTGCCTCCCTCCGGCATGCGTTCCCTCTCCCCATGGCTATTCGCCGCCGGGAGGGAGTAGCACGGAAGGCAGGCCCGGGAAGTAGATCCGTCCGCGCCTTGCCGCCTCAGGCGCCGTAGCGGGCGTAGATCAATGGCCGCAGGCGCGGCGGCCGCGGGCCGATGGAAAAGGCCGCCTGCACCCGGTCCGCCACCGCAGCCAGCGACTGCGGGCTGGCCGCGTGCACCTCGCACAGGGGCTCCCCTTCCTCGACCCGGCTGCCGACCTTGACCTTGAGGACGAGGCCGACGGAGGGATCGATGGTATCCTCCTTGCGGCGCCGGCCGGCGCCCAGTTCCATGGTGATGAGCCCAAGCCCCTTGCAGTCGATGGCGTCCACCCACCCGGCTCTCGGTGCGGTGACGGCGGCGCGGACCGGAGCCTGCGGCAGGCGGCTTGGATCGTCGATGTAGGCAGGATCGCCGCCCTGGTTGGCAACGATCTCCTTTAGTTTCTTGAGAGCGCTCCCGTTGGCCAGGGCTTGGAGCAAGCGCTGGCGGGCTTCGGCAGCCGTCTTGGCGACGCCCGCCAGGACCAGCATTTCCGTCCCCAGGGCCAGGACCAGCTCGCGCAGATCCGGCGGGCCCTCGTCCTTCAGGACCGCGATGGCTTCTTTGACTTCCAGTGCGTTGCCAATGGCCCAGCCCAGCGGCTGGTCCATGTCGGTGACCAGGGCTACCGTCCTGCGGCCCGCCATGTGCCCGATTTTGACCATCTTCTCGGCCAGCTGTTTGGACTGCTCCAAAGTCTTCATCAGGGCGCCCCGGCCGGTCTTTACGTCCAGCACCAGGGCATCGGCACCCGCGGCCAGCTTCTTGCTCATGATACTGGCGGCGATGAGGGGAAGGCTCTCCACCGTGCCGGTCACGTCCCGCAGGGCGTAGAGCTTTTTGTCCGCGGGGGCCAAGTCTTCCGTGGCGCCCATGATCGCCGCCCCTACCCGGTTGACGCTGTCGACGAAGGTCCGCGCGTCCATCTCCACCCGGAAGCCGGGGATGGATTCGAGCTTGTCCAGCGTCCCGCCGGTATGGCCCAGTGCGCGCCCAGAGAGCTTGGCCACGGGCGCCCCGCAGGCGGCCACCAGCGGGATGAGCGCTAGGGTGGTCGTGTCGCCGACACCGCCCGTGGAGTGCTTATCCACTTTGATCCCGGCGATGGGACTCAAGTCGACCCGCGCGCCGCTGTCGACCATCGCCATGGTCAGCGCGGTCGTCTCCGCGTCGGTCATGCCCCGGAAGTAGACGGCCATGCACCAGGCGGCCATCTGGTAGTCGGCGACTTCTCCCTTGGTGAAGCCCTCAATCAGAAAGCGGATCTCACGTTCCGAGAGCTCCCCGCCGTCCCGCTTCTTTTCAATGAGATCCTGCGCCCGCATGCCCGTCACCCCAATACGTCCTTGAGGAAACTCGTCCCGGCCTCGGGAGGCTCCACCGCAAAGTACTCGGCCAAAGTGGCCGCCACGTCCGCGAAAGTGGCTCGCGTGCCCAGGGACACCCCTGTCCGCCCATGAGGGCTGTAGCACAAGAGCGGCGTGTACTCCCGGGAGTGGTCGGTGCTGGGGGTCGTCGGATCATTGCCGTGGTCGCCCACCACGATGAGCAGATCGCCCGGCCGGAGGCTGTCGAGGATCTCGGGCACGCGGGCGTCGAACTCGGCCAGCGCCCGTGCCATGCCCTCCGGATCGTTGCGATGGCCGTACAGCATGTCGAAGTCGATGCAGTTGGCGAACACGAGGCACGGCCCGGCTTCGGTCCGCAGGCGGCTGATCACCCCGTCCACGGTTTCCATGTTGCTCTTGGTGCGCTGGCCCGCCGTGATGCCCTGCCCCGCGAAGATGTCCTCGATCTTCCCCACGGAAAACACCGGCACACCGGCGGCCACCAGGCGGTCTAGGACCGTCGGCCGCGGCGGCGGGAGACTGAAGTCCTTGCGCCGGGCGGTACGCTGGAACTTCCCGGGTTCGCCCACAAAGGGCCGGGCGATGACCCGGCCGACCGCATGCTCGCCCTGCAGGATATCCCGCGCGATCCGGCATATCTCGTACAGCTGCTCCACGGGGATGATCGCCTCGTGGGCGGCAATCTGGAACACGCTGTCCGCCGACGTGTAGACGATGGGCTTGCCGGTGCGCATGTGTTCCTCGCCCAGCTCATCGATGATGGCCGTCCCCGAGGCGGGCTTGTTGCCCAGCACCCCGCGCCCGATGGCGGCCGAAAAGGCGTCAATGACCTCAGGGGGAAACCCGTTGGGATAGACGGGAAACGGCCGGTCGAGGATGACGCCGGCCAGTTCCCAGTGACCCGTCGTCGTGTCCTTGCCCGCGGACTGCTCGGCCATGCGGCCAAAGCATCCAATGGGCGCCGGATCCGGCGGAACGCCGGGCAGGTCCAGGATACGGCCCAACCCCAGCCGGCCCAGATGGGGCAAGTTGAGGCCTCCCACGGCCAGCGCCGTATTGCGCAGCGTATTGCTCCCTTCGTCCCCAAACCGGCCCGCGTCCGGCAGCTCCCCGACGCCGATGCCGTCGAGGACGATCAACGCCGTGCGTCCACCGCGCGGCATTCCCGCCACCTCCTGCCATTCACCCCGGAGGGCGGCACAGCCCTGCGGCCGTACGTTATGAGAGTTCGGCGGTCGCATAGGGCACCCCTGCCCCCGGGCTAAGGCGAAGGCGCCTAAGGCGGGCCTTTGCGAGGGGGCCTCCGGCGCCAACCGCCCTATGGCAGGATGCCGGCCACGGCGTCCATGAGCACCGGGGTCACGTAGGCTTCGAGAAACGAGGCGGCCACCAGGGCCAGGCCGCTTGCCGCCAGCAAGAGGACGGTCGTCAGGAACTGGTGGTACATGTTGATGTCCCGCCTGCCCATGAGCACCCGGGCTGCGGCCACGGAGAAGCTGATCGCGCTCGCGCCGGCCAACACCAGTGCGGGTACAGCCAGCACGTTGTGGGGCAACAGCGACGCGACGGCCAAAGGGATGCCGCGCCAGCCCAGCCGGTCCACGAGAAACGCCCCGGTGAATCCCAGGGCGAAACCCCTCAGAAACACGACGGCCAGCACCAGCGGTGCGCCGATGACGGATAGCCCAAGCAGGCCCACCAGGCCCACGGTTTTGAGCAACTGCTCCACCAGCGCCTGCTGGAGCACCCGCTCGGGCGGGGCCGGCGGCCGCGTTTCCGGTGCGGACAAAAGCCCCTCCACGTGCGCCGCCAGGACGGAGCGGTCTTCCTCATCGACATATCCCACCGCGAGGCCGCCGAATCCGGCCCCCATGGCCAGCACGATGACGACGCACAGATAGACGGCCGTCCGCCGGCGAAAGTACCCGCGCAATATGTCTGGGAAACGGCCGGCCACGCGCGCCCACCCCTCGTCCCACTTTCACCCAATCCTTATGCGGGTTGGACGCGGGTTAGCATACTAGGCCTCCACGCGGCCGTAGATCCCGCCGCCGCCGGCTTGCACGGGGAGCTGCCCGGTCCGGGCCAACAAAATGCGCTCGGCCACCGCTGGTCCCGCCACCGCGCTCAGCTGCTCGCGGCTGGCCCGGTGCAGGACGCCCATCTCCGAGCCGCACGCGGCGATGAGGCGGTCCAGGGTGCGCCGCCCGACACCGGGGACGAATTCCAGGGGAACTTGGTGAACGTAAGGCGGCCTGTGGGGCGGTGAGGCTGGCGCCGGGCGATCTGTGATCTCCGCCAACCGGTCCAGCACGCCCTTGACGAGCTTCCGGCTGCCGCAGCGGGCACATGCAACGACCGGCGGCGGCTGCCCGGCGATCGCGCCGCACGCGAGGCACGCGCTGCGGTAGTACTTGCCCAGCCGCGGGTCGAGCCCATAGTTGGCCGTGACTCGCCGTCCCGTCTCGCGCCGCAAGGCGAGCACCAGTTCGGCAAAGGTGGGCGCCGCCAAGGCCAAAGCGGTGTACTCACGCGCGATGCGGTTGAGCGAGTGCGCGTCGGAGCTCGAGAGAAACGTTTTCGCCTCCAGTTCGCTCACTTGGTCCGCCATCGCGGTGTCGGCCGATAACCCGAGCTCCACCGCGGGGATCCGTTCCGCCGCTGCGCCAAAGACGTCCGTCAGTCGATCCGCACACGCGCCGTAAAAGCCCTTGTGGGGCGTGAACGCGTGGGCCGGCACGAGCACCCCGCCGTGGTCCTCGGCCAGGCGCAGCAGTTCCGCGGCGCGGGTGCGTACCCGCTGGGTGGAGAGCTGCAGGTTGGTGACCCGCGGTGCGAGGAAGCGGGCGACCCCGCGCACCGCTGCCAAGTCGGGCAAATAGAGGAGGTAATGGGCGGGTCCGCGTCCCTCGCCGGCGATTTCCAGCTCGACCGCCGGGATAAGCACGGGGCCGTCGCCGTAGCGCAAACCCCCGCCGGGTTGGGGTGCCAGTTCCCCGGAGACGATGAGCGCCTCCATGTCCGCCTGGACACCGGGCGACGCCGAATCGACGACGGCCACGAGATCGATGCCTTTGCGGCGCCGGCATTCTTCCAAAACCCGCGGCAGGGTCATGGCGGTCGAAGCGGCGATCTTCACGGGGCGCCCGTCGCCTGAGCGGCCCACGTGCACGTGGAGATCGGCGAAATACTCTGTGAGCGTCGGCGTATGCGTCTTGCTCATGGTCTAGTTAAGAATCCTTCTTTCGCTGTCCGACTGGACGGCCGTTATCCCGTTGCGCGAGATCCGCCGCGACAAAGCCGGCCGCGGCGGCGGCGAGAAACGGCGCTGGGTCCTCCTCAGCGCCGCGTCCCATGGAGCTTAGCGCCACGCCCCGGCGCGCGAGCTCCTCAAGCGCCGCCTGGCCCCGGTCCTCCACCACCACCCGGTGGCGTGAGAATACCCCGGCCCGGGCCAACTGGTCCCGCACCAGCCTTTCCTGGTCCGGTGCCAGGTTGGGCAACGCCACCCAGCAGGGCCGCTGGGCGACGGTGCCCAGGACCGTCAGCGTGTGGTGACTGACGCCCCGCTGGCGCGGACGGGGGTCGGCGAAGCTCATGCGCAACGCGGCCACGGCCAGCCCCCCAAGCACCCCAGCGGCGTCCAGGTGCTGGCCCGTTTCGATGGCCGTCGTCCCAAAGCGGGTGCCGGTCCCCACCACGCCCGGCCCCATGGCGACGATGGCCGCGTCGGCGGCCAGCGCCCAGCGGGCGGCCAAGAGCCCCGAGAAGACGGTCACCGCCTCCAGGTCCCCGCCGAAGGCATGGCCGACCGTCACCGTCGCGTCCAGAAACCCCGCCTGGCGCAGCTCGTGCACACTCCGGCTCAGCGCCAACGGCAAAGCGCCGCCGTCGGTCATGATGTACGCGATCCGCGCCCCGTCACCCAAGGCGATCCGCAGCGCTGCGGCCGCCGGGGGCACTTGGCTGTGCAGCTCGGCCACCACCACCGGCATGCCCCCGAGGTCGTCTGCACGCGCCAGGACGTCGTGGTGAGGGCTGTCCGGCTCCTCCGCAGCCAAGACCGCGAACTGCAGGGGCGTGTAACGCAGCTTCATGATGTGGCCCGGGGTACCTGCACCCGGCCGCTCCCGTCCGAGGACATGCATGACGAAGTGCGCGCCGCCGGTGCCGAGGCCCAGGTCCACCGCGGTCGTGTTGATCGCGACCCGATCGCCCACGGCTGCCACCGGCGTCAGCGCCTCGTAAAGCAACGCCGGTTCCTCCCGCCCGTCGACCTCGACGCGCAGTTGCCACAGCCCGGGCCGGAGCCGCTCCACGCCGCGGACCAAGCCTTCGCGCAAGTGCAGACCAGCCATGGCCGCCACCTCTCCCGGGAAACCGTTCCCGCTCGAGCTTGCCGGAAAAGAAAAAAAGCAGGTGACCTCCCCGTGACCACCTGCTCCGCCGGTCCTGCTGCAATCAACGCCTACCGGTGCCGGGGACCGCGCCGCTCCTCGCGCCGGCCGCCGCCGGCCCCTGGACCAGGACGCCGGCCGCGCTCGCCGTCCTCACGCTCATAGCGGCCGTTGCCTTTGGCTTCGCCCATGGCCTTTTCGGCGGCCAGGGCTTCGGGCGAGAGGGCGTCCTTGCGGGACAAGTTGATGCGCCCCAGTTTGTCGATCTCCGTCACCCGCACCAGCACTTCGTCGCCGATGTTGAGCACGTCCTCGACCTTGGACACCCGGTAAGGCGCCAGCTCCGAAATGTGGATCAGGCCTTCCTTGCCGGGCAAGATCTCGACGAAGGCGCCGAAGTTCATGATGCGCTTGACCGTGCCGAGGTACGTCGCGCCGACCTCCACGTCCTTGACCAGCGTTTCGATCATGGCCTTGGCCTTTTCGCACGCTTCCTGGTCAGGCGACGCGATGAAGACGCGGCCGTCGTCCTCGATGTCGATCTCGACGCCCGTCTGCTGGATGATCTTGTTGATCATCTTGCCGCCGGGGCCGATGACGTCGCGGATCTTGTCCACCGGGATCTCCATGGTGGTGATGCGCGGCGCGTACTTGGAGAGGTCCGGGCGCGGCGCCGGCAACACCTCGAGCATCTTGTCCAAGATGAACATCCGGCCCGCTCGCGCCTGCTCCAGCGCCTTTTGCAGGACCTCCCGGGTCACGCCCTTGATCTTGATGTCCATCTGCAGGGCCGTGACGCCGTCCCGGGTGCCGGCCACCTTGAAGTCCATGTCGCCCAGGTGGTCCTCAATGCCCTGGATGTCGGTGAGCACGGCAAAGCCGTCCTCATGCTTCACCAACCCCATGGCAACGCCGGCGACCGGCTTGCGGATGGGCACGCCTGCGTCCATCAGCGCCAGGGTGCTGCCGCAGACGCTGGCCTGAGAAGTCGACCCGTTGGACTCCAGCGTCTCCGACACGACCCGGATGGTGTACGGGAACTCCTCTTCAGGCGGGATAACCGGCACCAAGGCCCGCTCCGCCAGCGCCCCGTGCCCGATCTCCCGGCGTCCGGGGGCCCGCATGGGCCGCACCTCACCGGTGCTGTAGCCTGGGAAGTTGTAGTGGTGGATGTAGCGCTTGCGGCTCTCATCCCGCAGGTCGTCCAGCATCTGCTCGTCGCCCTTGAGACCTAGGGTGCAGACGCTCAACACCTGGGTCTGGCCCCGGGTGAAGATGGCTGAACCGTGGGTCCTCGGCAGCACGCCCACCTCACACCAGATGGGCCGGATCTCGTCCAGCTTGCGCCCGTCGGGCCGCTCGCCCTCCACCACGATCATTTGCCGGACCTGTTCCTTCAAGAGCTTGTCGAAGACGGTTTCCACGTCCTTCGCGTGGTTCGCGAAGGCCTCCTCGCCCCACTCCTGCTGGAACTGCTCCATGAGCCGCGCCTTCAAGTCGGCGACCGCCTGCTCGCGGCTCTGCTTGTCGGCGCTGCGGATCGCCGCGCGCAACTCCGCCGACGCCCGTTCCCGCACCCAATCGCTCACCGCCGGGTCGGGCTCATACAGTGTGACCTCCACTTTGGGCTTGCCGACCTCGGCCCGCACTTCCTCGATAAACGCGCAGATGCGCTTGATTTCCTCGTGGCCAAACATGATGGCTTCCAGCATAACCTCTTCCGGCAGCTCTTTGGCGCCGGCTTCCACCATCATGATGGCGTCCTGCGTGCCGGCAACGACCAACTCCAGGTCGCTTGCCTCGCTCTGCGCCACGGTGGGGTTGATGACGAACTGCCCGTCAACCCGGCCCACCTTCACGCCGCCGATGGGGCCGAGGAACGGAATGTCCGAGATGTGGAGCGCGGCGGACGCGCCGATCATGGCGGCGATCTCCGGGGAGTTGTCGTGCTCCACCGACAGGACCGTGGCCACCACCTGCACGTCGTTGCGGAACCCTTCAGGAAACAGCGGGCGAATCGGGCGGTCGATCATGCGCGCCGCCAGGGTCGCCGCCTCGCTGGGCCGCCCCTCGCGCCGCAGCCATACCCGCGGGATCTTCCCGATGGCGTACATGCGCTCTTCGTAGTCAACCAGCAGCGGGAAGAAGTCGATGCCTTGCCGGGGTTCCTTGGACATGACGGCGGTGACCAGGACCACCGTGTCCCCATAACGGACGAGGACGGCGCCGTTGGCCTGCTTGGCCACTTTCCCCGTCTCGATGATCAGGGGACGGCCGCCCACTTCCGTTTGAAACGTCCGTGCCATCAATTCGTGAAACCTCCTGGGGACGTGCATCCTGTGCGCACGTCAAATGCAAATAAGAGCGGTCGAAACCGCTCCTTTCTCACCGCCGCAGCCCCAGCTTCTCCACCAGCGCCCGGTACCGCTCCACGTCCTTGCGCTGCAGGTAGTTGAGCAGCCCACGCCGCTGGCCGATCATCTTGTAAAGGCCGCGCCGGGAGTGATGGTCCTTCTTGTGGACGCGCAGGTGCTCCGTCAGCTCGTTGATGCGGGCGGTCAAAATGGCCACCTGCACCTCGGGCGAACCCGTATCGCCTTCGTGCTGCCGGAAATCGGCAATGATGCGCTCCTTGGCTTCCTTGGACAAAGACACTGTCCGCACCTCCGTTTTCGATGTAGCCCCCGAAACCAAGCGGGCCGCCGGAGCACTCGGCCTGCCTAGTGACGGGTTTCCTTGCTTAGTTATACCACACCGCCCTGGCCTTGTAAAACCAAGTTCTTGCGCCCCATCCTTGGCCCAGGCTCGGGTTAGGCCCCCTGTCCACCGCACGAAGACGCCGCAGCCTGCGGACAGCCTTGAGCGTCGGCGGCAAAGCGGGCCCGGGCAACGGCCACATCCTGCTGGATCTGCCGGCGCAGCTCTTCGGCGGAGCCAAAGCGCACGATGCCCCGCACCCGGTCCAGGAACTCCACCTCAACGGCCTCCCCGTAGAGGTCGCCGCTGAAGTCCAAGATGTGGACCTCGAGCGCCACGGGCCCAGCGGTAAACGTCGGGCGGCTGCTAATCACCGCCAGGGCAGGCAGCGCCTCCATGCCCGCCCGCCCAAACCGCACCCGGTAAACGCCCTCTCCAGGCAGCAAGAGCTCGGGATCCGGCAGCACGTTGGCCGTCGGAAACCCAAGCGTCCGACCGCGCCCATCCCCCCGCACGACACGGCCCGTCAAGCGGAACGGCCTGCCCAACAGGCGCGCTGCCGCCTCCACGTCGCCGTCCAGCAGGCGGCGCCGGACGAGGCTGGAGGAGACGATGTCACCGCCGGAGCGCACCGGCTCAACAACCGTAACGGCGAAGCCAAGCCGGTGGGCCAGCTCGCGCAAGAGTTGGGGCGTCCCTTGCGCCCGGTGGCCGAAGCGGAAGTTCTCGCCCACCACGACCCCGCGCGCCCCAAGGCCTTCCACGAGCACAACCTGCACGAAGTCCGCCGCCGGAAGGCGCGCGAGCTCGGCGTCGAACCGCAGGCACACCGTGCATTGCACCCCAAGCGCGCGGATGCATGCGCTCCGCGCGGCCAATGTCATTAAGGCCGGTGGCGCACCGGACCCGATGACAGCCCGCGGGTGGGGATGAAAGGTCAGCGCGACGGGCGCCGCGCCGCCGGCGGCCTGAGCCACCGCCGTCTTGAGGATGCGCTGGTGGCCGACGTGGAGCCCGTCGAAGTTCCCGATGGCCACCCAGGCGGCGTGAAAAAGGGGCCCGCGCTCCTTCAGCTCACCGAAGGTGACATGCAGCGTCCCGGCTGCGTCGTGGGCATGCAAATGTTGCTGTGTCATCGTCGCGCGCTCCCGAGCTCCATCAATTCCACACAATCCGCGGCCGGAAAGCCAAGCCCTGCGGCGTTTCTACTGGGTCCGCCACCGCCACCAGCCGCCCGTCTGGACCCTTGAGGCGCACCGGACGAGGCGCGGCGGAGCCGCCGGCCTGCGCTGCCCCATCCGGCGCAGCATGCGCGTCCTGCGCCTTGGCCGCCGGCGCCAGCAGCCGCCCGCCCACCGCCTGCCCATGGGCAGCGCGCCGCGCCCCCTCGGCCGACAGCCAGACGACCGGCAGGTGCGCCAAGGCGTCGTCGATGCCGAGAAGCGGCACGTGGCCGCGGGCGGCGTCTTGCTCCAGTTCCTCCAGGGTGCGGGCGTGCGCCAGGTCGAACCCGCCTGACCGCGTGCGCAGCAGAAAGGACATGTACCCCCCGCAGCCCAAGGCGTCGCCGATGTCGGCGCACAGCGTCCGCACGTAGGTCCCTTTCGAACACACGACGTCGATCATAACACGCGTGCCGAAAGTGAGCACGGGCGCGTCCGGCTCGACCCGGACGATGCGCAGGGAGGCGATGCGCACCGTGCGCGGCGCGCGCTCGACCTCCACACCTTCCCGGGCCAGCTCGTACAAGCGCCTCCCTTGGTGTCGCAGCGCGGACGCCATGGGCGGGACTTGTGCGATCGCCCCCAGGAAACGCGGGAGCACCGCGTCCAACGCTTCCCTTGGCACGCGCATATCACGCTGGACTGAGATGGGCTTGCCAAAGCTGTCCTGGCTGTCGGTGCGCACCCCGAGCACCATCTCGGCCCGGTAAGCCTTGTCCTGTTCCTGCAGGAGCTCCACAAGGCGCGTCGCCCGCCCGACGCACAACACCAGGACCCCGGCCGCTCCCGGGTCCAGGGTGCCCGTATGGCCGACGCGCCGCACGCCCAACAGCCGCCGCGCCGCAGCCACCACATCGTGGGACGTGCAGCCCGGCGCCTTCAAAACGTTGAGCACCCCGTCCAGCGACTCCCCGCCCCTGCCGTGCCCGCGGCTGCGCCCGCGGCCATCCACCCTGCTGGCCGTGCGGCCGGCCGCGTGGCCTTCCGCCGGTCCAAGACCCGCCTCTGCGCCCATGGCGCCCGGCGTCACCCCTGCCCTTCGGTGCGGTCGGCCGGTACGCCTACGGGCACCGCACCCAGCGCCCGGGCCACGGCCTCAAGCACGCGCTCCCGGGCAAGCTCCACCGGCAGGTGCAGGGTGCAGCCCGCGGCCCGCGGATGACCGCCCCCGCCCAATTCGGCCGCGACGCGGCTTACATCCACCACGCCCCGTGAGCGCATGCCGACGCGCGTCCTGCCGTCGGGCAGCTCCCGGAAAATGAGCGCCACCTCGACGCCCTTGATCATGCGCGCGTATTGAACGATCCCGTCGGCTTCGTCGTAACGGGCGCCGGTGTCGGCCAACATCTGGCCAGTGACCGTGATCCACGCCACCCGGCCGTCCGGTGTCCGGTCCAAAGTCGCGAGGCTGCGGGCCAGCAGCCGCATGGCGCTCCACGAGGCTTGTTCGTACACTAGCGAAGCGATCTCGTCCGGCCGTGCGCCGGCGTCCACCAACGCTGCGGCGATGCGCAGTGTCTCGGCGCGGGTGTTGCTGTAGCGGAAGGAGCCAGTGTCGGTCATCAACGCCGTATACAAATTGGTAGCCACTGCGGGGTCTAGCGTCAGGCCCCAGTGGTCAACCAGCACGGCATACACGATCTCGCCCGTGGCCGCAGCCATGGGGTCGATGTAGCGCATCGTGCCCCCGGCGAGGTTGGTGACGTGATGATCTAAATTGTAGACATGGAGAAACCGGTCGGCCGCCTGCGCCACCGGGCCCGTGCGCGGCAGGTCGCAATCGAGCACGACCAGCGCTTCCGCGTCAGGCACCGGCGGCGGGACGCACACGGATGCGACGCCCGGCAGGAAACCCCATTCCGGCCGCACCGGATCCGGCGACACCACGTGCACTCGCTTGCCCAATCGCTCCAAGCCCCACGCCAGGGCGAGCATGGAACCGAGGCAATCAGGGTCGGGATCCACGTGGCCCGTGATGACGTAGCTCGCATGCGACCGCAACCGCGCGGCCACTTCCGCCAGGCTCGCAGCGGGCAGGATCTCAGCGGGGCTCATCCGTTCTCTCCTCGCTGGCCACCGTGCGCAACAGTTGGTTGATGCGTTGACCCCGTTCGATGGAATCGTCCAGGCGAAAGACGATTTCCGGCGTGTGGCGCAAGCGGATCCGCTTGCCCAGCTCGGAGCGGACAAAGCCGCGCGCGTGCTCCAGAGCCGCCAGCGTCCGCTCCTTGTCTTCCTCGGAACCGAAGACGGACACGAAGATCTTGACGTGCCGCAAGTCCTGGGAAATCTCCGCGTCGGTGACGGACACAAAACCGATCCGGGGATCCTTCATCTTTTGCAGAATGTCGCTGGCTTCCCGCTTGAACTCTTCCTGCAGCCGCTGCCTGCGGGTGACGCTCATGGCCGCCCCTCCTTGCGTCGCGGCGGGATGGGGTGTCACGTCAGAGCAGCTCGATGGAGTAGTCCGTCAGTTCCACGTCCGCCGTTCGCCCGACAAGCTCGACGATGGTAGACAAGACCTGTTCGGCGTAGCGGCGATCGTTGGTCACGAGGGCCACCCCCAGGGTGGCCCGTCGCCACAAGTCGTGACCCTCGACTTCCGCAATGGATACGTTGAAGCGGTGGCGGATGCGCTGGATCAGGCTGCTCAAGATCCGCCGCTTGTCCTTTAAGGAATCGCTCTCCCGGATGAACAGCTCCAGGCGCAGCACCCCGACGATCATCGCCCATCACGGGCGACCTGTTCCATCCGGAAGAACTCCAGGACATCTCCTTCCTTGAGATCGTTGAACTTCTCGAGCCCAATGCCGCATTCGTAGCCTTGGGCCACCTCGCGCACGTCGTCCTTAAACCGCTTCAACGAGCTCATCGCCCCTTCGTGGACCACGGTACCGTCGCGGATGACCCGCACCGACGCGCCCCGTACGACCTTGCCCTCGGTGACGTAGCAGCCAGCTACCGTACCCACATTGGGCACCCGGAACAGGGCGCGTACCTCGGCCCGCCCCAGCACCACCTCGCGGTACTCCGGTTCCAGCATGCCCTCCAGGGCCTTCTCCATTTCCTCGATCGCGTCGTAAATCACCCGGTACGTCCGGATGTCCACGTTCTCCTGCTCGGCGACCTTGCGGGCCGTCGCGTCAGGGCGCACGTTGAAACCGATAATGATGGCGTTGGCCGCCGCGGCCAGGTCGACATCGGTCTTGGTGATGCCGCCCACCGCCGCATGGATGACGTTCAGGCGCACATCCGGCCTGCTCAGCTTTTCCAAGGCGCCCCGCAGCGCTTCAACCGAGCCTTGCACATCACCTTTGATGATGATATTGAGCTCGGGCAACTGACCAGCCTTGACCTGCTCGAAGAGCTGCTCCAGGTTGGCCCGCGCCGGCCGTTGCATCTCCTGCTGCCGCATCTCCTCACGCCGGCGCGCGGCGAGCTCCCTGGCCAAGCGCTCGTCGGCTACGACCACCAGCTCATCGCCGGCCATGGGCACATCGTCCAGTCCCAGGACGGATACAGGCGTGGCGGGCCCGGCTTCGGAAAGCGGCTGCCCGCGGTCGTCCAGCATGGCCCGTACCTTCCCGGCCGTGTGGCCGGCCACCACCGCGTCGCCTAGCCGCAAGGTGCCCTTCTTGACCAGCACCGTGCACACGGGGCCGCGGCCCTTGTCCAGCTCAGCCTCGATGATGACGCCCCTGGCCGGCCGATCCGGGTTGGCTTTCAGCTCCCGCAGTTCGGCCACGAGCAGGATCATCTCAAGCAGCTCGTCCAGGCCCTGCCGCCGCAAGGCCGAGATAGGCACCACAACGGTGTCTCCGCCCCACTCCTCAGGGATGAGGCCCTGGTCCGCCAGTTGCTGCTTAACCCGGTCGGGGTTGGCGTCGGGCTTGTCAATCTTGTTGAGGGCCACGATGATGGGCACATCCGCCGCACGGGCGTGGTTGATGGCCTCAATGGTCTGGGGCATGACGCCGTCGTCGGCGGCGACGACGAGCACGGCGATGTCGGTCACCTGCGCGCCCCGGGAACGCATAGCCGTGAACGCTTCATGGCCGGGCGTGTCCAGGAAGGTGATCTTCTTCCCGTTCCACTCCACCTGGTAGGCGCCGATGTGCTGGGTGATGCCGCCGGCCTCGGTCGCGGCGACCCGGGTTTCCCGGATGGCGTCCAAGAGCGTCGTCTTGCCGTGG
>DATCLD010000077.1:0-4252 GCA_036564115.1 Limnochordales bacterium
GCGACCCCGAGGCCGACGCGATGCTGGCCGGCTGGCACCGGATAAAAATCGGCTACTGGCGGGAGCGGGCGCACCGCATCGAAGCAGGCTGACGGCGAGGGTGACGGCGAGGCTGACGGCGCAGTCCACGTTAGCCGGCAAAAAGCGGCGATCGGGCCACGAGACCGCGGGAGCAGGAAGGAGCACAGCGAACGTGACCAACCCCCGATTTCATGGCGTGTTTCCGTATCTCGTCTCGCCCATTGGTGCGGATGGTTCCGTCAAGGAAGCCACCTTGCGCCGGCTGGTGCGGCACCTGATCGAGCAGGGCGTGCACGGGCTGACGCCTTTGGGCAGCACCGGCGAGGTCGCATACTTAAGCCGCGAACAGCGCCGCGAGATCGTGCGCATCGTCGTGGAGGAAGCCGCCGGGCGCGTGCCCGTTGTTCCGGGCGTGGAGAGCGCGTCGACCCGCGGGGCTGTCGAAGAAGCGCTGGCCTACCGGGAGCTTGGGGCCGATGGGATCGTGCTCATCCTCTCCAGCTACTTCCCCCTGCGGGAAGCCGACGTGGTCGGCTACTTCAGGGACGTCGCGGCCGCCGTCGACTGCCCGGTCATCGTGTACAACAACCCGCGTTTCACCGGCGTCGATCTGACGGTCGGCGTGCTGGAGCAGTTGGCCGCCGTGGACAACATCTGTTATCTCAAGGACGCCACGGGGAACACGGGCAAGCTCCTGAGCGTCGTCAACCGGCTCGGCGGGCGGCTGAAGATCTTTGCCGCCTCGGCCCACATCCCGCTGTTTGTCATAATGCTGGGCGGCGTTGGGTGGATGGCGGGCCCGGCCTGCATCGTCCCGAGGCAGAGCGTGGAGCTGTATGAGCTATGCCGGGCGGGCCGCTGGGAGGAGGCCATGGCGCTGCAGCGGCGGTTGTGGCCGGTCAACGAGCTGTTTCAAAAGTACCTGCTCGCGGCCGCGGTCAAGGCAGCCCTGGAGCTGCAAGGTTTCGACGTGGGCGACCCCCTACCGCCCCAGCCGCGGCTGGACGCTGCCGCCAGGGAAGAGATCGCAGCCGTGCTGCGGGCGGTCGGCGCACTGCCGCCGCCTGAGCGCTGAACGTTAAAGGTTAACCGTTAAACGTTGTTCCGGCGCCCACCGCTGTCCGCTTCCTCCTGCGCAACCGGGCCACGACCGGCAGAGGAACCGCTCGTCCTTGGGCCGAACGGAATGTCTATTACGCCCAAAGGAGGCCGTATGAGGGTGAAGCTGCAGACCCTTCAGCGCCTGTTGGAGATCGGCGTCATCCCCGTGGTGCGCGCCGATTCCCAGGAAACCGCACTCCGCATCGCCGACGCCCTGTTGGAAGGCGGCGCCGGCACCATCGAGATCACCGCCACGGTGCCGGGGTCGCCTAAGGTCATCGAAGCGTTGTGCCAGCGCTTCCCGGAGCTATTGGTGGGCGCGGGGACGATTTGGGATGAGGCCAGCGCCCGGGCGGCGATTGACGCGGGTGCCCGCTACATCGTCAGCGCTGGGCTGTCCCTTGACGTCATCGCCACCGCCAACCGCTACGGGGTGCCGGTGATCCCGGGCATCCTGACGCCTACGGAGGCGGCGCAGGCGCTGGCGGCCGGGGCGGACGTGCTAAAGCTGTTCCCAGCGGGCGTCGTCGGCCCGGCGTACCTGAAGGCCCTCCGGGGCCCCTTGCCCCAGGCCTTGTGGTGCCCGTCAGGCGGCGTGCAGGTGGACGACTTGCGCGCATGGGTGGAGGCGGGGGCGTCCATGGTCGGGGCGGCAAGTCCGCTCATGCAGGACGTGGCCAAGACCCACGACTACGCCGCGCTGACCCAACGCATGCGGCGCTGGATGGACGAGTGGAAGCGGGTGCACGGTGCGGGATGACAGCGGGTGCACGGTGCGGGATGACAGCCGCTGCACGGTGCGGGATGACAGGGGGTGCACGGGGCCGGATGAGGTTGTCCCAAGCCGTGCGCCCGCTCAGTGCCGGACGACCGTGCCCTCGTTCCCGTTAACGGTGACGGTGTCGCCGTCCCGCAGCGTCGCCAGCACACCCGGCACATTGACCACCGCGGGGATGCCGAACTCCCGCGCCACGATGGCGCCGTGGGAGTGATAGCCGCCGACTTCCATGACGATGGCCGCGGCCCGCATGAAAAGCGGGGTCCAGCCGGGATCGGTGGAGGGCGCCACCAGGATCTCGCCAGGGCCGAGCTTATCGCCTTCGCTGGGGTGGCGCAGGATTCGCACCCGGCCGGTCGCGGTGCCGGCAGAGACGGCGGTGCCCTTTAGAACCGGACCCTCCGGGCCCGGGGATGTCTCGGTTTGGCGACTTTGGCGGCTTGCAAGGTGGGTGGCCTGCGTGGTGGCAGGCGTGGAGCTCGGAGTGGTGGCCGGCGTGGCAGCTGGAGTGGCTGCCGGCGCGGCGCCGGCTGCGAATGCCGCACCCGGGTCCATGATGACGTCCGGCGGCTCCTGTGCCAGCCACGCGGCCCGCTGGGCCTTGCGGTCGTGGACCAGGGCCTTCGCACCCGTGCCGTCCCATGAGCCTTCCAGGTAGGCGGCGAGATCGACCCACGTCAGATAGAACACGTCTTCAGGGTCATCCAGCACGCCCGCGATCTGCATGCGACGGGCGACCTCGAGCATGATGCGGCGGCACGGCTCAAGAATGGCCACCAGGGCTGACTTGGCGCCTTCCCGCAAGGCGGCGGCGCGGCTCGCCCGCCGGGCGGCCCAGCGGATGAGGGGCAAGAGCAGCCACGCGCGCCGGCCGACGGCCCGCAGCGCCTGCGCGCGCCGCTGCGCGCCCGCGTCGCGGAAGCCTGCTGGGACGCCGGACTGCAGGATCAACCGCACTTGCTGCAGGATGAACGTCGGATCTTCGGACCAGCGGGGATGGGCGATTTCAACCTCGTAGACGGCCCGGTGGCCAAAGTCGTGGAGAAACCGCTCCAGTTCCCGCCGGAACGGCGAATCCGGGGGCAACTGCCGCCAACAGGCGGGATCCAGCGGACCGGTTTCCAGGAGGGCCCGCGCGGCCGGGTCGGCGGCCGCCGCTGCGGCCAGGTCCAGCAGGCGATACCCGTGTTCAGCGCTGACAAGCTGGCCCGATCCCGCCACCAGGTCCGAGGCGAGCGCAGTCGCTTCCGCCGGCGCCGCCTTCTTGACCAGCGTTTCCAGCAGGTCGTGCCAAACCGCCGCCGCGGTGTTGGCCAGCATGCTCCGGGGCCCAAACTCGGAGGAGACCGCCAGCAGCTCGAGCAGGCGCTGGCGCAGTTGCTCCACGGTTTCCCGGGTGAGGTCGACGCCGCGATAGGCGCGGGCTGTGGCCATGATGGCTTCGATCTCCCGCGGCAGGCTCTTGTCCAGCTGTAAAAGGGCTCGCAGGAGGCGCCCACGGCGCTGCTGCCGGAGGCGCGCACCTTTGCCCTTCATGGGGTCGGGTTCGTCCACTGGGAGCTCCGGTTGATGTCCGCCCATGGCGCGGTTGAACTCGGCGGCGGTGATGCCGAAGCCGTCGTAGAAGGCCCAGAAGAGAGACGTGAAGTCGAAGTAGGCCCGCCCTGCGAAGCGGCGGGCCACCTCAAGGCCCGGCGGGATGGGATAACCAGCCGCCCGGTGCGGGGCAAACAGGTTGTGCCGGAGGAACGTCAACGACATGTGCCAGGCCATCGGGGTCAATACGCCGGGAAGGGCGTCTTTTAGGTTGGCGTTGGACCAGACCAAGGGGAGCTTCTCGGCACCCGGGAAGGTATAGCGGGGGAGGCGGGTGACGGGCCGCGCCTGCACCAGCCAAAAGCCCTGGCCGTCGAAGGCCCACTCGACGTCCTGAGGATCCTGCCCATCGCCCAGCGCCCACTCCACGCGGCGGACGAGGTGCGCGAGCTTGAGAGCCTGCTCGTCCGTGAGCACATCGTGCGGCGCGTCGCCCCGTCTTCGCTCGCGCACGACAGGCTGCCACGCCGTCTCGACCACGATTTCCTCTGGCGAGACTCTACCGCTGACCAGGGCTTCCCCGAGACCTGGGACGGCGCCGATGGTGACCACGTCCCGCCGGCCTGTGCGCGGGTCACAAGAGAAGGCGACACCGGCGGCCACCGGTTCCTGTGCCGGGTCGCCGTTGGCCCCCACCATGCGGCAGAGGACGACGGCGCAGAGCACCGTGTCGTCGTCCAATCCCAAGCGGCGCCGGTAGGACACGGCGCGGGGAGTCCACAGGGAGGCGTAGCAAGCCCGGATGGCCTGCAGGAC
>DATCLD010000078.1:0-22211 GCA_036564115.1 Limnochordales bacterium
CTCGCGCTCGGCGAGTGCTACCAAGTTTAAATATAGCCCCGGCAGGGGGCGTGTCAATACCTAGCCTCCCCAATTCTGGGGACGATCTTAACAGGGAAGGGAAGGCGCAACCGGGCAGGTGAGGGAACCACGCCCTGACCGCGGGCCGGGTCGACGTCCGGACAAAAATGTTGCTGGCATGTAGGAATATACGAGTTTACGGCGAAATAGGCGGGCATGGCCATGGAAACGTTCGCTGACGCGGAGGGATCATCGATGAGCAGCAGGGCGGCGGCCGCTGGGGACGCCGGGGGTCTTTTGGAGCGCTGGTTTCGCCTCAAGGAGAACGGGACCACGGTGCGCACGGAGGTGGTCGCGGGACTGACCACCTTCATGACCATGGCGTACATCATCTTCGTGAACCCCGGCATTCTCTCGAGCACAGGCATGAGCTTCGACGGGGTCTTTATCGCGACGGTGGTGGCGACGGCCGTTGGGACGCTCCTGATGGCGTTCCTGGCCAATTATCCGTTTGCCACGGCGCCGGGCATGGGCCTCAACGCGTACTTCGCTTTCTCCGTCGTGCTCGGCCGCGGCATCCCGTGGGAGACGGCTTTGGGGGCCGTATTCGTTTCCGGCGTGTTGTTTGTACTGCTGACGTTGTCGCGCGTGCGGGAAACGGTTGTGAACGCGGTACCCGAGGGGCTCAAGGTGGCCATCAGCGCCGCGATTGGCCTCTTTATCGCGTTTATCGGCGCCCAGAACTCAGGGCTGATCGTGGATAACCCGGCCACCCTCGTGGGCTTGGGCGACCTGCGCCAGCCGGGGCCCCTTTTGGCGCTGTTGGGCACACTGCTTACCGCAGGGCTCTTGGCGCTCAACGTCCGGGGTGCCATCCTCTGGGGGATTCTCGTGACGACGCTGGCCGGGGCAGTGCTCGGGCACGTGCCTTGGCCTGACCGGTTCATAGAAGTGCCGAGCCTTTCCACTTGGTCCACGGTGGCCGGGAAGCTGGATATCCCCGGCGCGTTGCGCCTCGGGCTGCTTGAAATCGTGCTCGTCTTCCTGTTCGTGGACTTCTTTGACACCATGGGCACGCTGGTGGGGGTGTCCACCCGGGCGGGGTTCCTCGATGAGAAGGGCCGCCTGCCCCGGGCGCAAAAGGCCATGCTCTCGGACGCCCTGGGCACCGTGTTCGGCGCTTTGGCCGGCACCTCGACCGTGACGACCTACGTCGAATCGGCCAGCGGCGTGTCGGCGGGCGGGCGCACCGGCCTGACTGCGGTGACCGTCGCGGTAGCCTTCCTGTTGTCCCTCTTCTTTGCCCCCATCGTGCGGATGGTCGCCGATTTTCCGCCGGCGACGGCACCGGCGCTCATCGTGGTGGGCGCGTTGATGATGCAGGTCATCGGTCGGATCAAGTGGGACGACATCTCGGAAGCGTTCCCGGCCTTCATCACGGTGATCGCCATGCCGCTCACCTACAGCATCGCCACGGGGATCGCCCTCGGGTTCATCAGCTATCCCGTAGTCAAGCTCATCGCCGGCAAGGGCCGCGAGGTGCACTGGCTCGTGTACGTGCTGGCGGTGCTGTTTGCCGCTCGATTCGCCTTCCTCAGCTGACGGGCCCGCAGTGCTCGGGGAAAATAGAGGGGCCGGGTCGCGCCAACGACCCGGCCCCTGCGCGTCTTGCGGACGCCGGAACAGCGGCCTTTTCCTTGCCGGCCGCCGCCGATGCCTTAGCCGCCGGTGCCTTAGCCGCCGGTGCCTTAGCCACCCGTTCCTTAGAGCCCCAGCAGGCGCAGCGGGCCGCGCACCGCTTCCACGGAGCGCTTGAACATCGCCCGCTCATCCTCGGTGAACTCGATCTCAATAATCTTCTCGACGCCGCCCGCGCCCAGGATGACCGGCACGCCGACGTAGATGTCCTTCTCGCCGTACTCGCCGTTGAGGTAGGCGATGACCGGGATGAGGCGCTTCTTGTCCTTGAGAATGGCCTCCACCATTTGCACAACGGACGCGCCGGGGGCGTAGTAAGCGCTGCCGGTCTTGAGGAGGCTCACGATCTCGCCGCCGCCCTTGCGGGTGCGCTCCACGATGCGGTCGATGGTCTCCTTGGGCAACAGCTTTTCAATGGGGATGCCGCCCGCGTAGGAGTAGCGGACCAGGGGCACCATCTCGTCGCCGTGGCCGCCCATGACGAAGGCCGTGATGTCCTCCACCGAGATGCCCAACTCCATGGCGAGGAAGGTGCGGAAGCGAGTGGAGTCCAGCACGCCGGCCATGCCCATGACCCGGTTGGTGGGCAGCCCGCTGATCTTCCAGGCCGCGTAGGTCATCACGTCCACCGGGTTGGTGACGACGATGTAGAAGGCGTTGGGGGAGTACTTAATGCACTGCTCCACGACGCCCCGGACGATCTCGAAGTTGGTCTTGAGCAAGTCGTCGCGGGACATGCCGGGCTTGCGGGGCATGCCGGCCGTGATGACGACCACGTCGGAGTCGGCCGTCTCCTCGTAGCTGTTGGTGCCGATGATGCGGACGTCGAAGCCCTCGATGGGGCCCGCTTCCAGCAGGTCCAGGGCCTTGCCCTGCGGCACGCCCTCCACGATGTCCACCAGTACGATGTCGCCCAGCTCTTTTGCGGCCGCCCAGTGGGCAGTAGTGGCCCCGACGTTGCCTGCGCCGACAATGGTGATCTTCGGCCGTGGCCTGCGCGTCAAGGTGAATCCCTCCGTGAGATGTTGTGCGGGGACGATGGCCCGGCAAAGGCCGGCACCCATGCCAGTGTAGCACTTGTGAAGGACCGGTGGCAATATTCGGTCCAGGGCATACATTGCTACGGATATTGCTTGGGACGTTTGTCCCGCCGCCCATTCCGCCGCCAAGGCTTTGCCGCGGTTACTTTCAAGAAACCTGCTTCAAAGGGGAGGCACGTTGATGGAGGCATGGCATCCGCTGAGGGACCCCGTCTCCGGGCGGGAGGCGAAGCCGCGCCGCCGCGGGCTGACGATGGTCATCGACAAGGGCCTCGGCCTAGGCGCCATCCGCGATCTGACGGCCGTAGCCGCCGGCTACATTGATTTTCTCAAGCTCGGCTTCGGCACCAGCCTGCTGTACCCTGCGCCCGTGCTGGTCGAGAAAATCCGCGTCCTGCGGGAGGCGGGGGTACAGGTATACCCGGGCGGGACGCTGCTCGAGGTGGCCGTTTATCAAGGCGCCGTCGCGGAGTTCCTCGTGGCGGCGGCGCGGCTGGGGTTTTCCTATGTAGAAGTCTCCGACGGCACCATTGACCTGCAGCCGGCTGTGCGCCGCGACCTCATCCGGCGGGCCAGGGACATGGGTTTCGGCGTGCTCGCGGAGATAGGCAAAAAGGATTCTGGCCGGGCGCTGGTGCCTGAGGAGGTGTGGGAGCAGGCGGCGGCGGACCGCGCGGCGGGCGCTGAGCTGGTCATCGTCGAGGGGCGGGATTCCGGGCGCGGCGTGGGCATCTACGACGCGGGCGGGCAGATCCGGGAGCCGCTGCTGGAGGCCATCGCCGCCGGCTTCGAGGGAGCGGACGGGGTCATGTGGGAAGCGCCCCAGACCCACCAGCAACAGGCGCTGCTTCTCCGCTTTGGACCCGAGGTCAACCTGGGCAACGTACAGCCCGCCGACGCCCTGGCGCTGGAAGCCATGCGGAGAGGCTTGCGCGGCGACACGCTCAGGCGCTGCCTTGCAGGGGTTGGGGAGCCAGGAGTTCCGGCCTAGGCGGAGGCCAAGAAGTCCGTTCGAGACGTTGCCGAAATAGAGGATATTCTCGGATCGTGTGGAAAAGCTAACTCTTAACAGCGCTGGCGTAGGAAATCTGTGGCGCGGGGGTGCTCCCCATGGGCACGGCAGTGGCGGCCGAGCGGGTCCGGCTGGACGAAGCCCGGCTCGAGCAGGTGAAGGCCAAGTTCCTAGAGCTCCTGGAGATGGACCGGTCATCGCCAGAGTTTATGGAGCGGTACCGGGAAGTGGACGCGGCTTTAGACGAGTTGGCGTTCCAGGCGCCGCCCATGTCATAGCGTGCGGCTGGGTGCGGTTGACAAAGGACCCGTAAATGTTGTAATAGTGCTATGTACGGGGATTTCCCCACTGCGTGACGCGTGAGGTGGAGGGCCTTGTCCCGGAGGAGATACTGTCCGGCGTGCGGCGCGCGCATGGAGGCGGAATTGACGACCCACCGGGCGGTCAACGCTCAGGGGCGCGCTGTGCTCTACTACAACGTGTGGCGATACGAGTGCCCGAATGGGTGCGCGACGGCGACCGTGGACTTTAGCGAGGCCTCCCTGGATCCGGCGGGCCTGCGGCGCGTGGGGCAGGTGCACGTGAGTGCTGGGCCCAGCGGCGAGCTGGTGGTGCACCCGCCCTCGTTGCTTGACCGGATCGACTTGTCGTTTATTATCACAGTCCTCGGGTTGGTTTTCGGCTACTCGATGTTTGCCTGGGCGCTGGTCGTCATCCCGGCATCGCCCATCGGCAAGATCGTCTGCGCGGTCGCCCTTACGCTGAGCGCCCTCTACATCATCGCGCACCTGACCGCTGCGCCGGGCCGGGATAAGGACCCAGCGATTCCAGCGGACGCCGCCGTGGCCGGGGAAGCGGCCGGCGCGGGAGAGCCGAAGGACAACTGACGGGCGTTTGGCCCGTGTGAGCAACACGCACCAACGGGCGATGATGGGGAGAGTAGGCGGGGCCGGAGGCCCAAGCGAGCCGGGGTGGGTGGGAGCCCGGCGGTCCGCCGCCCGCTGAAGATCACCCCGGAGCTGCCCACCGAAAGCCGCAGGGCGAGTAGACTGGGCCGGCTGCCGCCGTTATCGGCGCAAGAGTGGGACGCAAGGCCACGAGAGGCCTTGCGTTCAATAAGGGTGGTACCGCGGGAAGATTGCCCGTCCCTTCGAGGGGCGGGTCTTTTTTTTACTCCTGTTGTGGCCGCCGGTGGGGAGCGGCGGACATGTTCGGGAGGTGTCGTTGTATGGACGCGGACAAGAACGTGGACTACCAAAAGACGCTGCAGCTGCCGCGCACCGAGTTCCCCATGCGCGCCCAGCTGAGCCAGCGGGAACCGGAGTTCCTGCGGCGCTGGGAAGAACGGAAGCTGTACCAGCGCCTCCAGGAGCTGGGGCGGGCCCAGAACCGGCCGGTCTGGATCTTGCATGACGGGCCGCCGTACGCCAACGGGGACATCCATATCGGCACGGCGTTCAACAAGATCCTGAAGGACATCGTCATCCGCTCCCACAGCATGGATGGCTATCACTGCCCTTACGTGCCGGGGTGGGACACCCACGGGCTGCCCATCGAGCACGCCATCATCACCGCCCACGGCATCGACCGGCACGCCATTGACCCGGTGGAGTTCCGGCGCCGGTGCAAGGAGTACGCCCTTCATTACGTCAATGTGCACCGGGAACAGTTCCGCCGCCTGGGCGTCTGGGGTGACTGGGACAATCCTTACCTGACCTTGACGCCCGAATACGAAGCGCGGCAGGTGGAAGTCTTCGGCGAGATGGCCCGGCGAGGCTACATCTACAAGGGCCTGAAGCCCGTCTACTGGTGCCCTCACTGCGAAACCGCCCTGGCCGAGGCCGAGATCGAATACAAGGACCACCGCTCGCCGTCGGTCTATTTCACATTCCCCGTCGTGGACGGCAAGGGCCTCTTGCCTGCGGACAGCGCCGTCGCGGTCTGGACGACGACGCCTTGGACGATCCCGGCCAACATGGCCATCGCCCTGCATCCGGAGTTCGCGTACGTTTTGGCGGAAACCGACCGGGGGCTGTTGCTCATGGCCGAGGGCCTCATGGAGCAGGTGGCCCAAGCCGTAGGCCTCTCGGTGCGTGGCCTGCGGGCCCGCTTCCGCGGGCAGGAGTTGGAAGGCGTCGTGACACGGCATCCGCTCTTTGACCGGGAAAGCCCCATTATCCTGGCCGAACATGTGACGCTGGAACAGGGGACAGGCTGCGTGCACACGGCGCCGGGGCACGGCCTCGAGGACTACGAGGTGGGCGTGCGCTACGGGTTGCCGGTCTTTGCCCCCGTGGACGCCAGCGGGCGGTTCACCGCTGAAGGCGGGCCGTACGCGGGCCAGAAGGTGTCCGAGGCCAACGGGCCCATCATCGCGGACCTGGAGCGAAACGGGCGCCTGCTCAAGCGCGCCGACGTGAACCACCAATACCCCCACTGCTGGCGCTGTCGCAACCCGGTCATCTTCCGGGCCACAGAGCAGTGGTTCGCGTCAGTCGAAGGCTTCCGCGAGGCGGCCTTGGCCGCCATCGGCCGCGTCCAGTGGATCCCGCCCTGGGGCCAGGAGCGCATCGCCAACATGGTCGCGCAGCGGGCCGACTGGTGCATCTCGCGGCAGCGAGTTTGGGGCGTGCCCATCCCCATCTTTACCTGCAAAGCTTGCGGCCACCATCTCATCGATGAGGAAACCATCGCCGCCGTGGCGGACCTGTTCCGGCGGGAGGGCTCCGATGCCTGGTTCCAGCGGGCAGCCAGCGAGATCCTTCCCCCGGGCAAGGCATGCCCGCAATGCGGCGGGACCGACTTCGACAAGGAAAAGGACATCATGGACGTCTGGTTTGACTCGGGTTCGTCCCACGCGGCGGTGCTGGACGAGCGGCCCGAGCTGCGCTGGCCGGCGGACATGTATCTTGAGGGCAGCGATCAGCACCGGGGCTGGTTCCAGTCGTCACTGCTGACGGCGGTGGCCACGCGGGGCGAAGCGCCGTACCGCGCCGTGCTCACCCACGGTTTCGTCGTGGACGAGGAAGGCCGCAAGATGTCCAAGTCCCTGGGCAACGTGGTGGAGCCCCAGGCGGTGGTGGGGAAGTACGGGGCGGACGTGCTGCGGCTGTGGGCGGCCTCCGTTGACTACCGCGGCGACGTGCGCATCTCGGAGAATATCCTCAACCAGCTGGCGGACGTCTACCGGCGTATCCGCAACACGGCCCGGTTTCTCTTGGGCAACATCGGGGACTTTGATCCGGTCAAGGACGCCGTACCCTTTGACGCCATGACGGAGATCGACCGCTGGGCGGTGCTGCGGCTCAGGCGCCTTGCCCGGCGCGCCATCAAGGCGTACCGGGAATACGAGTACCACGTGGTGTTCCACCAGGTGCACCACTTCTGCGCGGTGGACATGGGCGGTTTCTACCTGGATGCGCTCAAGGATCGCCTATATTGCGAAGGGCCCGCGTCCCACGAGCGGCGGTCGGCGCAGACCGCGCTGTACGAAATCTTGGTGACGCTGACCAAGCTCATCGCGCCGGTCTTGGCCTTCACGGCCGATGAAATTTGGCAGTACCTGCCCGAACACGCCCGGGAGCAGGAGAGTGTCCACTTGACCACGTGGTCGGAGCCGCCTGCGGAAACGCCCGAGGAGCAGGCCTTTATGGAGCGCTGGGAGCGGCTCCTGGCGGTGCGGCGCACCGTGACGAAGGCGTTGGAGAACGCCCGCAACGAGAAGCTCATCGGCGCGTCGACCGAAGCCGCTGTGGAGCTTTATCCCAACGAAGCGACGGCGGCGCTTCTCGGCAGCTTCACCGCCGAGCAGCTGGCGGAGGCGTTCATCGTGTCCGCGGTCCGGGTCCACCCCGCGGGGACGGCTGTGCCCGCCGGGGCGCTGGACGAGGGCACCGGGGCGGCGGCCGTAGTCGTGCGCGCTCCCGGGGAGAAGTGCGCCCGCTGCTGGCGGTACTCGGAAACCGTGGGCGCACACGCGCGTCACCCGCAATTGTGTGAGCGCTGCGCAACGGTGGTCGAGCGCGATTACGGGCATGGGAGCTGAGTCCCGGGGGGAATCCTACAAGGGCGCAAGCCATAAACCGCGGCGATCGGAGCGGCTGCGATGCGGGAGGCTGTCAGCCGGAAGCTGGTGGAGAAGCTGCTGGTGCGCCTGGAGGGACTTATGACCCTCATGGAGCGGAACAGCCTGGCGGAGCTTATCGAGCTGTACCGCTCACCCCGGCGGATGATCTTCCTCAGCTTCGCGTCGGGTGTGGCCCGAGGCTTCGGCATTGCGGTCGGGTTCACCATCATCGGGGCCCTCTTCCTGTGGATGCTAGGGCGGCTGGCCATGCTCAACCTGCCCATTATCGGCGAGTTCGTGGCAGAGATCACCCGCATCGTCCAGGGCGAGTTGGCCCGCCCGTAAAGCGCCCGGATCGCCGCAACGGAAAGGGCGGCCCCTCGTGGGACTCGGACCAGGCGATCGGCAGAAGTTTAAGACGCGGCTGCTCGAGGAGCGGCGCAGGCTGAGGTCGTCGCTGGAGGCGTTGGAGAGCTCCGGATGGATGGACGCGGAAACGGGCGGCATCGGCGAGCTCTCCACTTACGACCAGCACCCGGCCGATCTTGGCAGTGAGGTCGCGGCCCGCCAGGTGGATCTAGGCCTCCAGCAAAACACCGTGCGCCTGCTGGCCCAGGTGGACCGGGCCCTCGAGCGTCTCGAAGAAGGCACGTACGGCGTGTGTGAGGAGTGCGGGCGCCCCATTCCCATGGGGCGCCTTTTGGCTATGCCTTCTGCGACCCGGTGCGTGGAGTGCGCCGCTGCTGAGGAACAAGGCGGGCCTGGCGGCTCCAGCAGCGGGGACGGCGGGCCGCCCGGGTCGCTTCGCCGGCGCCGTCCGCCTGAGGAAGAACTGCTCTCGCCTCCTTTCGGGCGCAGCAGCCGGGGTGGGCCGGCTTATGACGGCGCCGACGCCTGGCGGGAAGTTGCGCGTCACGGCACGTCCAACAGCCCGCAGGACGCGCCTGAAGAGATGACTTAGGCTCCGGGCGGGCCCGGTTGTTGGGCTTCCCGCCGTGTGCTAGAATTTGGGAAGCATGCTGACGGGAGGTCCCGCGCCGGTGCGGATGGTGGCCGTGGGACTCGCGGTGATGCTGGTGGACCAGGCCGCCAAGTGGTGGGCCGTTCACCAGCTGGCGCCGGGCGTCCGGCACCCGGTGCTGCCGGGGCTCATCTACTTGACCCGGGTCCACAACCCGGGTGCCGCCTTCGGTCTGTTCCCCTACCAGCAAGTGTTTCTCAGCCTTGGTGCCATCGGTTTGCTCCTTTTTGCCTGGTGGCGGCGCCGGGACATCCAGCGGCTGCCCAAAGGCATGCGCTTTGCCGTCGCCCTGGGCCTCGGCGGCGCAGCCGGCAACCTCATCGACCGCCTCTGGCGCGGCGCGGTGGTGGATTTCATCGATCTGGGCGTCCTGCCGGTGTTCAACGTGGCGGACATGGCCATCGTCGCAGGCGTCGCGATCTTGTCCTGGTTCGTCTTGCTAGGGCGCGACGCGGCCGAGCCGAGGGAGAACGAAGGTGGAGCGTAAAGAGCTGGTGGTGCCGGCGGACGCCCCACGGGAGCGGCTGGACCGATGGCTCGCGGCCCAAGGGATAGGGCCGTCGCGCGCCTTTGTGCAGCGGTTGATCGACGCCGGCCTCGTCCAGGTGGACGGGCGGCCTGCCGCCGCCAGCGACAAAGTGCGGCCGGGCCAGCGGGTGACGGTTTCCATCCCGCCCCCGGAGCCGGCGGAGACGAAGCCTGAAGCCATTCCGCTGGACGTTGTGTACGAGGACGAAGACGTGATCGTCGTCAACAAGCCGCAGGGGATGGTGGTCCACCCGGCGGCGGGCAACCGGGCCGGCACGCTGGTCAACGCCCTCTTGGCCCACTGCCCGGACCTTTCGGGCATCGGCGGCAAGGAGCGCCCGGGCATCGTCCACCGGCTGGACAAGGACACCTCGGGCCTTTTGGTGGTGGCCAAAAACGATCAAGCCCACATTTCCCTGGCCCAACAGATCCAGGCGAGGGAGGCGGTGCGGGAGTACGTGGCCATCGTGCACGGGCAACTCCGGGCAGATCGTGGCCGGATCGAGGCGCCCATCGGGCGCCACCCCGTGGACCGCAAGCGGATGGCCGTCGTGCCGGGCGGCCGGCCGGCGATCACGGACTATGAAGTGCTGGAGCGGTTTCCCGGGTACACGTACGTCCGCGCCAGGCTGCAGACGGGCCGCACACACCAGATACGGGTGCACATGGCCCACATCGGCCACCCCGTGGTGGGAGATCCGGTCTACGGCCCCCGCCGCTGCCCGTGGAACTTGCAGGGGCAGTGCCTGCACGCCTGCCGGCTCGGTTTCCGCCATCCGCGCACGGGCCAATGGATGACCTTTACGGCGCCGCTGCCGCCGCATATGGAAAAGGTCTTGCGCGATCTGCGCAGCCGCCGCCAGGTGGAGATCCGTGAGGGTGGTTGACACAGGCGGCCGCATCCACTAAACTTGGAGCAAACGGGCAAGGCACCTTTAAACCGGTCCCGTGAGGCCGGTAAGGAGCCGCCACAAGTGCAAAGTTCATGGCGCGGGGTGCGCGCGGACCCGCGCGGCGCGTGTGGACGACTTCTTACCGGTACCGGTAAGAAGTTTTTTTGTGCCTGCCGGAAGGGAGTGGGATGCGTGACTCTGGTGGACAAGGTCCAGGTGATGGACGGGCCTGCCCTGCGGCGCGCCCTGGTGCGCATCGCCCACGAGGTGCTGGAGCGCAACGGCGGCACGGAAAACCTGGGCCTGGTCGGGATCCACACCCGCGGCGTACCGCTGGCCCGCCGGCTGGCGGAGCAGATCCGCCGGATCGAGGGGGTGCAGGTGCCCGTCGGGGTGCTGGACATCACCTTGTACCGCGATGACCTGACCACCGTGGCGCACCAGCCCATCGTGCGGCGCACGGACATTCCCTACGACGTCACCCGCCGCACCATCGTGCTGGTGGACGACGTGCTCTACACCGGGCGCACGGCCCGGGCCGCGCTGGACGCCCTCATCGACCTGGGCCGGCCGGACCGGATCCAGCTGGCGGTGCTGGTGGACCGTGGCCACCGGGAGCTGCCCATCCGGGCTGACTTCGTCGGCAAGAACCTGCCGACGTCCCGCCAGGAAGTGGTGGCCGTGCGCCTTGAGGAGATCGACGGCCGCGACGAGGTCGTCATCCAGGTGCCTGTAGGTGAAGAGAAAACCGAGGGAGGAGCGGGCCGATGAAACCGCAGGTCGTTGACGTCGATGCGCGTTTGCCCCTGGGGCAGTTGGTGCCCTTGAGCCTGCAACACTTGTTCGCGATGTTCGGCGCAACGGTGCTGGTGCCGGTGTTGACCGGCATGAGCCCCGCCGTCGCCCTGTTTTCCTCGGGAGCCGGGACGCTGCTCTTCATCCTGATTACGGGTGGGCAGGTCCCGGCTTATTTGGGCTCTTCGTTTGCGTTTATCGCGCCCTTGAGCTTCGTGATCTCCGAATGGGGACTGCCGTACGCCCTCGGCGGCGCCGTCGCGGCCGGGCTCGTGTATGCGGTGGTGGCGGCCGGCATCGCGGCGAGCGGCGTCGGCTGGCTCAAGCGCCTCCTGCCGCCGGTGGTCATCGGGCCGGTCATCATGGTCATCGGCCTGGGACTGGCCCCGGTAGCCCTGGACATGGCGGGGTTGGTCGGCGACAACGTGACGCTCGCGGATCCCGGCGTGCAGGCAGCCCTCATCACCTTGGCCCTGGCCATCGGCGCGGCCTTGCTCCTGCGCGGCTGGTTTTCCATGATCCCGGTGCTGGTGGCCGTCATGGGCGGCTACATCGCCGCCTACTTGTTGGGCATCGTGGATTTCTCGGCTGTGCGGGAAGCCGCCTGGCTCGGCGTGCCCGACTTCACGCTGCCCCGGTTTAGCCTCGGCGCCATCACGGTTATGGCCCCGGTGGCCGTCGTCACCATAGCCGAGCACTTGGGCGACGTGCTGGTGCTGAGCCGCATCGTCGGTCGAGATTTCTATGAGAAACCGGGCCTGCACCGGACGCTCTTGGGCGACGGCCTCGCGACTTCGCTGGCGGGCCTGGTGGGCGGTCCCCCCAACACCACCTACGGCGAAAACGTGGGCGTCATGGCCATCACCCGGGTGTATGCCGTCAGGGTCATCGCCCTCACAGCGGCCATGGCGGTCGGCTTGTCCTTTGTCCCGAAGCTCGGCGCCCTGATCCAAACCGTGCCGGCGCCCGTGATGGGCGGCGTGGCCATCGTGCTCTTCGGCACCATCGCCGCCTCCGGTGTCCGCACCCTGGTGGAAAGCCGGGTTGATCTGTCGCAAAAGCGCAACCTGATCATCGCCTCGGTCATCCTGGTGGTCGGGATCGGCGGTGCCGCCATCAAGCTGGGGCCCTTTGAGCTGCACGGCATGGCCCTGGCCACGGTCATCGGGGTCATCCTCAACCTGCTTTTGCCCCAGGCTGAGGCGGTCGCGTCCGAGAGTACCAGCGGCGCGCCGGAACAGGCGGCGGTCACGGGATCGTAAAGCCGTCCGGGCTGCCGGACCCGGAGCCGGTCGCAAGCTTTGCCAGTGCTTGCCGCCGGCGCCGGGCGGGCAGGGATGGGAGGGGAACCGAATGAGTTTGGCACGCAGGAACTTGCTCCGCATGCGGGACTTGTCGGCGGCTGAGATCCAGCAGATTCTCAGCACAGCCGCCGCCTGCAAGGACATCTTCAGCCGGGAAGTCAAGAAGATGCCCACGTTGCGGGGGCAGGTGATGGTCAACCTCTTCTATGAGCCCAGCACCCGTACCCGCACTTCCTTTGAGCTGGCGGGCAAATGGATGAGCGCCGACGTGGTCAACATCGCGGTGGCGACTTCGAGCGTCGTGAAAGGCGAAAGCTTGACCGATACCGCGAAGACGCTGGAAGCCCTCGGCGCCGATATCGTCGTCATCCGCCACCCGTCGGCCGGCGCGCCGGCGCTGCTCGCCCGCTGCATCCGGGCAGCGGTGATCAACGCCGGCGACGGGATGCATGAGCACCCCACGCAGGCGCTGCTCGACCTCTTCACAATCCAACAAGCCAAAGGCACCTTGGCAGACCTGCACGTCGTCATCGTAGGCGACATCTTACACAGCCGCGTTGCCCGGTCCAACATCTGGGGTTTGCGGACGCTGGGGGCGCGGGTGACGGTGGTCGGTCCGCCTACGCTCATGCCGCCGGGGCTTGAAGAGCTGGGCGTGCGGGTGAGCCACGACCTCGACCGGGTGCTGCCGGAGGCCGATGTGGTCAACGTGTTGCGCATCCAGCGGGAACGCCAGCACGCGGCCCTCATCCCGAGCCTGAGGGAATACACCCGCTACTTTGGTCTGACCCGGGAGCGCCTCGAGCGCTTGCGCCCGGATGCGCTCATCCTGCACCCCGGTCCGGCAAACCTGGGTGTCGAGATCGTGCAAGAAGCCGTCGACGATCCACGCGCCCGCATTCACGACCAGGTCACCAACGGCGTCGCGGTCCGGATGGCCGTACTCTACCTCGTTACGGGAGGCCGGCACGATGCGGTGGCTGCTTAAGGGCGGGCGGGTCGTGGACCCCGCCCAAGGGATCGACGCGGTGCTGGATGTGCTGGTGGCCGACGGCCGCGTCGTCGAGCTGGGAGAGGAACTGTCCGGCGCGGACGATGTCGTCGACTGCCGGGGCAAGGTGGTGGCGCCCGGCCTGATCGATCTGCGCGCACACTTGGGCGAACCGGGGCGGGAACTGGCCGAAACCATCGCCTCTGGGACCCGGGCCGCGGCGGCCGGCGGCTTCACCGCGGTCTGTGCCCGCCCGGGCCGCGAGCCGGCCGTGGACGACGCCGGCTGGGTGAGCTTTGTGCGGGAGCGGGCGCGGCAGGACGGCGTTGTCAAGGTGTACCCCCTGGCGGCCGTGACGAAAGGGTACGCCGGCGAGGAACTGGTTGAGATGGGAGACCTCAAGGCCGCAGGGACCGTCGCCCTCTATGACGGCGACCGCAGCGTGGCGCGCGCCGGGGTGATGCGGCGGGCACTGGAGTACGCCCGTATGGTTGGGCTGCCCGTGATGGTCCATTGCGAGGACGCCGACTTGGCGGGTCCAGGCGTCATGCACGAGGGGCTTTACTCGACCGTCAACGGCCTGGCGGGCATCCCCGCTGCGGCGGAGGAGGTCGTCGTCGCACGCGATTTGATGCTGGCCCAACTGGCAGGCGCGCGGCTGCACATCGCCCATGTGAGCACCGCAGGGAGCGTCGCGCTCATCCGGGCGGCCAAGGCCCGGGGCGTGGCGGTGACCGCCGACGTGACCGCGCATCACCTGGTCTTGACCGATGCCGATGTCCAGCCCGACGACGCCAACTGGAAAGTGCGGCCGCCTCTGCGCTCAAGCGCCGACGTGGAGGCATTGCTAGAGGGATTGCGGGACGGCACCATCGACTGCATCGCCACCGATCACGCGCCCCATCTGGAAGAGGACAAGCAGGTGGAGTTTGACCGGGCGCCCTTTGGCATCATCGGCCTGGAAACCGCGGTGCCCTTGCTCCTGACGCGGGTGGTCGCTGCCGGCTCCTTGTCCTTGAGCGAGTTGATCGCGCGCCTGAGCTGGCACCCCGCCCGGCTGCTGGGACTGCCGGGCGGTACCCTCGCACCGGGATCTCCCGCCGACATCACCGTGATCGACCTGGAGCTCGAGCGGGTGTACGACCCTAAGCGCGGGCATTCCCGCAGCCGCAACACCCCGCTGGCCGGCTGGACGCTCAAGGGATGGCCGGTAGCCACCATGGTGGACGGGCGCTGGGTGGTTGAGCAGGGGAGGGTGTTGCTGTGAAGACCACAGTTGCCGTGAAGGCCACCGAGTCGTTCCCCGCCCGGGTGCTCGCGGCCGCGGCGGACAAAGGCGGGCCGGTGGTCGTCGGCCTCGACCCCCGGCCGGAGCTGTTGCCCCCCGACCTGATCGCTTTGGGCCGCAGGCAAAGCGCCGATCCGAGGCAAGCCGCCGCTCTGGCGATCTCCGCCTTCAACCGCGTCATCATCGATGCGGTGGCGGACATCGCGGTGGCGATCAAACCGCAGCTGGCTTTCTTCGAGCAGTTGGGCTGGCCGGGCCTCCGGGCGCTCGAGGAAACCATCGCCTACGCCCGGCAACGGGGACTCCTGGTCATCGCCGACGGGAAGCGCCACGACATCGGTTCTACGGCCGAAGCCTACGCCCGAGCGTACCTCGGGTATCCAGGCGCCCACGGGAGTGGCGCGAGCGGCGGGCTGGGCGATATCGCGTCGGGGCTTGAGGCCGACGCGCTCACGGTCAACCCCTACATGGGCACGGACAGCTTAAAGCCGTTTCTGGCCGCGTGCCGGGAGCGGGGCAAGGGCATCTTCGTGCTGGTGCGGACGTCCAACCCGTCGGGCGCGGAGTTGCAGGACCTGCCGGTAGGAATGGGGGAGGATCAAACCACGCTGGCCGAGCGCGTGGCGCAACTGGTGATGCGCTGGAACGAGGGGATGCCGACGGCGGATGGCTACGGTCCGGTGGGTGCCGTAGTCGGCGCGACGGGGCCTGAAGAAGCGGCGCGCCTGCGGCGGCAGCTCCCCGGTGTCCTATTCCTCGTGCCCGGGTATGGGGCGCAGGGCGCGGGCGCGACAGAAGCCGCCGCCGCCTTCGCTCCCGACGGCCGCGGGGCGCTCGTCAACGCCGCGCGGACGATCCAGTACGCGTGGCGTCTGGAGCATCCCGACGACCCGGGCAACGCCGACGGCTATGCCGCTGCCGCCCGCCGGGCGGCTCTGCGGATGCGGGCGGAGCTGCAGGCGGCGGTGCAGAAGGGGAGGGTTTCCGGTGACGGGGAATGAAGTGATGGAGACGCTGGCCAAAAGCGGCGCCCTTCTGCAGGGCCACTACTTGCTCACCTCCGGCCAGCACAGCGACACCTACGTGGAGAAGTTCCGGCTGCTGGAGCGCCCGGATCTGGCGGAGCCGGTGGTGCGGGCCTTGGCCGACCGGTTTCGGGGCGAGGATGTCCAGGTGGTGTTGGGGCCGGCGGTGGGCGGCATCATCGTCGCCTACGAGATGGCGCGCCAGCTTGGTGCCCGGGCCGTGTTCGCCGAAAGGCAGGACGGACGGTTGACGTTGCGTCGCGGTTTCCGCATCCAGCCCGGCGAGCGCTGCCTTGTCGTCGAGGACGTGGTCACCACCGGCGGTTCCGTCCGGGAAGTGCTGGCGGTGGCCCGGCAGGCGGGCGCGGACGTGGTCGGCGTGGCCTTGCTGGCCGACCGCAGCGGCGGGCGGGCGCTTGACCTCGGCGTGCGGGTCGAGTATTTGGTTTCCCTGGAGGCACCCGCGTGGGACCCGGACGCGTGCCCCTTGTGCCGGGCGGGCGTGCCCCTTGAAAAGCGGGGAAGCCGGGATGTGGCGTGAGCCGGACCATTGAGCAACTGGGAGAATTCGGCCTCATCGAGCAGCTGCGCCGCTACCAGCGGGCCCGGCCGGGGCTCTTTGCCGGCATCGGCGACGACGCCGCGGTGCTGGCCGGCCCGCTGGGGTACCGGACCCTGTTCACCACGGACATGCTGGTGGAAGGGGTCCACTTCTTCCCCGGCACCGATCCGTATGCCCTGGGGCGCAAGGCGATGGCCGTCAACCTGAGCGACATCGCCGCCATGGGCGGGACGCCGACCTTTGCCACCGTCGGGCTGGGCGTGCCGCCGGGGACGAGCGTGGATCGGATCGAGCGGCTGTATGCGGGCATGAGCGACGAAGCGTCCGAGTTTGGCGCGAGCATCGTCGGCGGCGACACTGTGCGGGCCCCCGTGCTCTGCATCAGCGTCGCGCTTTTGGGCGAGGTGGAGGAGCAGCGGCTGCTCTTGCGCAAGGGCGCGCTGGTCGGTGATCGGATCTGCGTGACGCACCGGATCGGGGAGGCGGCCGCAGGTCTGATCCTCTTGCAGCGCCCGGATCTCAAGGTACCCGATGACACCCGCACCCGCCTCGTGCACCGGCTCCAGCGTCCCACGCCCCGGGTCGAGGCCGGGCGGGAGCTGGGGCGGGGCATCGCCACGGCCGCCATCGATTTGAGCGACGGCCTCGCGGGCGACCTGCACAGGCTGTGCGCGGCGAGCCGGGTCGGGGCGATCATCGATGCGGCCGCGCTGCCGATCTCGGACGACGTGCGCCGAGTCGCGGAGGCCGCGGGACTGGATCCGGTCGAACTCGCCCTCAGCGGCGGCGAAGACTTCGAGTTGCTCTTCACGACTTCCTCCTTGCGGGAAGGCAGCCGCGTGTTGCCCCGCTCAGGCACCCCTTACACCGTCATCGGCGAGATCGTGGATGAGTCGTTCGGGGTGCACTTGCGCGAGCCCGACGGCCGCCTGCGACCGCTGCCCGAAGCCGGGTTCCGGCACTTCTAGGCGCGGCCGTGCGGAGGCTGACAGGGGCGCAAGCGGCCGGCTTTCCTCGGCGACGGCGGCGACGTATTGAATCAGGTTCTCGACCCACCGGCGCTGGATGTCCCGCTCGTCGAAGCGCAGCGGCTTCGAGTTCAGTTCAAAGATCCACAGGCGCTGCCGGTCATCGATCCCCAGGTCCAGGGACATTTCCATGAAGTCGCGCCCAAGCGATGCCTCCATGGCCCGGGCGGCCCGTTCGGCCAAGGCGGCCGCCCGGGCGCTCAAGGCCTGGGCCGCGCCGTCGCCAAAGGCGGAAACCAGCGCTTCGTCCATGGGCATGCGTCGCCCGCCCCGCGGTACGTGGGTCGTGATCTGCCCGGGGCCTGCCACGCGGGCCGCACCGCCGGTAAACCGCCACTGGCCGCCGGGCTCCTTTTGGACCAAGAGGCGCAGGTCAAAGGGCCGGCCGTTCACCTTTGCCAGCCGGATGGCCTGCTGGGCCAAGTACGGCCGGCCTCGCACCAGCTTCGTCACCGCCTCCCACAGGGCGCCCCAGGACGACAGGTAGGCGGTACGGGTGCGGGCCGAGGTGGGGTTGTAGCGCAGTCGCCAGCGGCCGCGCCCGGCGGGCGTGATCTCCATCGTGCCGTTGCCGAGACTCCCGCCCACGGCTTTCAGGTAGACCCGTCCGTGCTGTTCCACGAACTCCCGCAAGCGCGCACCGTCCCGCAACGGGATGGTCGCCGGTAGATGCCCGGCCAGTTCCGGGTCGCGGCCGAGAGCCCGGGCGAGCATGGCTTTGTTGAGGTAGTGGGGGTTGAAGACGCGCCCGTCAAGCTCACGCCTGAGCCGGCGCAAGCACTCGCGGACCGCCGGCCTGCCTTCGGCGGTACGGGTCGGCACGCGGTTGTAGACGACGTCCGGCATGGGAAACCAGCGGGCGTACCAGTGCCGCGCCCCTTGGGCGCTGGCCCGCCAGCCCAGCACTTGCCTGCGGTGCCAGTCGACGCCCCCGGGAGAAAAGACGTAGACCAGGACCCCGTGCTCGCGCCCGGCGCGGATGATCTCCGAGAACGTGCGCCACTGGGGCCAGCGGGGTCCTCGCACCGAGGAACCGTCGGGGTAAGTCGTCAAGATGCCCAGCACTGCCCGCGCCATACTCACGCTCGCTCCTTTTCGTCGGCGGCCTGGGCGGGCCCGCCGTTTTCAAAGCCGGCCAAGTACCGGGCGAAACGCAGCGGCCGCTGCACCGACAGCCCCAGGGTGCGGGGCGATCCCGCCTCCCGGGTCATCTGCAGGAACGGCTTGGAGTTGACCTCAATGAGCCAGATGCGCCCCAGCCGGTCGATTCCCAAGTCCAGCCCCAGCTCGCCCACGGTGACGCTCAAGGTCCGCTCGATCTCCCGCGCGCACTCCAATCCGGTCGCGTAAAGCTGCCTGAGCAGCAGCCCAGCCCGCGCCCCAAAAATGCGGCGCAAGAAAGCTCCCGCCTTGGCGCCCTGGCCGCCGCGGCTCAAGTTGGCCGTGAAGCTGCCGGGTGCCGCGATGCGGGCGTACATCTTCGTCATGGCCCATTGCCCCCGCTGGGACCGCTGCATGAGGATGCGCACGTCAAAGGGACGGCCTTGCCAGGTGGCCAGGGGCAGGCCCTGTTGGATGATGTAGGGACGGCCGCGAATGGCCCGGTCGACCTTAGCCGCCGCCCGGGCCAGACTCGGCACATGCTGGACGACGACCCTGTCTTTCAGCTGGAAAGCCAGGCTATAGCCGCTAGCGGTGCGGCGCACGCACACGATCCCGAGGCCGAGGCTGCCGCCGATGGGCTTGAGAAACACCGCCCGTCCCGCGCGCAAGAAGCGTTCCAGCTGCGCCGGGTTGCTGTAACGCTCGGTTTGGGGCAGAAGCCGCGCCAGGGCGGGGCTTTTGGAGAGCTCCTGGTGCATGCGCCACTTGTCAAAGAAACCGGTCTCGTTGAACCAAGCCGGCACGTGCCGGGCCAGCCGCTCCCGGAAGCGCATGTATGGCGCGCTCCACTCGGTGCGCCGCGTCTGGATCCGGTCGTACACCACGTCCGGAAACGGGAACACGCCGCGCCGCCAGCGGCCCAAAGGCCACAGGCCGCTGTAGGTGTAGCCGTGCACTAGGCGGCGCTCCCAGTTCACGTCCCTGGGTGCGAACATGTAGGCGCCGATGGCCAGCCGTTCGCCCCAGCGGGTAAGGGCGCGGAAGAAGGGGTCATGTTCGCCGTAGAGGGGCCCGCGGCGCACCCGCAGGGCGAGAATCCCGACGAAGGGCCCAAGGTGCAGCATCCGCCGTTCGGGATCAAAGCGCAGGTGCAGGCGGGTCCCGTGGGGCACGTGCAGTTCGTCCAGAAGGGCCGGATCCATGACGACCTGGGGTGTCGCCCGCCCCGGCCGGTCGGGTACCACCACCGCCCGCGCCGGCTGGCTCAGGAGCCCTGCGCCGATCTGGACCTCTCCGGACGGGAGCCGGAGTCGCGCCGCCACGGAGGCCGGCACGAACACTTCCCGGCGGGTGGCGTGCGGCGTCGCGCCGATGAGAACGGGGTGGACAACCGGCATGCTGAGGGTAGTCCCCTTTCCCGTGCGGACTCCCGCGCAAAGGTCGAGCCCCCGGAGGGGGGCTCGTGATCACCCGGCAGGGGTCAGCGGCTGACTTCCTCTTTAAGCTCGTCGTCGACGCCCGCGTCCAGCTCGTCGTCGCCCAGGTCGTCGTCGAACTCGTCGTCGAGCTCGCTGTCCATGATCTCCCAGAGTTCAAGCGTCTTCTTGTCGTCGCCGCCGGACCCGACGCCCGCGTATACCGGCACCCACAGCGTGGTTTCACCGATGACCTCGGCCGCGTACCCGTCCTCCACCAGCACCTGCACGACGCCGTCCGCGTCCAGTGCGATCTCCCGGGCGCGCGGCTGGCGGGTGCACGCCACGCGGCACTCAGGGTGGAGCACCGCACCGGCGGAGCCGGTCAAATACTGCACCGGTAAATGCTCGTCAAACTCCACCGACTGGACCGCAACCGCCGTATGGACCCGGCCGCGCCCGGAGTCGCCCCCGTCGCCGGTGCCCGTGTAGGCGTACCAGACGTGGATGTCGTAGGAGCCTTGCACGGCCACCGCGCCGCCACTGGTCAACACCGCCGTCACCCGGTGGTTGGTGATGCGGCACCCGAGCAGGTCCTCGGGATGGTATTTCGTCCGGAAACGGTGGGTGCGCACAAAGCCCCGCTTGCCCCGCGCGCAGACCGCCTTGACAAAGATCTCCCGCAAGGCGCTCATGAGCTTACCACTCTCCTCCTCCTGGCTGGACCTTGGTGTATGTTATGGAGGCGGGGCGGAGGGTGTTCCGGTTCAGCCGGCCAGCCACCGCCGCTTCAAATCGACCCGTTCGTTCCACCGGCGCTCCTCGGCCACCATCTGGCGGATCAGCTCGATGTGCTGCCGGAACTCCTGGAACGTGGGCGCCTGTTCGAGGTCTCGCCAGATCTGCAGGAAGCATGGCCGCAGGGCCGGCTTGTCGGCCTGGTAGAATGCCCGCTGGTTGGCCAGCGACAAAAAGACGTTGCGGCGGAGCAGGGGGTAGTCGGTCGCCACCACCTTGGCCAGGCACAGCACCGCCTGCGCGTACTGGGGGGAGATGAGCCAACTGCCGGGGGTGCGGTACTCAAAGCCCCCATGCGGCTGCGAGCGCCAGTCGCCGAGAAAACCGTATCGGGGCCGCCGCAGGCGGGAGCTCTTGGGGTTCTCCAGGAACAGCACCGGCAGGGCCAAATAGTTGTCCAAGGCCTGCAGCAGGTCGGTGGTAAGCCGGATGTTGCTGAAGTGGACGTGGCCGCCGATGGTGAAGCGCCTGAGCGACGTGCCGCCGGCTTCAAAATTGATCCGGTAGCCCCGCACGATGCTGGCGGCCCGGGCGATGGCCCGCCGCAAATTTTCCACAAGCTGCAGCGGGTCTGGGCTTGGGTCAGGCCGGACTTCGGCCAGGGGGTAGATGAGGGAGCCGTTGCGCATGAAACAGGCGCGGTCGAGTCCTACTGTCCCAAACCGGCTGAAAAAGCGGGACGCGCTCACCGTGCGGCCGCTGATGCGGCTGCGCAGGATGAACTCTGGGTCCGCTCCAAGGACCACTTCGCGGCCGGGGCTCTGGCCCACCGCCGTCGCGCAGGCGTCGGTCACCGCGGCCACGTAGGTTTCCATGGCGTGGGCCCACCGGCGGGCCAGGCGGGCGTCCAGGGACGGCGCGGGCACGACCCGCACGACGGCCAGCTGGCCTGAAGAGGTGACGCCGATGTCCACGGCGCCGAAGTGGAGCCCCAGCGCATAGCACGCCCGCCGGCCCAGGTGGCGGAGGCGGGCCAAAAGGCGCGCGCCGCCGGAAAAGGCGTGGCGCAGGCGCCGCCCGTACCATTGCAGCACGGCCAGGGTGCGCAGGTCAAAGACGTGCACGCGCCAGCGGGGTTCGACGCCCGGAGCGGCCGGGATGTTGTTCAACCGCAGGATCGCGACGCCGTCGGGACCGCTGGCGTTCAGGATGGCCTCCCGGGCGTTGACGACCCACAGGCCGTCGTCGCGCCCGTGGGTGGCGCCCCAGCGAAAAACGCACGTCCAGTCCGCCGGCTGGAGGTCCTGGGAAAAGACAAAGCCGGGCAAACGCTTGGCCAAGGCCGGGTGGGGCGCCCGGTCCCCAATAAGCACGAGGCAGCGCAAAGGGGAGAACCTCCCCGCGTCGGGCGTGGTCGGTGGTACCACAATATGCGGGACGGCGGGGGGATGCAAGTGCGGGGGCCAGGGGACACGTCCTGTGGCAAGGATTGCAGCCTGGCCTGCAAGGGATCGCCGCCCGGGCCAGGAACTTACTTGGCGAAGGAGGAGCAGCCTACGTGGACGCGTACGTGTTTGCCAACATCAGCCCATTGGACCATCGTTACCAGGTGAGCGACCCGGAACTCGCGGCCGAGCTGCGCCGGTACTTGTCGGAGGACGCCTTCGTCCGGTTTCAGCTGGAGGTGGAGGTCGCCCTGACGG
>DATCLD010000079.1:0-4819 GCA_036564115.1 Limnochordales bacterium
GTTGTGGTGTGCTCGGTGTACCGCTTGAGGGGCCGCCGCAGATAGTCCTGGATGAACGCCGGCGGCATGAAGGCCAAGATGGCTTTGCGGGTCGCGCCGCAGTGGAGGGGCACCCGGGCACCCAGGCGCTCCACGATCCGCAGGTGCTGCGAACCACCCACCATCTCCAAAAAGACCCCGTCATAGCCGTCCGGGACGGTGAGATAACAGTCCTCCGTGGTCTGCTCGACAAGGCGGGTCATGATGGGGACCGCCTCCCGCCGCAGGTCCGCTGCGGCGCTCACCTGCAGGCCCAGCGTCAGCAGGTGCGAGCCGAGACGATACATCTTGGTGGTCTCGTCCTGCTGCACGAGGCGGTGAGCCTCCAGTGTCTTTAGCAACCGAAACACGGTTGGCACCGGGAGCCCGGAGTGGGCGGCCAAGCCGGACACGGAGCCTTCGCCGTTGGGCATTTCAAAAGCTAACGCCTCAAGCAGCCGTATAGCCCGCTCAATGCTGCGGTTTGCAGGGACGGAACCTTCTCTGTTCGCCATACTTTTCACTGTATGAAAATGGTTCTCATATCTCCGCTTTCAATATTCCACCGACCTTTTATAGCTCCTTCCTCATCTTGTTAGTTCTGTTTTTCACTTTTAGACATGTGAGAGGGCGAGAGGTATGCCTTTCGGCCCGGCCTCGTAGACCCTCGCCACCAGCCCGCAGCATCTTCTAACGAAAAAGGGGGTGGCCCGTCAGGAACGGATCGTGCCGCTCCTCACTGGCCACCCCCGGACCCGGGCTTCCGCTTGCCGATCAATCCGCGCTGGATCCCTACAACCGCTAGAGCACTTTGACGACAAAGGCAATCATCATACCCCAGGCCACTACAAACTTCACGGCCATAGAGCCCAGTGTGCCCACGAGGCCTCCCCAGCCGGCCCGCACCGATTCGTGCAGCGTCCGCCCGGCCAAAAGCTCCGCCACCAGCGCCCCAAAAAACGGCCCGACAAGCAGCCCCACCGGCAAGAAAAACAGTCCAACGAAGGTGCCAATGACCGCTCCCCAGGCGCCTGCCTTGCCCGCGCCGTAGCGGCGCGCCCCCCACACCCGGGCCAAGTGGTCTGAGGCCTCCGCGGCGATGGTCACGACAAGCAGGATGATGAGAAACGTGCCGTCGACCCGCTCAAACCCGTTTACCGCCCCAAAGCCCAGGGCAGCAAGCCAAATGAGGGGGAGTCCCGGGAGCGCCGGCACCACCGTGCCCGCCACCCCAAGGAGCATAAGGATCAAGGCGGCCGCAAAAGCGGCCCATTCCCAACCGCCCAAGACACGCCCTCCATCCTGCGTTCGCGTCCAGCCCGCCCTTTTGGCCAGCCGGTTGGCCGCGTTACCGAGCCACTTCCTTGACCGCTTCACCGAGCCACTTCATAGTAACTTTACCATTCGCTGCTGCCCGTCCGCCACCCGGAGCCGGCTGGCCGGCCCCCAACCGGGTTGCGCAGCGGCGCGGCAGCCACGCAGGATCTCCATTGCGCCGCACCTAAGAAAATAGTGCTGTTTGGAAGGTGATACCATGGAACCGGCCGCGGCGCCGGCAGCGCCCCGCCTTGTGCTCGACATCGGCACCCATAAGGTGCTGGCCCTCGCCATCCGCGAAAAGCCCGGCGATGGGCCCAGCGGCGTCGAAGTCCTGGCGTCTTGCTTCTTACGCCACACCAGCCGCGCCATGCGGGATGGGCAGGTGCATGACGTGCCGGCCGTCGGCCGCACCTTGCGCCAGGCCAAGGAGCGCCTGGAAGCCGCCCTGGGCGTCACGTTCACCCACGCCCACATCGCCGCTGCCGGGCGCGCGTTGCGCACGGTGCGCGGGCACGCCGAGCAATCCCACACCAGCCATGTGCTCGTCACCGACGAGATGAACCGGATGCTGGAGTGGGAGGCGGTGGCCAACGCGCAGCTGTCCCTCCTCTCCTCGCTGGACAAGCACTCCGCCGCCCACGGCTTTTATTGCATCGCCCACACGGCGACCAACTACTGGCTGGACGGCGAACCCATCGGGAAGCTGGTTGGCCAGCGGGGCAGCCACCTGGCGGTAGAAGTGCTGGCCACGTTCCTGCCGGGCACCGTGGTGGATTCCCTCGAAGGAGCCCTGGCCTACGCCGGGCTCGAGATGGCGGGGCTGACCCTTGAGCCCATCGCGGCCTTGGAGGCGCTGGTGCCCGACACCATGCGCCATCTGAACCTGGTGCTCATCGACATCGGGGCCGGGACGTCGGACATCGCCATGACCGGCGAAGGCACCGTCCAGGCCTACGCCATGGTTCCCGAAGCGGGCGATGCCATCACCGAAGTCATCGCCAATGAGCTCCTCTTGGACTTCGCCGTGGCCGAGCAGGCCAAGCGGGCGGTTTCCTTAGGCGGCAGCACCGTCGTGGAAAACGTCCTCGGGGAAACCGTCGAGCTCACGGCCCCGATGCTCAAGGAGATCACACAAGACGCCACCCGCCGGCTGGCCGCCCGCATTGCGGCCGAAATCCACCAGTGGCGAACCGCTCCGCCCGCCGCGGTGCTGCTGGTCGGGGGCGGGAGCCAAACGCCGGGCCTGGTGGAGGCCCTCGCGGCCGCCCTGGACATGCCCACAGCCCGGGTATCCATCCGCGACCGCCGCGCCGTGCGGGCGGCTACCGGCGGCGAGGAGCTGCAGGGGCCCGACGTCATCACCGCCCTCGGCATCGCCCTCCTCAGCGTACGGGGAAACCAGCTGCCGCCGGTGCGGGTGCGGGTCGACGGGCGGCCGGTATGCCTCTTCCTCCCCGACCGGTGCACCGTGCGAGAGGCGGCCCGCATCGCCGGGCTGCCGCTGCACCGGCTCACGGGGCGCATGGGCAGCGGCCTGACCATCACCGTCAACGGCGAGCTGCAGGTCATCCCCGGCACCCGGGGCACCGCCGCCTCGGTGTACGTCAACGGCGAGCCGGCCACCCTGGACACCGTGCTCAAGAACCAGGACGAGGTGCAGCTCGGCGAAGCCAGCGATGGCCAGCCGCCCGTCCTTTTCGTGCGGACCTTGGTGGAGCGGTGGCTCGCGGAGCAGCAGAACGGCGGCGAGCGCCAGCCCGTACGCATCCAGTTTGAAAACACGTGGCAGGAGCTGCCGGTGCTCGTGCGGCGCAACGGCAAGCCCGCGGACCTGGATGAACAGGTGCAGGACCGGGACGAGATTGAGATCCGATACCCCCGCACCGCCGCCGAGCTTTTGGAGGCCTTTGGCCGCCGGCTGCCGTCCCGGGACGTGCGCTGCCTCGTCAACGGCCGGCCCGTGACGTGCAGGACGGGCGGGGGCTTGTTGCGCAACGGCGAGCCCGCCCAGCCCGACGATCCCGTGCGGGACGGGGACCGGTGGGACTGGGAGCCCGCCCGCACCGTCACCGTCGCGGACGCGCTGGCGGCAGCGGGGTTGTCTGCCGAGCGGACGCTGCACGTGATCCTCAACGGCGAGCCGGTGACCGTCAAGGCACCGGCGGAGATTCTCCGCAACGGGGCGCCCGCCGCCCTCGACGACCCGGTGTCCGACGGGGACTGGCTCGAGGTGGCCACCGCCGGCTCCGTGCCCCTCTACCAGCTGCTCCCTTACGCAGGCATCGGCCAGGACGCCATCCTCCAGGGGCGCCGCCTGCTCCTTTTGGTGGGCGGCTTGCCCGCCGGCTACACGGCGCCGGTGCGCAGCGGCGACACCATCACCATCCGGTTCGTCACGGAAGACGACGGCGAGGCGGGCAAAGGCTGGGCCGCCAACTAGTTCCTTCGTTTCAGCGCAGGTAAATGGGATTGGTGAATACCCACGGCCGCCAGGTGCCCTTGTACAGTAGCCGCGCCTCCACCCGGTAGACGCCGGGCTCGGTCACCCGGTGGGCGAGGGTTTCCCCTTCGGTTTCAACGAGTATGCCGTCCGGCGTCCGCAACGTGAGCCGGCAGCGCACAGGCGCCTGCGCCTTGAGCCACACGCCGTCGCCTACAGCCAGCACGCCGCCCATTGGCGTGTGGCGGGAGCCTCGTTCGGCCGTAAAGCGGAAGCCCGTCGCATCGTGCAGCAGGTCGTTGGCCACGAACGCCCGGCCCGCCCCCAAGGCCTCCAGCACCAGCGCCTTGTCTTTTTCCGCGTCGTGCCGCCAGCCGCCGGCGATCAGGATGTGGGTGCGCACGGCCCGGAACATGCGGCGGTACGAGTACAAGATCCCGTGCGCGTCCTGGGCACCGATTCCCACCACCCGCCGGCCTTGGGCCCACGCCGCCTTCAGTAGCGCATCCCAGCGCGCCAGCGTTTCCGGGAATGGCCCGTCGACGAAACTCAGCGGCGCGGCCAGGGCTTTGATCAGGCGCCAGACTGTGGTGACCCCCGTCAACCAGTCGACCGTGTAGGTCCAGATTTCCATGCCGGTGTAGCCGCTCACGGACCAGTCGTGCCACGGAAACCGCTTGAGCGGGTACTGCTCCTGCGCCGGGTAGTCGGGGTGCGCGATGAAGCCGAGACCGCCCTGGTCCGCGATGGCGCGAATGTACTCGCCGGGGGGTACGTCCCGGGGCACTTCGGTATGGACGCCGATGCCCAAGTAGTGATTGCCGTCGTCGGGGGAAACCTCGGTCCCGACCAAAAGCAGCGTGCGGCCGTGCCAGCCTTCCTTGCCGTCTCTCAACGCGCCCAGGGTATCGTGGTCGGTGAGGATCAGGAACTCCGCCCCCGCCTGCTCAGCGGCCCGGACGATGGCTTCCACCGTGCCGCGGCCGTCCGAATAGCGGGAGTGCACGTGAATGACGCCTGCCTTGTCCTGCCAGCCGTCGC
>DATCLD010000080.1:0-16385 GCA_036564115.1 Limnochordales bacterium
GCCTTGCCCTGGGGCACGCCTTCCACGATGTCTACCAGTACGATGTCGCCCAGCTCTTTCGCGGCCGCCCAGTGGGCAGCGGTGGCCCCGACGTTGCCTGCGCCGACAATGGTGATCTTTGGCCGTGGCCTGCGCGTCAAGGTGAATCCCTCCGTGAAAAGTTGTACAGGGACGGTGGCCCGGAAAAGGCCGGCACCTCTGCCAGTGTAGCACTTGCAAAGGACCCGTGGCAATATTCGGCTCTGGGACATACATTGCTACGCAAATTCGTTAGGACGTTTGTCCTGGCGCCCATTCAGCCGCAAGGCTTCGCCGCGGTTTCCTTAAGAAAACCGCGCTGAGAAGAGGAGGCACGTTGGTTGATGGAGGCATGGCATCCGCTGAGCGACCCCATCTCCGAGCGGGAAGCGAAGCCTCGCCGCCGCGGGCTCACGATGGTCATCGACAAGGGCCTTGGCGTCGCCGCCACCCGGGACCTGATGGCCGTGGCCGCCGGCTACATTGACTTTGTCAAGCTCGGCTTCGGCACCAGCCTGCTGTACCCTGTGCAGGTGCTGGCCGAGAAAATCCGCATCGTGCGGGAGGCGGGGGTACACGTATATCCGGGCGGGACGCTGCTTGAGGTGGCCGTTTATCAAGGCGCCGTCGAGGAGTTCCTCGTGGCGGCGGCGCGTCTCGGCTTTACATATGTAGAAGTCTCGGACGGCACCATCGATCTGCCGCCGGCTGTGCGCCGCGACCTTATCCGGCGGGCCAGGGACATGGGTTTGGGCGTGCTCGCGGAGATAGGAAAAAAGGAGCCTGGCCGTGCTTTGGTGCCTGAGGACGTGTGGGAGCAGGCGGCGGCGGACCGTGCGGCGGGCGCTGAGGTCGTCATCGTCGAGGGGCGGGATTCCGGGCGCGGCGTGGGCATCTACGACGCGGGCGGGCAGATCCGGGAGACTCTGCTGGAGGCCATCGCCGCCGGTTTTGAGGGAGCGGACGGCGTCATGTGGGAAGCGCCCCAGGCCCACCAGCAGCAGGCGCTGCTGCTCCGCTTTGGACCGGAGGTCAACCTGGGCAACGTCCAGCCTGCCGACGCGCTGGCGCTGGAAGCCATGCGGAGAGGCCTGCGCGGTGACACGCTCAGACGCTGCCTTGCAGGTGTCCGGGAGCCAGCACCCCCGGTGTAAGACGGAAGCCAGGGTTTCCGGTCTGAGACGGACGCCAGGAATTCAGCCAAGACGTTGGCCAAAATAGAGGATATCCTCGGAACGTGTGGAAAAGCTAACCTCTAATAGCGCGGGCGTAGGAAATCCGTGGCGCGGGGGTGCTCGCCATGGGCACGGCAGTCGCGGCCGGCCAGGTCCAGCTGGACGAGGCGCGTCTTGAGCAGGTGAAGGCCCAGTTCCTGGAGCTCCTGGAGATGGACCGCTCGTCGCCTGAGTTCATTGAGTTGTACCGGGAAGTGGACGCGGCCTTGGCCGAGTTGGCGTCCCAGGCGCCGCCCAGGTCATAGGCGGGGAGAAACCGGTCGGCCCGGCACGAAAGGTGGGCCGACGGGATATGCGCCGTCGCACCCAATTAATGGAGGACCCCGGCCGCAGGCGGCCGGGGACCGTCCGCGTGCGGCTGGGTGCGGTTGACAAAGGGCCCGCAAATGTAGTAATAGTGCTATGTACGGGGATTTTGCCACTGCGTAACGCGTGAGGTGGAGGGCCTTGTCCCGGAGGAGACACTGTCCGGCGTGCGGCGCGCGCATGGAGGCGGAGTTGACGACCTACCGGGGGGTCAACGCTCAGGGCCGCGCTGTGCTGTACTACAACGTGTGGCGGTACGAATGCCCGAATGGGTGTGCGACGGCGACCTTGGACTTTAGCCAGGCCTCGCTGGACCCGGCGGGCCTGCGGCGCGTGGGGCAGGTGCAGGTGAGGCCGGGGCCGAGCGGCGAGGTCGTGGTGCACCAGCCCTCGCTGCTTGAGCGGATGGACTTGTCCTTTATCATCACGGTCCTTGGGTTGATTTTCGGCTACGCGATGTTCGCCTGGGCGTTGGTCGTCATCCCGGCATCGCCCATCGGCAAGATTGTCTGCGCTGTCGCCCTGACGCTGAGCGCCCTTTACATCGTCGTGCATCTGACCGCCGCGCCGGGCCGGGGCAAGGACCAAGCGATGCCGCCGGACGCCGCGTTGGCCGGGGAAGCGGCCGGTGCGGGAGAGCCGCAGGACAACTGACGGGCCTTTTGCCCGTGCGAGCAACACGCACGATCGGGCGATGATGGGGAGAGTAGGCGGGGTCGGAGGCCCAAGCGAGCCGGGGTGGGTGGGAGCCCGGCGGTCCGCCGCCCGCTGAAGATCACCCCGGAGCTGCCCACCGAAAGCCGTAGGGCGAGTAGACTGGGCCGGCTGCCGCCGTTATCGGCGCACGAGTGGGACGCAAGGCCACGAGGGGCCTTGCGTTCAATAAGGGTGGTACCGCGGGAAGATTGCCCGTCCCTTTCAGGGGCGGGTCTTTTTTTACTCCTTTGGCCGCCGGTGGGGAGCGGGCGGACACGTTCGGGAGGTGTCGTTGCATGGACGCGGACAAGAACGTGGACTACCAAAAGACGCTGCAGCTGCCGCGCACCGAGTTCCCCATGCGCGCCCAGCTGAGCCAGCGGGAGCCGGAGTTTTTGCGGCGCTGGGAAGAGCGGAAGCTGTACCAGCGCCTCCAGGAGCTGGGGCGGGCCCAGAACCGGCCGCTCTGGATCTTGCACGACGGGCCGCCCTACGCCAACGGCGACATCCATATCGGCACAGCGTTCAACAAGATCCTCAAGGACATCGTCATCCGCTCCCACAGCATGGATGGGTACCGCTGCCCTTACGTGCCGGGGTGGGACACGCACGGGCTGCCCATCGAGCATGCCATCATCACCGCCCACCGCATCGACCGGCACGCGATCGACCCGGTGGAGTTCCGGCGCCGGTGCAAGGAGTACGCCCTTCACTACGTCAACGTGCACCGGGAGCAGTTCCGGCGCCTGGGTGTCTGGGGCGACTGGGACAATCCTTACCTGACCTTGACGCCCGAGTACGAAGCGCGGCAGGTGGAAGTCTTCGGCGAGATGGCCCGGCGGGGCTACATCTACAAGGGCAAGAAGCCCGTCTACTGGTGTCCCCACTGCGAAACCGCCCTGGCCGAGGCCGAGATCGAGTACAAAGACCACCGCTCGCCGTCGGTCTACTTCACCTTCCCCGTCGTGGACGGCAAGGGCCTTGTGCCTGCGGACAGCGCCGTCGCGGTCTGGACGACGACGCCCTGGACGATCCCGGCCAATATGGCCATCGCCCTCCATCCGGAGTTCGCCTACGTCCTGGCGGAGACGGACCGGGGGCTTTTGCTCATGGCTGAGGGCCTCATGGAGCAGGTGGCGCAAGCCGTAGGCCTACCGGTGCGTGGGGTGCGGGCCCGCTTCCGTGGACGGGAGTTGGAAGGCGTCGTCGCACGGCATCCGCTCTTTGACCGGGAAAGCCCTATCATCCTGGCCGAGCATGTGACGCTGGAACAGGGGACCGGCTGCGTGCACACGGCGCCGGGGCACGGCCTCGAGGACTACGAGGTGGGCATGCGCTACGGGCTGCCGGTCTTTGCGCCCGTGGACTCCAGCGGGCGGTTCACCGCTGAAGGCGGGCCGTACGCCGGCCAGAAGGTGTCCGAGGCCAACGGGCCCATCATCGCGGACCTGGAGCGGAACGGGCGCCTGCTCAAGCGCGCCGACGTAGATCACCAATACCCCCATTGCTGGCGCTGTCGCAACCCGGTCATCTTCCGGGCGACCGAGCAGTGGTTCGCGTCGGTGGAAGGTTTCCGCGAGGCGGCCTTGGCCGCCATCGGTCGCGTCCGGTGGATCCCGCCCTGGGGCGAAGAGCGCATCGCCAACATGGTGGCGCAGCGGGCCGACTGGTGCATCTCGCGGCAGCGAGTTTGGGGCGTGCCCATCCCCATCTTTACGTGCAAGGCTTGCGGCCACCATCTCATCGATGAGGAAACCATCGCCGCGGTGGCGGACCTGTTCCGGCGGGAGGGTTCCGACGCCTGGTTCAAGAGGGAAGCCAGTGAGATCCTGCCCGCCGGCAAGGCATGCCCCAACTGCGGCGGCACCGCGTTTGACAAAGAAAAGGACATCATGGACGTCTGGTTCGACTCGGGTTCGTCCCACGCGGCGGTGCTGGCCGAGCGGCCCGAACTGCGGTGGCCGGCCGACATGTATCTTGAGGGCAGCGACCAACACCGGGGCTGGTTCCAGTCGTCGCTGCTGACGGCGGTGGCCACGCGGGGCGACGCGCCGTACCGCTCCGTGCTCACCCACGGTTTCGTGGTGGACGAGGAAGGCCGCAAGATGTCCAAGTCCCTGGGCAACGTGGTGGAGCCCCAGGCGGTGGTGGGGAAGTACGGGGCGGACGTGCTGCGCCTGTGGGCGGCCTCCGTCGACTACCGGGGCGATGTGCGCATCTCGGAAAATATCCTCAACCAACTGGCCGAAGTCTACCGGCGGATCCGCAACACGGCCCGGTTTCTCTTGGGCAACATCGCGGACTTTGACCCGGTCAAGGACGCCGTGCCCTTTGACGCCATGGCGGAGATCGACCGCTGGGCGGTGCTGCGGCTTAGGCGCCTTGCCCGGCGCGCCATCAAGGCGTACCGCGACTACGAGTACCACGTGGTGTTCCATCAGGTGCACCACTTCTGCGCGGTGGACATGGGCGGCTTCTACCTCGATGCGCTCAAGGACCGCCTGTACTGTGAAGGGCCCGCGTCCAGCCAGCGGCGCTCGGCTCAGACCGCGCTGTATGAGATCCTGGTGACGCTGACCAAGCTCATCGCGCCGGTCCTGGCCTATACGGCCGATGAGATCTGGCAGCACCTGCCCGAGCACGCCCGGGAGCAGGAGAGCGTCCACTTGACCACGTGGTCGGAGCCGCCTGCGGAAACGCCCGCGGAGCAGGCCTTTATGGAGCGCTGGGAGCGGCTCCTGGCCGTGCGGCGCACCGTGACCAAGGCGTTGGAGAACGCCCGCAACGAAAAGCTCATCGGCGCGTCGACCGAAGCCGCTGTGGAGCTGTACCCCAATGAGGCGACGGCGACGCTTCTCGGCAGCTTCACGGCCGAGCAGCTGATGGAGGCGTTCATCGTCTCGGCGGTCCGGATCCACCCCGCGGGGACGGCTGTGCCTGCCGGTGCGTTGGACGAGGGCAGCGGGGCGGCGGCCGTCGTCGTGCGCGCTCCCGGCGAGAAGTGCGCCCGCTGCTGGCGGTATTCGGAAACCGTGGGCGCGCAGGCGCGGCATCCGCAGCTGTGCGAGCGCTGCGCCACGGTGGTCGAGCGCGATTACGGGCATGGGAGCTGAGTCCTGAGGGGAATCCTACAAGGGCGCAAGCCATAAACCGCGGCGATCGGAGCGGCGGCGATGCGGGAGGCTGTCAGCCGGAAGCTGGTGGAGAAGCTGCTGGTGCGCCTGGAGGGACTGTTGACCCTCTTGGAGCGGAACAGCGTGGCGGAGCTCGTCGAGCTGTACCGCTCGCCCCGGCGGATGATCTTCCTCAGCTTCGCTTCGGGCGTGGCCCGGGGCTTCGGCATTGCGGTCGGGTTCACCATCATCGGGGCCCTCTTCCTGTGGGTGCTGGGGCGCCTGGCCATGCTCAACCTGCCTGTCATCGGTGAGTTTGTGGCCGAGATCACCCGCATCGTCCAGGGCGAGCTGGCCGGCCCGTAAAGCTCCTGGATCGCCGCGACGGAAAGGGCGGCCCCTGTTGGGACTCGGACCAGGCGATCGGCAGACGTTCAAGACCCGGCTGCTCGAGGAGCAGCGCCGGCTGAGGGCGTCGTTGGCGGCGTTGGAGAGCTCCGGATGGATGGACGCTGAAACGGGCGGCATCGGCGAGCTCTCCACCTACGACCAGCACCCGGCCGACCTCGGCAGTGAGGTCGCGGCCCGCCAGGTGGACCTCGGCCTCCAGCAAAACACCTTGCGCCTGCTGGCCCAGGTGGACCGGGCGCTCGAGCGTCTCGAGGAAGGCACCTACGGCGTCTGTGAGGAGTGCGGGCGCCCCATTCCCATGGGGCGCCTTCTGGCTGTGCCTTCCGCGACCCGGTGTGTGGAGTGCGCCGCGGCGTTGGAGCAAGGTGGGCAGGGCGGCCCCGGCAGCGGGGACAGCGGGCCGCCCGGGTCGCTGCGCCGGCGCCGTCCGCCTGAGGAAGAACTGCTCTCGCCTCCTTTCGGCCGCAGCAGCCGGGGCGGGCCGGCCTACGACGGTGCCGACGCCTGGCAGGAAGTTGCGCGCCACGGCACGTCCAACAGCCCGCAGGACGCGCCTGAAGAGATGAGCTAGGCTTCCCGGCGGCCCCGGTTGTTGGGCTTCCCGCCGTGTGCTAGAATTTGGGAAGCATCCTGACGGGAGGTCCCGCGCCGGTGCGGATGGTGGCCGTGGGACTCGCGGTGGTGCTGGTGGACCAGGCCGCCAAGTGGTGGGCCGTTTACCAGCTGGCGCCGGGCATCCGGCACCCGGTGCTGCCGGGGCTCATCTACTTGACCCGGGTCCACAACCCGGGTGCCGCCTTCGGTCTGTTCCCCTACCAGCAAGTGTTTCTCAGCCTGGGCGCCATCGGTGTGCTCCTGTTTGCCTGGTGGCGGCGGCGGGACATCCAGCGGCTGCCCAAAGGCATGCGCCTCGCGGTCGGCCTGGGCCTGGGAGGCGCAGCCGGCAACCTTATCGACCGCCTCTGGCGCGGCGCGGTCGTCGATTTCATCGATCTGGGCGTCCTGCCGGTGTTCAACGTGGCGGACATAGCCATCGTCGCGAGCGTCGCGATCTTGTCCTGGTTCGTCTTGCTCGGGCGCGACGCGGCCGGGCCGAGGGAGAGCCAAGGTGGAGCGTAAAGAGCTGGTAGTGCCCGCGGACGCCCCAGGCGAGCGGCTGGACCGCTGGCTGGCGGCCGTAGGGGTGGGGCCGTCGCGCGCCTTTGTCCAGCGGTTGATCGACGCCGGCCTCGTCCAGGTGGACGGGCGGCCGGCTGCCGCCAGTCACAGAGTGCGGCCCGGCCAGCGGGTGACGGTTTCCATCCCGCCCCCGGAGCCGGCAGAGGCGCAGCCTGAGGCCATTCCGCTGGACGTGGTGTACGAGGACGACGACGTGATCGTCGTCAACAAGCCGCAGGGGATGGTGGTTCACCCAGCGGCGGGCAACCGGGCGGGCACGCTGGTCAACGCCCTCTTGGCTCACTGCCCGGACCTTTCGGGCATCGGCGGCAAGGAGCGCCCGGGCATCGTCCACCGGCTGGACAAGGATACCTCGGGCCTGTTGGTCGTGGCCAAAAACGATCATGCCCACATTTCCCTGGCCCAACAGATCCAGGCCAGGGAAGCCGTGCGGGAGTACGTGGCCATTGTGCACGGGCGGCTCCGGGCTGACCGCGGCCGGATCGATGCACCAATCGGGCGCCACCCCGTGGACCGCAAGCGGATGGCCGTGGTGCCGGGCGGCCGGCCGGCGGTCACGGACTTTGAAGTGCTGGAACGGTTTCCCGGATACACATACGTGTGCGCCAAGCTGCAGACGGGCCGCACACACCAGATCCGGGTGCACATGGCGCACATCGGCCACCCCGTGGTGGGCGATCCGGTCTACGGCCCCCGCCGCTGCCCGTGGAACCTGAAGGGACAGTGCCTGCACGCCCGCCGGCTCAGTTTCCGCCATCCGCGCACAGGCCAATGGATGACCTTTACGGCGCCGCTGCCGCCGGATATGGAAAAGGTCTTGCGCGATCTGCGCAGCGGCCACCGCGTAGAGGTCGTTGATGGTGGTTGACACGGGCGGCCGCATCCACTAAACTTGGGACAAACAGGCAAGGCACCTTTAAACCGGTCCCGTGAGGCCGGTAAGGAGCCGCCACAAGTGCAAAGGTAACGGCGCGGGATGCGCGCGGACCCGCGCGGCGCGTGTGGACGACTTCTTACCGGTACCGGTAAGAAGTTTTTTTGTGCCTGCCGGAAGGGAGTGGGATACGTGGCTTTGGTGGACAAGGTCCAGGTGATGGACGGGCCTGCCTTGCGGCGCGCCCTGGTGCGCATCGCCCACGAGGTGCTCGAGCGCAACGGCGGCACGGAAAACCTGGGCCTGGTCGGGATCCACACCCGCGGCGTGCCACTGGCCCGCCGGCTCGCGGAGCAGATCCGCCTGATCGAGGGTGTGCGGGTGCCGGTCGGGGTGCTGGACATCACCCTATACCGCGACGACCTGACGACCGTGGCACACCAGCCCATCGTGCGGCGCACGGACATCCCCTACGACGTCACACGCCGCACCATCGTGCTGGTGGACGACGTGCTCTACACCGGGCGCACGGCCAGGGCGGCGCTGGACGCCCTCATCGACCTCGGCCGGCCGGACCGGATCCAGCTGGCGGTGCTCGTGGACCGCGGTCACCGGGAGCTGCCCATCCGAGCGGATTTCGTCGGGAAGAACCTGCCGACGTCCCGCCAGGAAGTGGTGGCCGTGCGCCTTGAGGAGATCGACGGGCGCGACGAGGTCGTCATCCAGGCGCCTGTGGATGAAGCGGAAACCAAGGGAGGAGCGACCCGATGAAACCGCAGGTCGTTGACGTTGACGCGCGCTTGCCGCTGGGGCAACTGGTGCCCTTAAGCCTGCAGCACTTGTTCGCGATGTTCGGCGCGACGGTGCTGGTGCCGGCGTTGACCGGCATGAGCCCCGCCGTTGCCCTGTTTTCCTCGGGAGCCGGGACGCTGCTCTTCATCCTGATTACAGGTGGGCAGGTCCCGGCTTACTTGGGCTCTTCGTTTGCCTTCATCGCGCCGTTGAGCTTCTCGATCGCCCAATGGGGACTGCCGTACGCCCTGGGCGGTGCCTTCGCGGCCGGGCTTGTGTACGCAGTGGTCGCAGCCGGCATCGCGGTGAGCGGCGTCGGCTGGCTCAAGCGCCTCCTGCCGCCGGTGGTCATCGGGCCGGTCATTATGGTCATCGGTCTCGGACTGGCCCCGGTGGCCCTGGATATGGCGGGGCTGGTCGGCGACAACGTGACGCTGGCGGATCCTGGCGTGCAGGCGGCCCTCATCACCTTGGCCCTGGCCATCGGAGCGGCCTTGCTCCTGCGGGGCTGGTTTTCCATGATCCCGGTGCTGGTGGCCGTCGTGGGCGGCTACATCGCCGCCTACTTGCTGGGCATCGTGGACTTTTCCGCTGTGCGGGAAGCTGCCTGGCTCGGCGTGCCTGACTTTACGCTGCCCCGGTTTCACCTCGGCGCCATCACGGTCATGGCCCCGGTGGCCGTCGTCACCATGGCCGAGCACCTGGGCGACGTGCTGGTGTTGAGCCGCGTCATCGGTCGGGACTTCTATGAGAAACCGGGCCTGCACCGAACGCTCTTGGGCGACGGCCTCGCGACGGCCCTGGCCAGCCTGGTGGGCGGCCCGCCCAACACGACCTACGGCGAAAACGTCGGCGTCATGGCCATCACCCGGGTGTTTGCCGTCAGGGTAATCGCACTCACGGCAGCCATGGCCATCGGATTGTCCTTTGTCCCGAAGCTCGGCGCGCTGATCCAAACCGTGCCGGCGCCAGTGATGGGCGGCGTGGCCATCGTGCTCTTCGGCACCATCGCCGCCTCCGGCGTCCGCACCCTGGTGGAAAGCCGGGTTGATCTGTCGCAAAAGCGCAACCTCATCATCGCCTCGGTCATCCTGGTGGTCGGGGTCGGCGGCGCCGCCATCAAGCTGGGGCCCTTTGAGCTGCACGGCATGGCCCTGGCGACGACCATCGGGGTCATCCTCAACCTGCTCCTGCCCGAGGCTGAGGCGGCCGCGGTCGAAAACACCAGCGGCGCGCCCGAACGGGCGGCGGTTACGGGGTCGTGAAGCGCCGTCCCGCCTGCTGGACCCGGTGCCGGTCGCAAGCCTAGCCGGGGCTTGCCGCCGGCGCCGGGCGGGCATAGATGGGAGGGGAACCGCGTGGGTTTGGCACGCAGGAATTTGATCCGCATGCGGGACTTGTCCGCGGCCGATATCCAGCAGATTCTCAGCACAGCCGCCGCCTGCAAGGACATCTTCAGCCGGGAAGTCAAGAAGATGCCCACGTTGCGGGGGCAGGTGATGGTCAACCTCTTCTATGAGCCCAGCACCCGTACCCGCACTTCCTTCGAGCTTGCGGGCAAATGGATGAGCGCCGACGTGGTCAACATCGCGGTGGCGACCTCCAGCGTCGTGAAAGGCGAGAGCTTGACCGATACCGCGAAGACCCTCGAATCCCTCGGCGCCGACATCGTCGTCATCCGCCACCCGTCGGCCGGGGCGCCGGCGCTCCTGGCCCGCTCCATCCGGGCGGCGGTGGTCAACGCCGGCGACGGCATGCATGAGCACCCCACTCAGGCGCTGCTCGACCTCTTCACAATCCAAGAAGCCAAGGGCACCGTGGCGGACCTGCACGTCGTCATCGTGGGCGACATCCTGCACAGCCGGGTCGCCCGGTCCAACATCTGGGGATTGCGGACGCTGGGGGCACGGGTGACGGTGGTCGGCCCGCCGACGCTCATGCCGCCGGGCCTTGAAGAGTTGGGCGTGCGGGTGAGCTACGACCTGGACCGGGTGTTGCCGGAGGCCGATGTGGTCAACGTGCTGCGCATCCAGCGGGAACGCCAGCCTACGGCCCTCATTCCGAGCCTGAGGGAATATACCCGCTACTTCGGCCTGACCCGGGAGCGCCTGGAGCGGTTGCGCCCGGATGCGCTCATCCTGCACCCCGGCCCAGCCAACCTGGGTGTCGAGATCGTGCAGGAAGCCGTCGACGATCCGCGCGCCCGCATTCACGACCAGGTCACCAATGGCGTCGCGGTCCGCATGGCCGTACTTTACCTCGTGACGGGAGGCCGGCACGATGCGGTGGCTGCTTAAGGGCGGGCGGGTGGTGGACCCTGCCCAAAGGATCGACGCGGTGCTGGATGTGCTGGTGGCCGACGGCCGCGTCGTCGAGTTGGGACAGGACCTGTCCGGCGCGGGTGAGGTCGTCGACTGCCAGGGCAAGGTGGTCGTGCCTGGCCTGATCGACCTCCGCGCGCACTTGGGCGAGCCGGGGCGAGAACTGGCCGAAACCATCGCCTCCGGGACCCGGGCCGCGGCCGCCGGCGGCTTCACCGCGGTCTGTGCCCGCCCGGGCCGCGAGCCGGCTGTGGACAACGCCGGCTGGGTGAGCTTTGTGCGGGAGCGGGCGCGGCAGGACGGCGTTGTCAAGGTGTACCCCCTGGCGGCTGTTACGAAAGGATACGCCGGCGATGAACTGGTGGAGATGGGAGACCTCAAGGCCGCAGGGGCCGTCGCCCTCTATGACGGTGACCGCAGCCTGGCGCGCGCCGGGGTGATGCGGCGGGCGCTGGAGTACGCCCGCATGGTCGGGCTGCCCGTAATGGTCCACTGCGAGGACGCCGACTTGGCGGGCCCCGGCGTCATGCACGAGGGGCTTTACTCGACCATCAACGGCCTGGCCGGCATCCCGGCGGCGGCCGAGGAGATCGTCGTCGCCCGCGATTTGATGCTGGCCCAACTGACGGGGGCGCGGCTGCACATCGCCCATGTGAGCACCGCAGGCAGCGTAGCGCTGATCCGGGCGGCCAAGGCCCGGGGCGTCGCGGTGACCGCCGACGTGACGGCGCATCACCTGGTGTTGACCGATGCCGATGTGCAGCCCGACGACGCCAACTGGAAGGTGCGGCCGCCTCTGCGCACAAGCGCCGACGTGGAGGCTTTGCTGGAGGGTTTGCGGGACGGCACCATCGATTGCATCGCCACCGATCACGAGCCGCATCTTGAAGAGGACAAGCAGGTGGAGTTTGACCGGGCGCCCTTTGGCATTATCGGCCTGGAAACCGCATTGCCCTTGCTCCTGACGCGGGTGGTCGCCGCGGGCTCCTTGTCCTTGAACGAGTTGATCGCGCGCCTGAGCTGGCATCCCGCCCGGGTGCTGGGACTGCCGGGCGGCACCCTCGCGCCGGGCTCTCCGGCCGACATCACCGTGATCGATCCGGAGCGCGAGCGGGTCTACGACCCCAAGCAAGGGTATTCCCGCAGCCGCAACACGCCGCTGGCCGGCTGGAGGCTCAAGGGATGGCCGGTAGCCACCATGGTGGACGGGCGCTGGGTGGTTCAGCAGGGAAGGGTGTTGGTGTGAAGACTATGGAGTCGTTTCCGGCGCGGGTGCTCGCGGCCACGGCGGAGAAAGGAGGGCCGGTGGTCGTTGGCCTCGACCCCCGGCCGGAGCTGTTGCCCCCGGACCTGATCGCCTGGGGCCGCAGGCAAAGCTCCGACCCGAGGCAGGCCGCCGCTCTGGCGATTTCCGCCTTTAACCGCCTCATCATCGATGCGGTGGCAGACATCGCGGTCGCGGTCAAACCGCAATTGGCCTTTTTCGAACAGTTGGGCTGGCCGGGCATCCGGGCGCTGGAGGAAACCATGGCCTACGCCCGGGAACGAGGGCTTCTGGTTATAGCGGACGGGAAGCGCCACGACATCGGATCTACGGCCGAAGCCTACGCCCGGGCGTACCTGGGGTACACAGGCGCTCGCGGGAAAGGCGCGTGTGGCGGGCTTGATGACATCGCCTCAGGGCTTGAGGCCGACGCGCTCACGGTCAGCCCATACATGGGCACCGACAGCCTGGAGCCGTTCCTGGCCGCCTGCCGGGAGCGGGGCAAAGGCATCTTCGTGCTGGTGCGGACCTCCAACCCGTCGGGCGCGGAGCTGCAGGATCTGCCGGTGGGGATGGGGGAGAAGCCAACGACGCTGGCCGAGCGCGTGGGACAGCTGGTGATGCGCTGGAACGAGGGGATGCCGACGGCGGATGGGTACGGTCCGGTAGGGGCCGTGGTCGGCGCGACGGGGCCGGAGGAAGCGGCGCGCCTGCGGCGGCAGCTTCCCGGTGTCCTCTTCCTCGTTCCGGGGTACGGGGCGCAGGGCGCGGGCGCGACAGAAGCCGCCGCCGCCTTCGCTCCCGACGGCCGCGGGGCGCTCGTCAACGCCGCGCGGGCGATCCAGTACGCGTGGCGTCTCGAGCATCCCGACGACCCGGGCAGCGCCGACGACTATGCGGCCGCCGCCCGCCGGGCGGCTCTCCGCATGCGGGCGGAGCTGCGGGCGGCGGTGCAGACAGGGAGGGTTTCGGGTGACGGGGACTGAAGTGATGGAGACGCTGGTCAAGAGCGGCGCCGTCTTGCAGGGACACTTCCTGCTCACCTCCGGCCAGCACAGCGACACCTACGTGGAGAAGTTCCGGCTGCTGGAGCGACCGGACCTGGCGGAGCCGGTGGTGCGGGCCTTGGCCGACCGGTTTCGGGGCGAGGGCGTCCAGGTGGTGCTGGGGCCGGCGGTGGGCGGCATCATCGTGGCCTACGAGATGGCGCGCCAATTGGGAGCTCGGGCCGTGTTTGCCGAGAGGCAGGACGGGCGGTTGACCTTGCGCCGCGGGTTCCGCATCCAGCCGGGCGAACGCTGCCTGGTGGTTGAGGACGTGGTCACCACAGGCGGTTCCGTCCGGGAAGTGCTGGAGGTGGCCCGGCAGGCGGGTGCGGACGTGGTGGGCGTGGCCGTGCTGGCCGACCGCAGCGGGGGGCGGGCGCTTGACCTGGGCGTGCGGGTTGAATATTTGCTTTCCCTGGAGGCACCCGCCTGGGATCCGGACGACTGCCCCTTGTGCCGGGCGGGCGTGCCCCTCGAAAAACGGGGAAGCCGGGATCTGGCGTGAGTCGACCCATCGAGGAACTGGGCGAATTCGGCCTCATCGAGCAGTTGCGCCGCTACCAGCGGGGGCGTCCAGGGCTCTTGGCCGGCATCGGCGACGACGCCGCGGTGCTGGCTGGCCCGCCGGGGTACCGGACCCTGTTCACCGCCGACATGCTGGTGGAGGGGGTCCATTTCTTCCCCGACACCGATCCGTACGCCCTGGGGCGCAAAGCGATGGCCGTCAACGTGAGCGACATCGCCGCGATGGGCGGGATCCCCACCTTTGCCACCGTCGGGCTGGGTGTGCCGCCGGGGACGAGCACCGACTGGATCGATCGGCTGTATGCGGGCATGAGCGACGAAGCAGCCGCGTTTGGCGCCAGCATCGTCGGCGGCGACACCGTGAGGGCCCCGGTGCTTTTCATCAGCGTCGCGCTCCTGGGCGAGGTGGAGGAGCAGCGGCTGCTGTTGCGCAAGGGCGCACTGGTCGGTGACCGGATCTGCGTGACGCACCGGATCGGGGAGGCGGCCGCAGGGCTGCTCCTCTTGCAGCGCCCGGACCTCCAGGTACCCGAGGACACCCGCAGGCGCCTTGTGGACAGGCTCCTGCGTCCCACGCCCCGGGTTGAGGCCGGGCGGGAGCTGGGGCTGGGCATCGCCACGGCCGCCATCGATCTGAGCGACGGCCTCGCGGGCGACTTGTACAAGCTGTGCGCGGCGAGCCAGGTCGGAGCCATCATCGATCTGGCCGCGCTGCCCATCTCGGACGACGTGCGCCGGGTGGCGGAGGCCGCGGGTGTGGAGCCGGCGGAACTCGCCCTCAGGGGCGGCGAAGACTACGAGCTGCTCTTCACGACTTCCTCCTTGCGGGAAGGCAGCCACGTGTTGCCCCGCTCAGGCACCCCTTATACCGTCATCGGCGAGGTCGTCGATGAGTGGCGCGGGGTGCATGTGCGCCAGCCCGACGGCCGCCTGCGGCCGCTCGAGGATTCGGGGTTCCGGCACTTCTAGGCGCGGCCGTGCGGCGGCGGACCGGGCCTTGAGCGGCCGGCTCTCCTCGGCGACCGCGGTGACGTATTGAATCAGGTTCTCGACCCAGCGGCGCTGGATGTCCCGCTCGTCGAACCGCAACGGCTTGGAGTTCAGTTCAAAGATCCAAAGGCGCTGCCGGTCGTCGATTCCTAGGTCCAGGGACATTTCCATGAAGTCGCGCCCGAGTGAGGCCTCCATGGCCCGGGCGGCCCGCTCGGCCAGGGCGGCCGCCCGGGCGCTCAAGATCCGGGCCGCGCCGTCGCCGAAGGCGGTGACCAGGGCTTCGTCCATGGGCATGCGTCGCCCGCCCCTGGGTACGTGGGTCGTGATCTGCCCGGGGCCGGCGACGCGGGCCGCGCCGCCGGTAAACCGCCACTGGCCGCTGGGTTCTTTTTGCACCAACAGGCGCAGGTCAAAGGGCCGGCCGTTCACCTTCGCCAGCCGGATGGCTTGCTGGGCCAAATACGGCCGGCCCCGCACCAGCCTCGTCACCGCGTCCCACAAGGCGTCCCAGGACGGCAGGTAGGCGGTACGGGTGCGGCCGAAGCTGGGGTTGTAGCGCAGCCGCCAGCGACCGCGCGCGCCGGGCGAGATCTCCATCGTGCCGTTGCCGAGGCTCCCGCCCACGGCTTTGAGGTAGACCCGCCCGTGCTCTTCCACGAACTGCCGCAGGCGGGCACCGTCCCGCAGCGGGATGGTCGCCGGCAGATGGCCGGCCAGCTCTGGGTCGCGGCCAAGTGCCCGGCTGAGCACGGCTTTGTTGAGGTAGTGGGGGTTGAAGACGCGCCCGTCCAGCTCACGCCTGAGCCGGCGCAGGCACTCGCGGACGGAGGGCTTGCCTTCCGCGGTACGGGTCGGCACGCGGTTGTAGACGACGTCCGGCATGGGAAACCAGCGGGCATGCCAATGCCGGGGCCCCTGGGCGCTGACCCGCCAGCCCAGCACTTGCCGGCGGCGCCAGTCGACGCCGCCGGGAGAAAACACGTAGACCAAGACCCCGTGCTCGCGCCCGGCGCGGATGATCTCGGAGAAAGTGCGCCACTGGGGCCAGCGGGGTCCCCGCACCGAGGAACCGTCGGGGTAAGTCGTCAGGATGCCCAACACTGCCCGCGCCATACTCACGCTCGCTCCCTTTCGTCGGCGACCTGGACGGGTCCGCCGTTTTCAAAGCCGGCCAAGTAGCGGGCGAAACGCAGCGGCCGCTGCACCGACAGGCCCAAGATGTGGGGCGAGCCCGCCTCCCGGGTCATCTGCAGGAACGGCTTGGAGTTGACCTCAATGAGCCAGATGCGCCCCAGCCGGTCGATTCCCAAGTCCAGCCCCAGCTCGCCCACGGTGCCGCTCACGGTCCGCTCGATCTCCCGCGCGCACTCCAATCCGGTCGCGTAAAGCTGCCTGAGCAGCAACCCAGCCCGCGCCCCAAAAATGCGGCGCAAGAGGGCCCCCGCCCTGGCGCCCTGGCCCCCGCGGCTCTAGTTGGCCGTGAAGCTGCCGGGTGCCGCGATGCGGGCGTACATCTTGGTCATGGCCCATTGCCCCCGCTGGGACCGCTGCATAAGGATGCGCACGTCAAAGGGACGACCGTGCCAGGTGGCCAAGGGCAGGCCCTGTTGGA